>JAYRHW010000169.1:0-8712 GCA_041907145.1 Bdellovibrionota bacterium
TAGACGGCGCGGCTATCGACTCATACAACGCAGATCCGGCTGCCCCTCGCAGAGTCGATAGTATTTGCCCGGCGCCACAGCGTTGGTTGATTCCACATTCCCCGATGGCCAGCGGACCTCGATGTCAACCGGGGAATCGGCCTGCAATCCGATATGCAGCCGCGGATCGGACATAGCAAGAAATCCGGACTTTCCGCCCGCAGCATAGCGATACCAGACTCGCTCCCCCTGAGAAACCCTGATGCGGGCACCCGGAGCAAGCTCATTTCCCGTCGCATCAACGAGTTCAAAGCCAATCCAGCGCGAATTCGGAACCACTCGGTTGTGATACAGCTTGAGTCCCTGATTGCGGGTAGTGACCAATAGATCCACGGCACCATCATTATCAAAATCAATTGACGCGACCGCTCTTCCATCAGCATCTTCGTCCATGCCCGCTACAGACGCCACATCGCTGAAGCTCCCCTCCTTGTTCAGGAACATGCAATCCTGCTGATAGCCCGCGAATGATAACCGACCAGCCTCGGCGTCATCACGAAACATTGCACCGAATACGGTTCCTGACTCCAAAATGCGCCCGGGAAAAGTCTGCAAGGTTCCCATCCGAAAGGAGGCATCCTTCGGAGGGCTCTCAGGTTCGATGTAAATCCCGGGAGCCACTTCCTTGCGATCGGCCCCTGAAAGGAAACCGTTCGCTATGAACAAATCGAGAGTTCCATCCAAATCGAAATCTTGAAAGTTGGACCCCCAGGCCCAAAGACAATAGTTACTTCCCCAGGACAACGCGCGGTCGCGGCCGACCCCATCCAGGCCGAATTGCCATAGAAAATTCCCTTCATGACGATACTGAGGATGATACGCATTCGAAACATGCACGAACGGCCGCCCGCTCGAATCCAAGTATCCTACAGACACACCCATCCCGAGGCGGCGATCCGGCGTACCAAGGCGATCCGAGATGTCCGCCATCGTATCAGGTGCGACGGAGTACAGCTTGTCCGGGCCGAAATCATTGGAAACCAGAATCTCGGTGCCTCCATCATCAAAAAAATCTCCCGCGGCAGCATCGAAGCTCCATTGCGCATCTCCTCCGCCGATCTCCTTTGTTACATCACTAAACGTGCCATCGCCATTATTGCGATAGAGCGTATTGCTCCCACCGTTGGTGGCATTGAAAGAACTATTTATCCAAACGTTGGCATCATCGGTCGTGAAGAGATCCTGTGGGCCAAAGTAGCGCACGATGTAAAGATCCGTGAATCCATCACGATTGTAGTCAAGAGGGACAGCTGTCTGTGCATTGCGGCAATCTGCGAGGCCAGACTCCTCCGACACGTCCTGAAAGACATCGCCCAAATTTTCGAATAATTTGGAGCAGCCGATACCAACGACCAATAAATCGGGCTTGCCGTCACGGTTATAATCAAAGAACAGCGGGAAAATTGATGCAAAGGATCTCTGCTCCGGCTGAACAATCGGATTCGCGCTGAGCGTAGTGAGCGTGAGATTAAGATCTCGCACCCGCCACTGCTCGGAAGCCTCCGTGAAAGCTCGTCCGCCCTGATTTAGATACAAGTGATTCGGCTGATTGAGTCCGGCAGTGGTTACGTAAAAATCTTGCCAGCCGTCCCCGTTGATGTCGGCAACCGCAATTCCACCTCCAATTACATGCAAGTCCTCGGGTTGCAGCGCCTCGGCAAGCTCGGGTCCCTTGTACTGGAAAGATATGCCTCGCTCGGCACTCTCCTCATGCATCGAAAAATTCTTGGGCAATGATCTCTCGGCTCGCTCATGCGCTTCATTGAGCTGCCACGAGCGACTGAGCTGCGAACGCATCAGTATGCCGATGCCAAAGACCAAAGCAGCGATGACGACACCAATGTAGCGGCGCATAGAATAGATACTGTATCAAACCCGGCAAGCTTGGCATAATCATCAAATACTTCCATGCCCAGCGCACCCTCTCATCAATCAGGTTACCTTCCACAGCGGACCCCAAGGCGCTTCGACCCACGGGTTGTGCAAACGACCGTATTGCTGTGCTATGCCATCGCAGCCCGCGAGGTCTTCCATATGGACCGCCCTCATTGGATTACAGCAGCCTGCTGCACTCTGGCACTCGCTCTCGACTTTGCCCTCGGCATGCTTCTCTATAGGAAGGTCAGGTTCCCTCCCTCAGCTCTCATCATCGGCCTCGCCACGAGCCTGCTGCTGGACTCCCGTTACCCGTGGGTGTACCTGACGAGCGTATCACTCGCCATTCTTTCGAAGGCGGTCATTACCTATCAAGGACGTCATTTGTATAACCCTGCAAATTTCGGCGTCGTCGTCATGCTCATGTGCACTCCTCTCTATGCTACCGGCATGCCGGCGCTCTTTGGCGGCTATTTTCTTCCCTCAATCGTATTCCTATTATTTGGAGCTTTCACGATATGGTATGCGCGAGAGGTGACCGTGTCGGCGTCCTGGCTTGGAGGGTTCGTCGTTCTGGCCTGGCTACGTGCGTGGCTGGCCGGCAAGGCATTTCTCGTCATGGCCCTGCCGATGTTGAGCGCGACGTTTCTGCTTTTCACATTTCACATGATTAGCGATCCGGCCACCTGCCCCCGATCACACCGAGGCAAGATTTGTTTCGGGCTGTGCATCGCCGCTATGGATGCGCTCTTTCGCTATCACCAGGTCCCGTACGGCAATTTCTATTCCCTTTTCTTGGCAACGTCCGTACTACCGCTGTTTTCACATGACGACGGGCCGATTGGAAAGTTCGGAGGCCCGGGAGGAAGGGGGGAAATGCGGGCGTAGTTTGTCCGAAATTCGCCGCAGGCCTAAGGTTACTCCGTCCATGAACTTACGAGAGCGAAAGGCATCCTCGACCTCACGACAAATCGCCTGCCATTCAGCGTCGGGAATGACCCGAGCAACGGCTCTATCCGCGACAATTTCAAAATCGCGATCGGCAAGCAGAAGGTAGAACAGCACGCCGTTGTTTCCGGCGGTATCCCACACCCGCAGATGCGCAAATACTTGCTCGGCTCGCTGGCGAGGACTGAGTCCAGCACGAAGCTCATGGGAGTCCAGTGCCGCCTCGACACAGAACCGAATCTCGGCTCCATGCGTGCTTTCCGATTCCTTGATCGAGGCTTCAATCGCCTCCAAATCTCGCGCGCTAAAATGCCTCCTGACGGTCCAGGGGCCCGTGAGCACATGACGGAAGAATCGAGCGATCTGCATATATCTACCAACGCCCTGAAGCGCCCCCTCCACTGAAACCGCCGCCGCCACCACCGGAGAACCCTCCGCCGCCGAAACCTCCTCCGAACCCGCCAAATCCTCCGCTACTCCAGCCGCGCCGGTATCCATACCCGTGGGGGCCAACGATGCCCATGAGGGAGACAAAGAAGGCTCCTAGCCCAAATAGGAAGGAAGCAAGAACGGAAACAAAAAGCAGACTCAACAAGAACACCAACAGCCCCATTACTCCCGAGCCAAAGAAGCGACCAAAAGTTGCATTAACGATTCCACCAAGGACCAGAAGCAAAAAAAATAGGAACGGCAGCAGGTCAAGTAACCCGGCCGGCCCTGCGTCCCGGCCCTCCGGAGGCGGCAAGGCCTCCCCGGCTATCACCCGAAGAATGGCCTCGATTCCCGCACGTATCCCCGCGCTGAAGTTGCCGCTGCGAAATTGCGGAACGATGACCTCGGCAATAATTCGCTTCGTAGCAAGATCCGTCAAAGAGCCCTCCAAACCCCTTCCGACTTCTATACGCGTCGCCCGATCATTCTTTGCAACGAGCAGCAGCGCCCCGTCATCCACGCCCTTGCGCCCGAGCTTCCACTGATCAACCACCCGTATGCCGTACTGCTCGATCGTATCAGGCTCAGTAGTGGGAACGATGAGAACGGCTATTTGACTCCCTCGGCGACGAGCGTAGCTACTCAGGGTGGCCTCGATTTGAGAAGCCTCCGTTGACGAGAGCGTTCCCGTGAGATCTGTTACGTAACTACGGAAAGGCGGGACCGGCTGGTCTGCGTAAGCAGCTACGCCGCCCCCGCATACCAGCAAGACCCCAAAAATCAGAAGCCGCCTGAGCACCGCCTTCATTGCTTACTTCGAAAAATCCACCTTCGGCGGAACAGCCAATGCTTGCTCGTTCTCGACCGTGAAATTTGCCTTGGTCTTATATCCGAACAGCTTCGCAGTTAGGTTCGACGGAAAAGAGCGCACGGTAATGTTATAATTTTGAACAGCATCGATATAACGTTTGCGGGCGACAGTAATCCGATTTTCAGTCCCCTCGAGTTGGGCCTGCAAATCGCGGAAGTTTTGATTGGCCTGCAGTAGCGGATAGTTTTCTGCCACCGCGATCAAACGTCCGAGAGCCGAACGCAATTCGCCTTGAGCAGCCTGAAACTTAGCAAAGGCGGCCTCATCTTCCACGAGTTCGGGCGTAACACTTATCGAGCTCACTTTGGCGCGAGCATTCGTAACATTCTCGAGGACTTCTTTCTCGTGCTCGGCATATCCCTTGACCGTACTTACTAGGTTAGGAACCAGATCGGCCCGTCGTTGGTACTGATTGAGAACCTCGGACCATGCTGACTTGGTCTGCTCGTCAGTCACCTGCAAGGTATTGTAACCGCAGCCCGTCAGTGCCGTGAGAACGGCCAAAATAAAACCACCAAGCATCATGGAACGCATAGAATCTCCCCATAAAATGACGGCGCGAGCCGCCTAACCAGCAAGGTATAAGCACTAACGGCGATATTTTCCAGCGATATCGCTGCCTGGCCAATCCCAGAAAGCAAGATTAAGTCAATGAATTCAGTGAGTAAGGCTAAGCTCCTCGCCAGAGCGCCAGTAGACAGCGCCCCAGGAGAGGTTTATTCTAGGCACGAAGTGACGGCCAGAGGCCATATATCGGTATCCCCGACCGCCCCTTGGGACGACTTTCTCACAGCTCCGTTCCCTCTTTGATATTATCAGCAGACTTTGAACTTACAGCCTCCACTGCGGCGCTCTATTCGCCGCGGATTGGCGGTCCCATTCTTGAAGCTCTGCTGAATTTGAACGGTAGATAGATCTCTCTTGCCTCTCGATAGAGCTCAAAGTTCTGTCGAGAGGCAACCATCGCAATTGGTTTTTCTCGGTTTGATTTTGTTTTGACTCGGTTTTTCTCGGGAAGAGAGTAATGAACTTCCTCATCGGCCTCAGTGCAGCCGGACGACTCGTGCGGAAATTTTTCCCGCAGGACTCGTTCGGTTGCAAGGTGTAACCGACAATCGTGGGCCCTCAATTGAAGAGGAGTCAAGGATGAACAATCGTAGCGTGACGCAAGGACTCGGACTGTTCGCGGCTTTGGTCGATCGTGACCTCAACATCAGGTTCTCTGATGCGGGTGATCCGGGCGACCAGGCGAATCGTCCTCTGCAAGAGGCGCTAGGCTTGGTCGGAGGTGCTGCAGGGTCACGGGTCTTGCTAGTGCAAGCTCCCCAGAGTGCTGACGGTCGCAGACTGGCCGCCGCGCGCATCAAGTACGAACTTGGTGCTCGTGAGCAGGTCGTTCGCGCAGCGCTCGAAGGACTTCCGCTGGCGCACGGACTTGCCGCTCGGCGTCGCTTCGGCGAGCAGAGCTTCTGGAGTGTGCCGGTGCTCGTGGAGTGCACGCCTTCGTTCCACCTCCGTGAGTACGCAGTCGGGAGCGCCCCTCTGCTTCACGGTCCTCTGGCTCCCAGCGCCCTGTCCTTCGCCTTCGACAACGACGGCATTCAGGCGGCCAAGTCCATCAGGGAAAGCGTGATCACCAAGACGGAACACGTCATGGGCGACTGTGCTGGCCATGCTCTGCATGACAGCCACGATGCCCTGGCGAACTTCAACGAGCTGCTCTGGCTGCTCGGTGCGGATCCGGACGTGATCATTCTCGAAATGGTCAGGCCGTAATCCCATCCACCTACGATATTACTACCCCCCCGAGGCGACACAGGTTGCCTCTTTCCCTTTTTTCCCTCACTAGATTATTGCTTCCGGGGCGTCTGCCTTATTATCGTGAGGGCATGACCCAGTTTTCTCTGTTCGAGGGAGATCTCTTCAACCGGCTTTTCAATCGTATCGGGCTTGGCCCCCGAAAGCCCCTCCATTTACTCGGTCGAATTCTTTGTTTTTGGTGTGTTACTTACCTGCCCTTGGCCTTGCTGGCCTGGCATGAAGGACTTACCGGCGCCCGCCCACCAAGCGAGAATTTCTTTTACGACATAGCTGCCTATGCCATTTTCTTTCTATCCACCCCTCTCTTCATCATTGCTGAAAGGGTGGTGTCTACGAGCACTCGTGGGGCTGCGCTGCGTTTTGCTTCGCACGGAGTACTGCGTGACGAGGATGCCGCTCAGTTGGATCACCTGCACCTGCAAATTGAACGAGCTCGCCGCCGGGATTATCCGGAGATCATCTGCCTCATCTATGCTTGTACCTTCTCGTTTTTTGCCATTTATACCCAGTGCTTCGATCACGTAGAAACTTGGCACGCTGTCGGTCCCGATCTTGCTCAGCGCCTGACGCTTACCGGCATCTGGGCTTTATGCGTCGCGCTGCCAATTGCAAACTACATCTGGGTGCGATGGGTCTGGAAAATCGCGATGTGGTGCTGGTACTTGCTGAAAATCTCGCGCTTCCCTCTGCAGTTGTTGGCCACACATCCTGACCGCACTGGAGGCATAGGGTTTTTGAGCGAAGTGCAGTCGAAGTTCGGCATTCTGTTGCTGGCGTACGGTTTGGGCAACGTAGCGGCGGTCACCGCTTATAAGCTGACCATCGAGCAGTCTTCAATCCATGTGCTTTCGGTCTGGGCTGGTATTGTGGGTTTTGTTGTCGGCGCTCCGTTGCTCTTTCTCATTCCCCTATTCTTCTTCACCAAGCAGCTCGCTCGAACAAAACGCCGTGCAATTGAACTATTCGAGGAACGCGCCATGGAGCGCGCGGGGGCCTTTGAGCAGAAATGGCTCAAGGCCGTGCAAACGGGTGAATTAGGCGAACTTAGCGGCAGCGACTTGGCCGGTTTGAATAATCTGAACAACATCTTCGACCGCATTCAGCATATGCGCGTCGTACCGTTTGATCTGCGCTCGATTGGAGAGCTGTTTGCCTCGGCGATGGGTCCGATGCTGCCGCTGCTGCCGTACTTGGATGTATTGCCCGAACCAATCATCAAAATGATTGAGCAAACGCTTAAGCTCCTTAAAGGCGGCGGTTAGGCGGGGCGAATAGATCCCTTCATCCGAACTCGGATATAGCTGATGGGCCTTCCCTCGGCGATTTAGAGGAAATCCACCTTCTCCACCGGCAGGCTGACAATGAATTTCGTTCCGCGTCCAATCTCGGATTCGACTCGCACCGAGCCAAAATGCAGTTCGGCGATACGCTGAACCACGGCCAGACCGATTCCCGCACCATCTGCATCAGCGCCAGCTGTCGAGCCGCGCGCGAACATAGAAAAGATATTCTTGAGTTCATCCTGGGGAATACCGGGCCCGTTATCCTCGACGTACATTTCAGCGAATCGCCCGAGATTCTTATCAGTCAATTGAACGACGCCGATATTAATAATGATTTCAGGCTTATTATTGTATTTGACCGCATTGGTGAGCAGATTGATAAAAAGCCTGCGCAGAAGATCAGGATTTCCCCATACCTTCGGCAGATTCCCAATTCCGATTTTTATATCCAGCGACTCGCTAAAGTGAATATCGGAGATGACCTCCTCCACAAGCTGGGCCATCTCGACTTCGTGCATGCGAGCGGCTTTGGCCCCGAGTTTCGCGTAGGAGTACATGGACTGCACGATCTGGGTCAGGCGCTGTGTCGACGTGAATGCCTTCGTCAAAAGATCGAGCATACGAGGCTCGAGCGCCTTGCCATAGGTCTCGATCATGTATTCGAGCTTCATGCTCACGCCGCCTAGAGGCCCCCGAATATCATGGGCTACTGTGGCGCTGAATTCATCGAGCCTGCGGTTTTTGTCCTGCAGCAGCATATTTGCTTCGGTCAGCCGTGATACCAGCCTGCGATTCTCGTCCTCGAGTCTCCGCACGCGCAATAAATGACGCACTGACGGGCCAAGCTCATCAAGCCAGCGCCCTTCCTTGACGATGCACTTATGCACGCCCGAATTGTAGATATCGGACATCAATCGCGGATCCGATGAACTCGAAACGACCAGCACGCCGGGCTCATGATCTTTGAGCCGCAATTCGTGGATAAGTTCGGCAGCCGAACGAGGAGATAGATCGTGGTCAAGCACGACGACATCGAACTCCTGCTGCGCGACTAGTTCTCGACAATGCGCCAAAGAACTCACGGGAATGACGATGGCTTCCGGCAAATGTTTGGCAATCAGCTCACGTGACTGACGTAGGTGATCCTGGTTCCCATCGACGATGAGAACTGCCTCCGAGCGTTTTGGAAGAGGCGCTTCCATGGTTTTATCCGGGGCCGCCTATGAGACGGCTTTCTTCAAGTAGTTCTTAAGACGAATCAATGCGCGCGAGCGAATTTGTGACGCGCGAGACTCGGTAACTCCGAGGATTTCTCCGATCTCCTTGAGGTTCAATTCTTCGTAGAAATAAAGACTGATGACCAAGCGCTCCTTTTCAGGCAAGCGATCTAAGGCGCGAGCGATGAGTCCCACCTTTTCTCCGCTCAGAAGCTTATGCAAAGGA
>JAYRHW010000170.1:0-25550 GCA_041907145.1 Bdellovibrionota bacterium
CACTTCGGCGAACAGATCGCTGATCGTGACTTCAGACTTGTCGATCAGTCAGACGAGATCGCCACGTTCTATCCGGTGCTTGCGACGGGTTACCCGGCGATTTCTACCGGTGCCGAACGGGAACTCGAGCACGCCATCACGAATGCGAAAGACGTCCACGTCGTGTGGCCGTGTAAGCGTTATCCGTCACCCTTCGTGACGGTGAACGCGGACCACACCCATGCCTCGTTGGACGCCTATCTCGAGAACTTGCGGAAGCGCATTCCCCGCAACTGATCCGGAAGAGGCAGGCGGGCGTGGGCTCAGGGCTTACAACCTTGTGTCCCACGCCCGCTGACGCCTTGATTTACTGTTGAAGGTTGAAACAAGCTGTGGTGTCTCAATCTTTTGCGCGAGCCTGGGCAAAATCCGCCAAATATTTGGAGCCTAGGGAACGATAATGCTCGGCTGATTCCTGTATCCCCTGCATTTCCTTGGCGGTCAGCTTCCTTACCGGACGAGCAGGGGAGCCAAACGCCAAATGCCCGGCAGGGATTACCGTGTTCATGCTGACGAGGGAATTTGCACCAATAATGCAATTCTCCTCGATCACGGCGTTATCCAAAATCGTAGACCCCATCCCGATGATGCAGCGGTTGCCAACAGTGCAGCCGTGGACGATGGCCCGGTGTCCGATAGTTACGTCGCATCCGACGAAGACCGGACTAAGGCCTGTTGAAGTATGCAGCAAGGAATGCTCTTGCAGATTCGTACCCTCACCGATGGTGATGGGCAGAATATCTCCGCGCACCACGGCGCCAAAGAAAGCGGAGCAGCAAGCTCCGAGTGTGACTTGCCCGATTACCCAGCTATCGGGCGCAATCCAGACCTGGGATCCGATTTTTGGCTCGACTCCCTCGAAAGACCGAACCGGCATGCGGCCTCTACTTGTGACCTTCGAGGACCTTTAGAGCCTCGGCCACGCAGCGTTCGCGTGATGGCAAAATGACGGACTCCAAAGCCTTGGAATAAGGCATCGGAGCTTCGAGTGAGGACACGAGGCCAACGGGGGCATCAAGTTCATCGAATAATTCGGTGCTAATCAAATGGCTCAAATAGGCGCCGTAGCTTGCGACGCTATGCTGCTCTTGAATAATGAGCGCACGGTGAGTCTTCGCCACTGAACGGAACATAGCCTCCTTGTCCAGCGGGCGCAGCGTACGCAAATCCAAAACTTCAGCTGAAATGCCTTGTTCGGCAAGAGCCTCGGCTACGCCAAGCGTCAAGAAGACATTCTTGGACCAAGTGATAAGGGTAATATCGCTGCCCTCTCGCTTAACGTCGGCGACCCCAATCGGAATAGTATACTCCTCCTCCGGTACCGGGCCTTTCATCGAATAGGTCAGCTCGGACTCGAAGAATACTACGGGGTTATCATTTCGAATCGCGCTCTTGAGCAGTCCCTTCATGTCATAGGGCGTAGAGGGGGAGATTACGATAAGACCGGGAGTGTAAGCATAGAAGCTGTCGAAGGAGTTCGCGTGCTGGGCTCCAAGTTGGTACGCAGCTCCGCCTGCGCCGCGAAATACGATGGGCATGGTGAATTGTCCGGCAGACATCATGCGCGCCTTCGCGGCCGTATTAAGAATTTGATCGATTGCGATTAGCGAGAAGTTGAATGTCATAAATTCGATGATAGGACGCAATCCGACCATCGCCGCACCGATGCCAATCCCTGCGAAACCATTTTCGGCGATCGGCGTATCAATCACACGCTTGGGACCAAACTGATCAAGCATCCCCTTGGAGCATTTGTATGCGCCATTGTAAGCGCCGACTTCCTCGCCCATGAGCAACACGCGCTCATCGCGAATCATTTCTTCGGTCATGGCCTCCTTCAAGGCATCTCGGATGGCAATTTCACGCATATACTTCTCTACACTTCCACGTAATTTAGTGCCGTCTCTGGGGCCGGGAACGGAGATTCCTCGGCGAATTTGACCGCGTCGGAGATCTCCTCTTCGATTTCTCTATCGATGCGGGAGCGGGCCTCATTCATGCCGAGAGCATCTAGTTTATCGCCCAGGGTCTTGATCGGATCGCGTGAGCGCCATTCTTCTACATCTTCCTTGGTGCGGTATGTTCCCGGATCGGCCATCGAATGTCCGCGGTAGCGATAGGTCTTCGCTTCTATCAGCGTGGGCTGTCCGTGTTCTCTGGCACGCCGTACGGCGGTATGGAGCGAGGCGCGAACGGCAAAAACATCGTGGCCGTCAACGCTGTCGCGAGCCATCGGATATCCTAAGGCGCGAATAGAAAGATCCTCTGTTGGCGATGTCTTCGAAAGCGGGGTGCCCATCGAGAAGAAGTTGTTTTCGATCACGTACACTACGGGCAGTTTCCACAAAGCCGCCAATGACATGCCTTCGTGAAAGGGACCGATATTTATGGCTCCATCGCCTAGGAAGCAGACCGTGACGGCATCTGTCTGCTGGTAATTACTTGCAAAGGCTATTCCGGCAGCCAAGGGGACTTGAGCGCCGACAATGCCCCAGCCGCCCATAAAATGCAGAGCTGAATCATAAAAATGCATGGAGCCGCCTCGTCCACGGGCGCAGCCTGTATCTTTGCCGAGAAGCTCGGCCATTCCGGCGCGCGCACTTCCGCCGCGGGCCAGGTAATGGCCATGGCAGCGGTAGGCGGTAACGACATAATCTCTCTTTTCAAGGACAGACATCGCACCAACTGCAACTGCTTCCTCTCCGATATAAAGATGAAGGAACCCTCCGATCTTTCGCTCGGTGTATAATCGGGCAGCTTCTTCTTCGAATCTTCTAATTCGAAGCATCTGCCGGTACAAATCTGCGATTAATTCCTGATCCATGACTTCTCAGCGTTAGCTAAAGGGCGCCGGGCACCTAATGAAGTGACGGGACGCCCTACATAACTACTAGAAAACCCTTGAGAAATGCAACATTAGGAATAGCTCTTCCCATGCGGAAGTAATAAACTATCAATACGGCATGAAATCTACTCCATTGCGAAAGAAGCTAGCCAAGGCGTCCAGACGGCTGATGGCGGTCGACCCGAGTCTCACTTGTTCTGGCTGGGCTCTTTTCGATCTTTCCGACGAGCTGGCTGGAGGCGCGCTGCTCGTAGCGGTCGGCAAAATTCGTTCGCTTGCCCCGTCGTTTCCTTTGGCTACCAGGCTCCTTGATTTGCAGCACAAGATTTTACAGATATTTGAGCAACTTTCACTTGGCGCTGACGATGTTCTGATATGTGAATCGCAGACTACGATGCGGGATCCCCGGGCGGCGTTTAAGGTCGAGCAGGTGCGGGGCATCTTTGAGACTGTTGCGCGAAGTCGCGCCTTGCGGGTGCCAGGGCGAATTAATCCGCGCTCGGTTCAAAGCGAGGTCATGGGCCTGAGGGGTAAGCAGCTCGAGCGGGCCGTGGTGAAGCATACTGCAGTTCAAATTGTAAAGAGCGTGTACGGCGACGCGCTTTCGTCTTTAGGATTTACCGTTGATAATAGGAATCTTCTTAGGCACCAAGATATCGTCGATGCGATTCTAGTCGGCTCCCTCGCGGTAAGTCGAGTTCAGGGTGCGGAAAGGGCAGGATTCGATCTTGAAGAAGCCTTTTTGCCGCGGGCTCGTAGAGTCGGCAAGCGATTGCCTCGATAAAGGGAAGACGTGCGAAGCTTGACAGCAAGAATAGCGGTGATTGGCGTAAGCGCACTCTGTTTGATGTGTGCTGCGATACGTTCCTACGCTGCCGATTCATTGGGTAGTGAGGCGTCGTCCATCCTCGACCCGCGGGGAGAGCCCGAGCTTATTATCTGCAGTCAGAATCTTGAAAACTACGGGTCCTTCCAGGATTCAAAGATGCGAAATCCCTCGCTCTCACAGGAGTCGTACCGCGAAAAGGAGCGGGCCATTGCACAGCGCATTGCCAGCAAATCCTGCGACGTAGTCGCGGTGCAGGAGGTTCTGGGGAAGGATGACGAAACAGCATTGGCAGCCCTCAATCGGCTGGCGGGCGAGCTGCGGCGAGTCACGAATCGAATCTATGATACTCGTGTCGGTCCCACTCTAGACCGAATGTCGCATGTAGGATTTCTCGTGGCCAAGGATCGTGCCGAGATTGCAAATACCTTATCGTATGCCAAGGTGGAACTCCCCAAGGTCGTTCCCGATGAGAAACCGCGGCTATTCATCCGCGCGCCTTACGAGGTTCAGCTCTCCGTGCGTTCACGTGGCGAGGGAAATCCTCGCTCGGTATCGCTTATCAATTTTCATTTCAAGTCTCGCCGCGGCGGCGGCGGAGACCCAGCCGAGCTCGAGTGGGAGACCTACCGCATGGCGATGGCCGAGGCCATTCGCCGAATTGCAGAGCTCAGGCACGCGCGCTCCTTGGCAAGCGGCGAAACAATTTTGGTGCTGCTGGGAGACCGAAATAGCAACTTTGACTGTGCTAGCGCGAAGATTTTGGAAGGATCGCTCGTGCTAAAGTCTTTCCTGGAGGGTGGAAGCTGCCGGCTTAGTAAGCGCGGAGTGCCGCTCTGTCAGGCCGGAAGCACTCGTGCGCAGAAGTTCTTCAGTGTGTTGACGGGCGATCCTCAGGCAAGCCGTATACCGGGCACTCAGCAATACAAGGAAGAGTATTCCTGGCTCGATGATATTTTGTTGCCCCAAGAGTCGCTTCGCTACGCCTGGGAGCGTTTCGACAGCAACGGGGACTACAACAGTGGTGTTGTGAATAGTCTCGCCAAGGCCTCCGATCACGGCATGGTTTGGGTTAAACTTAACTGGTGAGTCATCGTTAGGTTCCTTGTGCTCGGGTCAGATAGATCCACGAACCAAATTTGCGGATCTCCAGCGGGGTTAATGGGAATTCGGCACGCATCTACCGATTGCTCACAGGCTGCGATGCGGCGGGACCATTCGAAGTCGTGCAGACGTTGGCCTTTCGATGTCGGGGTAAGAAAGAGGAAAGCCGCCAACGACAACCCGACAGGAATATATTTCCCTTTCCAGGGGCTTGCACATATGAAGGCCCAGACCAGCATTACTAGGGGCAAGTAGAGATGTCGTCCACTATCCATTCGCATGGTCTTATCTGACCAATTGCGAGTGGCATACAATGAGACGCAATAAACGAGTAGGGCTGCCATAGAGAAGCAAATCGGTAGAAAACTTTTATGCTGCCATTCCCTTCTAAGTAACAGCAGACTGCCGATAACAATCGCGGCCAAACCGATCAATTGAGCGAGGTAGGAAAATTCGAATGCAGGTGCATAGTCGCCCACGAACAGACGCGAAAAATGCCTTAACAAAATGGCCGGCAAATTGATGCGCGGGACGTCCCAGGTCGCTGGAGCGCGATGACCCATTCCGGAAAGCTGAATACTTGCGGTTAGAACGCTCGTGAATAGAAGCACAATGCCGTACCTGCGACGGGTCAAATTCGCTTTGACAGCAAACAGGGGCCACAAGCAGATTGAGAACGGCGAGCTCAATCCAGCGAGTAACAACACTCCATAATCGAAGAATACGGCGCGCCATGAACGGGGCGGAGAGGATGCCAAAAGGAGAATTACAAACAGTGTGGTCAACGTGGCCCAGTTCGCGATGTTGAAAAACACCTCATTTGAAACTGGAGTACAGACCAAAGCTAACCCCAGAAGAAACTTTTGATGACTCGGAATGCGAATCCTTTCTGAAAATATGTAGACAATGGCCAGCATAAGAAGCAGCCAGGACGAAAATGAATACCAGAGCGGAATGTAGATCAACGGGAGATATGAACCGAGAGCAGCGACAAGACGGGGCGCGCAATGATAGTATCCCGCGTAGGGCTTCAGCAGTGCCTGCCAGCCCAGAGAGCGGGCCTCGCGCAGAAAGATGGCCCCGTCCTCAGCCCAAAGCTTGGGGTGGGCCATTGCATCAGGCCGGCGCCAGACCAAAGCCAAAGTAACAAGTGTCATGCAGACAAGGCATAGCAGTAAGGGCGATGTTCTCAGTGGGAATGCAGCAGATGCCCTATGTTGATTTGGTTCAGGGTTCATACGATCAGGGGAAAAGCGCAGCGAAGTCTCCCAAGCTGCAGTGCAGCGTGCGCTAGAACGACAAAGGTAGACTTCCGCACGAGGATCTAGTTGACGGGGGCATCTGTCGCGCGCGCTGCAAGCACCTGTCGCCATACTGCATCGAGCGAGCGTCTCAAATTTACCTGTACGATAGGATCGGCTTCCTGTGAAGTATAGAATCCCGCCGTTACGGACGCGAGAATTTCCTCATCCGTAATACCAAGCTTATGCGCGCGCTGACACTCGGCGAAGAGGTCAGCAGTATTTTGCTTTATAGCCTCAAGATGCTTGCGGGCAAGCTGCCCGGTCAGCACTCCCTGATTGGGAAGGCAGAGACCGGTAATCTCCGTCTTTGCTAACTTCTGAATGCTGTTCAGGGCTTTATTTTGGCAGAGGTCTCCACCGGGTGTGGCAAGTTCCCTTCCACGATAATACCCAAAACCCTCATCCGTTATAAGATACTGAGCGGGGAGCACCTGCAGAGCCAGAGACTCCTCGCTATGACCCGGCGCTGCCACGACTCGAACGTCCATCCCGCAACCTAGCCGCAAGATTTCGCACTCAGTCATAACTGTATCGATGGCAAGGAGACGTTGAAACTCCTCGAACGGGGGAGGCCGCGTACCATCAGCGCCGAATGCAGCGGACAAGGCGCAATCCTCTTCGTAGAGGGCGCGAACAAAGGCTTGATTTGCCAATTTGCTGCGCATGCTGGCGGTTCCAAAGACGGTGATACTTGGAAACCTTTGACGAAGCAGGGGGATCGCTGCGATGCGATCAGCATGCAAATGGGTAATGAGAACTTGCGATAGCGCCTTAAGGGGCAGAGAAAGCGCTTCTATGCGCTTGAACAGAAGCTGGAGGTGTGATGAGGGGCCTGGATCCACTAGCGTTAAGCCCTTTGCGTTGCCGAGCAGGTAGTGGCAGGAATGCCCCAGGGGAAGGAGATAAAAATTCTCATGAATCGGACCGCTGGCTCGAATGAGCATATTGGGATTGTGCCTGAAACTACTCCTCTCTATTTATCATAGTTTGCGGTACCTAAGCCAATGCCAGGTCCCTGTCTGAAGGGATGCAATAAAAATGGCGACGGGGGTATTTGCCCCCGTCGCCGCACATTCGAAAAATGTTCCTATTAATTAGGCCCCAGCCGCAGCTCCGTTGAGTTCAGCCTTCTTTTTGGCGTTCTTGAGCTTATCGAGATCCTTCTTGTGATCTAGCTTAGCGTCTGTTTTGGAGTCGACAGCCCTGGCTTCGACTTTGGGTGACTCCTGTTTGGTTGAGGCGGCCTCGCCCTTTGCATCATGCCTGGGGGTCAAGCTTGACTCACGATCTACTCGAATTCCCAATGTCTCGAAGATGAGCGTGCGGATTTCTGCAGCAACCTCTGGATGCTCCTTGAGGAAAGCCTTGCTGCCATCGCGGCCCTGACCAAGACGCTCCCCACGGAACGAGTACCAAGCGCCCGCCTTATCCAAAATACCCTTCTCGACGCCAATATCGAGTAACTCTCCGTTTTTGCAAATGCCCTCGTTAAAAATGACATCGAACTCTGCTTCACGGAATGGTGGAGCAACCTTGTTCTTAACGACCTTGACGCGTACACGGTTGCCAAGAACATCGGCGTTTTCGTTTGTCTGGTCCTTAATTGATCCGATGCGGCGCACATCCATACGTACAGAGGCATAGAACTTCAGAGCATTTCCGCCGGCGGTAGTCTCCGGGGAGCCGAACATAACGCCGATCTTCATGCGGATCTGATTGATGAACAAAATCGAGCAATTCGACTTCGCGGCCATGCCGGTCATCTTGCGCAAGGCCTTGCTCATCAGGCGAGCTTGTAGGCCCGGTTGCTGATCGTCCATTTCACCATCGATCTCTGCTCTTGGAACCAAGGCAGCAACTGAGTCTATGATTACCAAATCTACCGACCCGGTCTGGATCAATGTATCGCAAATCTCCAAGGCCTGTTCTCCGCAATCTGGCTGACTGACCAAAAGCTTGCTGGTATCTACACCGAGGCGCTTGGCGTAATTCACATCAAGAGCGTGTTCGGCATCAATAAACACAACCGTTCCGCCCTTTTTTTGGACCTCGGCAGCGAGATGCAGAGCTAAGGTGGTCTTTCCAGAAGATTCCGGACCATATATTTCACAAATTCTTCCGCGCGGAACGCCGCCAATACCGAGAGCGATATCAAGACCGAGACTACCGGTAGGGTATGCCTCGACTCCTTCGTTTGCAGCGGTGCCCAAATTCATGATAGCGCCGCGTCCGTAACGCTTCTCAAGCTCGCTAATTGCTGAGGTAAGAGCCTTATTTTTCTCTGGAGCTGCGTTTTCTGTTGCCATACTGTATTCCTCTTTCTAGTTTCCTTTCGATTAAAAACTTTTGCTTAGTGCAAAATCCCGCGCTGTTCAAAAAACTATACAGTGTAAAATATTACACTGTATAAAAACTACTCAGTGTAGTTCGCGAATTACTCCGATAAGTTTCCCCTGGATCGTAACCTTATCGAGAGTGATGGGAGGGATAGTCGGGTTCGCTGGAATCAGCATCACCTTGCCATTCTTTAATCGGCGATAGGTCTTCAAAGTTGCTGAGCCGTCCTCGAGTAATGCTACGACGATATCACCATCATCTGCGGAATCCTGCCTACGAAGAACGACAATATCCCGATCACAAATATGGGCATCGATCATGGACTCCCCGCTGACCTCAAGGCAATAAATCTCTCCGCGTCCCGTGATCATACTTGAAGGCACATCGATCATGGTCTTCTGCTCGATTGCTTCAATAGGCATACCCGCTGCAATCACCCCGCAAAGTGGGACGGCAGTGGGGCCAAGCTGTGGCTTGACGGACTCAATCAATTCAATCGAGCCATCCTCTCCACGACGAATAAAGCCTTTGTCCTCGAGGCGCTCAAGATGAAAGTGAGCTGTCGAGACGGATTTAACTCCGATGTGTTCAGCGATGTCCTTGAGAGTAGGGCCGTACCCCTTATCTGCGATGTAGTTCCTCAGGAACTCAAGTGTTTGCCGCTGGACCGGAGCTAAGGTGCTGGAGCGGTATACAGTTGGATCAACATCGGAAAGTGCATTGCCACGTGTCTTCATAAAGTTCTCTGCAGTCTCTAAAACCAACTATACCTAGGAGGGGGCGGATATAGTAAAATATGCTGTAAGTTCAACATATTGAACTCTCTAGCTCTATTTGGATAGTATATGCAAGTTTACTAGAAGTCAACCAGTTATCTTTGTTGCCACGTCAGAAATATCTCTCATCCCACAACGGCTTCGTACCGATTCCCCTTGTAAGTTCAACTGTGGGTAATGAGGAATCCGTGAAATATAAGAAAACGGTCAAACTTCTTGTCGTCGACGAGCAGCCGGGATACTGCGAATTGATCCGCGAGCATGCCGAAATTTGCAGCCACCAGATCGATATCATTTGCGAGTATGTGACTTCCGGCCGTGAGGCAATTGAGAAAATCGCTGAATGGAAGCCTTCAGTCATACTTCTGGATGCGCATTTGCAGGACATAAATAGCTTCGAGGTACTGGAATCTTGCCGAGAAGGGCGAGCCACAGTAGTGGTAGCAAGCGACCATTGTTCGCGCGCCATTATGGATAGTGCTCGCGAGCGCGGGGCCAGCGGCTATGTTACCAAGTCCGAGAACCCCGAGGAAATCGAGGCACTCCTCGTGGAGTTAGCGACAGTCTCGGCGCCGGTGGAACTCGATCACTAATTCCCTAGCAAATTCACAGTATTTTTAGCTACTTCTTCCGGTTGCTCCGCGACAGGGGAAGTCTCGGCTCCGGTTTGCTTTAGAAAAGCCAGCTAAGTATACTGTATACTTCAAGATTCTTAAGGGTAGAAGGTTCTTCCCATTGCGGAAGTTCGTCGTGAAGCGCTGTCTTCAGGGCGAACTTTCGCAAGGAAATCAACGCATGAAGCGTTGGTGGCGAAAGTGGCATCAAGCATGGAGGCTTTTCCATGGTAGTGTTCACGCGCAAGGAAGGTGAGGCAGTGGTCATCGGTCAGGACATCGAGCTCACGTTGTTGGAGCTCGGGGACGACATCGCGAAGTTCAGGCTGAACTTCCCGCTGAAGCCCGAAAATCTTTTCATCGAGTTTTGGACCGGTGAAAAGGAAGAGGTCAAGATCGGCGATCAGATCACGGTGCTGGTGACGATGATGTTGCAGGGGCGTTTGCGAGTTGGAATCGAAGCGCCTACTGCCGTTCGGATCATGCGCAAGGAGCTTCTCACGGAAACTCCGAAGGGCATCACCCAGGGTGCAGCGGCAAGCTCGACCTTGTCGCCTGCACCCACCCCGCGAGGAACTGGATCAAGAGCTCCTACTCGCCAGACTACGGCGGCTGTGTGAGTAGTCTGAGCCAGGTCCAGTCCCTTTGCGCCCGGCCCGGGGGTCACATGTGCGCCCATGTGAACCCCCGGGCCTTCCTTTTTTTTGAGGATTTGTTTGACGGTTGCTGCTCTTGAGAATCTTGATTCCCTACTCCACGCATTTCAGTCTCTTCTCTGTTGGCATGGCATTCGATCTGGTCGACCCAATGCAGCTTTCTCCCTTTGTGCCAGCATAACCTTATTGTGGTCGGCGATGTAGGGACGGGCATTGATACGGAGTCAGTCCATGAGTTCGCAATCAGCGGAAAATCAACAAGCGCGGAGTGTCCCTCAGGTGCCTGAAACCGAGCGTAAAGTCGATGAACCTACACCACCCTCCGGGCCGGCAGCTCCTGATCCAACTCTGATACAACGGCAACATCTCCCCTTCGATGCTGAGTCACCCAATCCGCCAGATGTCTTGGGGCAGCAACTGTTATTTGAAGGTGCTCCCGCGCTTCATATCGCCCGCCCGATTTTCCCGGAACCTATCTCAGGAATTGAAACTCGCACTCTAGCAAATGACATCAAGGTCCATTACATCGATCGTCCACGGACGATGCCCATCGAGGTGAGCGTCCTGGTGAAAGCAGGGGCCTTGCAGGATCCGCTTGAAAAATCTGGGTTGGCGCACTTTGTCGAGCATATGGCTTTTGGTGGAACTACTCGAAACCCAACCTCGCTCTCGTTTGCGCGCATGTGCACGGATGAGGGGATCGGTTCCAATGCGTTTACCGATCGCTTAACCACCACCTATACAGTGGAGGCTCCTGTATATAGGGCTGAAGCAGCCGTTCGAATCCTTGGGGAGGTACTTAGGACTCCAAGGTTTGACGAACAGGAAGTCATCCGCCAGCGCTCTATCGTGGTGGCGGAAATATTTGAGACTTATGAGGCTAACAACTTTGGAGCCCTCTATCAGCTACAGTTCGAACGCTTAATTCACGGAGCTTGGGGTGGGGCGCAGCCCGTTATTGGTACGCGTCAGCATGTATCGGGCATAACCGCCGAGGATGTGCGCAGCTTCTATCATCAGCATTATCATGGCGGTGCGATGGAAGTTCTCGTATTGGGTCCGGTCTCAACGAGAGTGATGAAACTTATCGAGGAGCATCTCGGGGCCATTCCAAGTCGTGGCAAGACCGGTTTCACGCCCGGTTCCCCGCGACAGGTCCATGAGCCGCTGCATGTCGATTGGAAATCGCATGATCGAAATGGAACGGCAATCTACGTAGCTTTTCCAGCACCGCATGAGCACTCGCTAGCGGGGGTAGCTGGCTTCGCGCTGCGCCAGATGGCTGGTCGCGGGAATTCTTCACCAATTCATCAGATGCTGCGGCTAACCTCAGCCGTTAACTACGGACACGGAGTATTTTCGAGCCGCTCGCCGGCGGGAGCCTTCGATACGATCGCGTTCACGAGCGCTCGAGCCGATGCGGTGGAGAGGGGTTTGCAGGCGCTGGAGCGGGCTATTGCAATGTTCAAGGATCCTTGCGAGCTGCGCCGGCTTCTTGAACACCCGGAGCTGGGGCCGCGCGAGTACCCCAAACTCATGTCGGGAGTAATTTTGAGCAACCTGGCATATTTCGGCAGTTCCTATTCTCCCGATCAAGTGCACCAGCTGGTCCGCCAGCTTGGTCCGGAAGATATCGCAGACTACGTCAAGACTTTCCTTGATCCTGCTAGAGCCAAAGTGGCTATCAGGAGCAACCAGGAACCCCGGGATTTGCCCCCTTCTTGGTGCACTGAGTAATCTGTTCACAGGATGATGATACTCAATAGAATAGGTGGCTAAGATCTTCCGGATCTCAGCCACCTATGAAGGTGAGGCTCCCCTGAACTGACCCTTTAGGCCGCGAAGCGCATTTCCTGTTCGGACTCCTGCTCGAAACCGGCGCCGTAGGCGATGGTCTCGCTGTCGGAGTAGTCCTCATAGAACTTCTGCAGGCGCTTACGCAACATCAAACGCGAGCGGTGCAAGCGTGACTTCACGGCAGGAACCGACAGGTTCAATATCTCCCCGACTTCCTGGTTCGATAAGCCATCCACATCCCGCAATACGAAAATCACTCGATATTCTTCGGGCAATTTCGCAATAGCTTTTTCAAGTTCTTCTCGCAGCTCATGGCGTGAGCAGATGTAGTTCACATCAGCAGAGTCACTGCGTCCGCCAACCCAGTTCTCTCGAATGCCGGGGCTGACTTCTTCAATCGAAATTGCGTTGCTCTGTTTGCGCTTGCGCAGCTTCATGAATGAGGTGTTAACAGTGATACGATAGAGCCAGCTTGAAAATGCCGACTTGCCTTCGAATTTTTCAATCTTGTTGTAGACGGTGACGAAGACATCCTGCAGTACTTCCTCGGCGTCTTCCTCGCTGCGAGTAATGCGAATTGATAGGTTGTGCACCTTCTCCGAGTACCGGTTGAGCAATTCAACAAACGCCTCTTTGTCGCCGGCGCGGAATGAATCTACGAGCTGAGCATCCGTAACTTCGATTTCTGTTGCTATCCTTTCCATGGTAACCTCTTTGTTCAACGAGTTCACTGCCACCTTCATTTTGCGAGCCCGCCCACATCAGCTCGCCTTTCTTGAAAACGAATTTGCCAGCTTTCCAAAATGCAGTTGTCATGGATTTGTAAAAAGATTGTCCCATCTGTGTAATTTGCTGCTGTCGTTGATTTTTTAGGCCTGCTCGGGGCATACTGAAGTCGAAATCGCCATTGAAAATATCTAATAAACAGAGATGGTTATGACAGAGCGACTGGTAAACTGCGTAAAACTTTGCAAACAGCTCCCAGGCTTGGAGAAGCCGCCATTTAAGGGCGAATTGGGGCAGAAAATTTACGAACAGGTTTCAAAGCAGGCCTGGGGAATGTGGCGGGACGATATGCAAATAAAGGTGCTTAATGAGTACCGCTTGAATATGGCCAACCCCAAGGATTATCAGACCCTGGTTGATCAGATGCTTATATTTTTGAACCTAAAATCGGGCACCCATGCCGAAGTCGAAAACGCTGAGCGCGGTAGAAAATCCTAGGGACTCCTATGGCTCGTGCGAAAAAAAAGGCCAGGGTACGAACTCGTACGCCCAAAACTCCGCCTCGCAAGTCTAAGGTGCCGGTAAAATCCTCCCGTACTCGAGTAGCAATCATTGGCGGGGGGAACATGGGCTCGGCGTTTGCTCGAGCATTCCTAAGCTCGGACCTCTGTGCTCCCTCGTCGCTCCTTGTCGTGGAGCCGGCTGCCGAGAAGCGGGAGTATTTGCGGGAGAGCCTGGGGTGTACGGTGAAGGATGGTATCGATCGAACTCTGTCTTCTTCTGAGATTATTTTCCTGGCCGTGAAGCCCACAGAGGCCGCAGCTGTTTGCGCCAAGCTCCGCACTTCGCTTTCTCCGCATCAGCTCGTAGTTTCGATCATGGCGGGCGTTCGAACACAGGATTTGGTGTCGGCGCTCGGTGGACATAATCTGGTGCTGCGCTGCATGCCAAATACTCCGGCTCAATGCGCGGCAGGAATGACCGTCTACTTTAGTCCGGCAACGCTAGAGCGCGATCTGAGGGCGACCGTTGAGAAGCTGCTGCAGAGTACCGGCGCTTGTTTAGAGGTAGGGCAGGAGATGCTTCTTGATGCCGCCACAGCGATTTCCGGCAGTGGCCCTGCATATATTTTCTATCTAATTGAGCATTACGTGAAGGCGGCAACGGAGCTCGGCTTTTCTGTGGACGAGGCAGAATTTTTAGTGGCTCAAACAATTGTTGGGGCGCTTGGGCTTTGGACCTCCTCTGGCGAGCAACCTACCGAGCTTCGCCAGCGCGTAACCTCGAAGGGAGGAACGACGGCTGCCGCGATTGAAACCTTCGAGGAGCACGCGGTCGGCTCGGCGTTGCGTGACGGAATCCATAGAGCCTTCGAGCGCTGCTTAGAACTCGCGTCGAGTTTGCGGTCGGAGTCCCGCCAAAGCGATTGAACCCCTGTGGTAACAAGCCCTGCGGCAACAAAAAAGGCCCCCCTCCCGGACGGAGAGAAGCCTTTATGAACAGCATATTCGTGAAGAAGAGTCTTACAGCAGGTGTCGCAACAACCACCCATGTGTCAAAAATACCATGTTGAAGCATTTCTGCCTCGCACCTTTTTTCATCTCGGTGTAGTTTAAACGGTGTTAGCGCTATTTGGCTGCTCTACCTTGCCGATCCGCTTGTAGTTTTTGCCGGGCTTCCTCCACCGGCGAATCGTTGAAACGTAGTATTGAATATCAGAATGAACTCCAAATTTAGTGTGATTCTCCATGGGGGCGCGGGTGCTGCTCCTGCGAGTGCTGCCGAGGAAGATCGGACAAAAGCAGTACTGAACGCCGCGTTAGACCGTGCGTGGAGTGCCCTCTGCGCCGGCGAATCAGGGGAGAGAGCCGTCGTGGCGGCACTGTCGGTGATGGAAGCCGATGAACTGTTCGATGCGGGCTATGGTTCTTACCCGAATGAGAATGGGCTCGTACGCTGTGATGTAGCGTTGATGCGGGGGAGCGGAGATTTTATTTCATACATGAACATGCGCCGCATCAAGCACCCTTCCCAAGTGGCGCTTGATGCCTTGGATAAGCGCAAGACTCTCATGGCCGTATGGACTGATGAGATGATGGCAGCGGTCGACGCCGGAAACACTGACTTGAAGCAACGCTACGGCTGGGCGGCAACGGAAGCGGAAATGGTAGCGCCCGAGGCGCTGCAGAAGGTGAATGCCCGTCGTCAGCGGCAGAAACTGGCTTCGAATCACGATACCGTTGGTTGCGTGGTGCGAGACGGCCAGGGAAGACTCTTTGCCGGTACTTCGACGGGAGGAATCATGCTCAAGCCCGATGGGCGCGTCGGTGACTCGCCAATTTTGGGAGCAGGCGTTTACGCAGACGACGGGCTGGTGGGATTGTCGGCGACGGGACAGGGAGAGGTGATTCTGAAGTCTTTGCTGTCGTCCTTCGTCGTCGCGGATATTCGCTCATTCTTGCGGGCAGATTCTAGACGATTTGAAAATGAGCCGGATTTGCTCAAGAAAATCTTGCGCACCGAATTGAACGAGATGCAGCGTAAGTTTCCCGGCACTGAGGCTGGTTTAATCGTAATTCCAGCTCACGGTAACCCGTCTTTCGATTTTACGTCTGCAGCGCTACCAGTGGCGTATCGCTGGGGCAATACTTCCGCGGTCGAGGGGGAGTCCGTCGCTGTCGCGAGAAATTAATAATTTTTTAGGCCGCTTGTGTTACGGCTTCCAAGGCAGTGCTGCGATCGGGTGCAACTCTTAAATGCCGATGGAACATCGACTCAAGACGCCGGGCAACGTCACCGAGTGCAACAACTACGAAGGCTCGATTAGCCGCTCTTTGATGCGCGAGCAAAGAAGCAATAGTCCCCACATCGTCCTTGCCTCGAAGATGTTCAAGGCTTGAGAGGTCGACTATCAAGTGTCGCTTGTCACCATTCATGTGCACGATTTGCTCGCCCGCAGCGCGTGATGAAAATTCATCCCTGAGCGCGTCCGGCTTTAGGCTGCAGAGTAGAGTATTATCTAAGACCTCGAATGAAACTCCGTCGCGACTGGGCACAGGAGAGGAGGTGGCAGATGGCATAGGGGGAACCTCAGGTTTATGGCTGAACGGTATCACCAGTGGATCGGCTAAGCTAGTGCGGGCTGCCGTAGCGACTAGGAGTCATCTAAAGAAGACTATCAGTTGAAGTGAATCCGCTTTAAAAGCGCTTGGAGCAGCTCTTTAGCCAGACAAATTAACCGGACCATTTCTGTTGTTCTCGTCTTGTTTTTGTCCCTGCTGCTGGCTCTGTTGTCGGCTTCTTTGCTGCTGGCCGCCGCCGCCGAGGCCGCCGCTGATACCACCCCCCGTCACGCCCTCAACCTTGCTCTCGCGTTGGGAATCAGTTTCTGGCGGACCAAAAAAGAATCTCGTTACCGGAATAAGCATGTAAGCAGCAAGGGGAGGCATAGAGGAGTTGATCCACTGCTCGCGCGCAGCCTGCGCAGCTCGTTGGCTCGCCTCAAGCGCCGCGGCCTCAGCGCGGGCACGCTCGGCTGCAAGTTGTTGTTCGGCACGAAGTTCTGCCGCCCTTCGCTCGGTTTCAAGTCTGTTTCTTTCCAGTTGAGCACGATCCAGTTGCGGAGAGCTCACATGATATACGGGCCCAACGCCTCGCGGACCTCCCACGGGGCTGATGCTTGGGGAAATTACGTCCTCGGAAGAAACCGTCACCGTAGGTTCTTGACCCTTGTCACGAATATGATTTTCGATCTCGGCCGTGGTTAATGGGCGGATCACGACGCCATTGCGAGCAAGATATGCTTGTTCAGCTTGATGGGCAGGAAGTTCTCCCTTGCCGTCCTGCGCATGTGATAGTTCGTGCCGAATAGTGGCGCCCCATGCCAGAGCCTCGGCCCGAGTACTACCCGGCGGATTTATGTCGAGAATGATTGCGTTGCGGGGAAACCCCTGTTTGTCCAAGGACGTTTCGCCTCCGTGATAGACAAAGGCCTTGGTTTGGAGTGAACGTTCAAGGGCAACATCTTCAGGCTCGCCTTGCGCCTTGAATGCCACGAAGGCTAGGAGCTGAAGAGTCTTCTTATCGGTGTAAACGATGGCTGGCCGAGAATCGGTGGCAACTGCCGACCACATCTCGTGAACGGCCCCGTCGAGATTAATAGTCGAGTGAATAAAGCCGGATCCGAGTGACGGCTTATGATCCCAGGCTTGCTGGTGCCTCGGATCCTCAGGACCAATCTCGGCGAATTGCAAGTCGGCCGCTGACGAGGGACTATCCGGGGCCACCGTCGAATTGCCGCTCGTTGTCTGTTTATCCGCTACCATCCCCATACCTCTACGTTATTACGAAAGATCGCTACCCTGTAGCTATCAGTTCGACTGTAGGTAACTATCCGATATTACTCTTGTAAGCAGGACGCCAAACAGCATTTCTACGAGTTTTTCTTTTGTGCTCAAGGAACAAAATTCGAAGTCCGATAGATTTCTGTGAAGGCAATGAGGTTGTGCACTGAAGGTTTTATTCGAGCGCAGCCATCGCAGAAAGGAGTCGCCCAATGTACGGGAAAAACGCCCACAACGCTTACCAGACAGTACAAGTCACGACAACCGATCGCGGCCGTCTGCTGCTGATGATGTATGAGGGCGCTATCAAGTTCCTCCGTCAGTCGAAGGCAGGACTCGAGGCAAATGATATTGCAAAGTTCTGCCGCTTCTTGAGCAAGGCTCAAGCAATCATCGCTGAGTTGATGAACACCCTGGATTTCGAAAAGGGCGGAGATATCGCCCGTGACCTCGACCGACTCTATGATTTCATGCTCTTCTATCTAACAGAGGCCAATCTTCATCGCGATGGCAAGCGCATCGTGAAGGTGATCGGGCTTCTCGACACTATCTATTCCGCCTACAAGGAAATCATCGAAGGCAAGAAGGAAGCTGCTTCCGAGCCTGAGAAGACGGCTGAAGTGGGTGAAGCGATCCGTCGAGTCCAGATCTCGCTCTAATCGTCGTCGAGTTTGAAGCATGCTAGGTGCAGCGCCTTGCTGACGCTCTTAGCCTGACGTTTGTAAACTCAAAGTCACTACCTCTTGCGGGTGATACTCAGAGTAGAGCCAGCGACCCTGAATCGCTTCATTGTCGAAGTCAGCCTCCATCCTTGAATTCGGGATTTTTATCTTGTCCGTAAGTTCGATAGTACCCTCGATGCGTTTGAACTTCGGCACTTCCTTGGCTTGGGCTTTCCAGTACTGTCGCGCATAGGACTCTGCCCACATCATGCGCTGCGGTGAAAAGCCGCGCTGCGTACTGGCGAATACGAAACTTATCTCCGAAATTCTCGAGCTTCCTGTAACACGTATTACAGCCACCGAGGCGAACCCGTTGCCGTGCTGCATATCGTGTGGTTGCTCATAGGTGAGGACTGCACTGGTGCCCAGGACCCCTTGTTTCAGCTCGAATCCAGAATCAAGCAATGTACCATGGATCGTGTTGAGTGAGCCCAGGGGGTCCTGCACGGATATGGAGTACGGATTTTGATCTACGAAGTACTGGGCAAGGTGAAGGTTTCCCCCGTAAGCCCTTAAGAGGCCGCCGAAAACGGAAAGAATAAGTGCATTTCGGATAACGCTCATGGGCCCATAATCGGCGAATCCCTGCGGGCCCTATATATTTGGCGTCTAAGTCTTGAGCACATCGCGAATCAACCCGACCCTTAGTCGATATCTGCACTCTGGGTTAGATTGGTATGCATCAAATACGCGCGCTGATTATATTTTCTGTATTGGCTGTGATAGTGCCGGCAATCGCTCATTCGGAGCCGCTCTATGAGTGTAAGGACTCCGTAAAGGGAACGAGTTCATTTACCCATGACCCGCGCCCCTCAGCCGAGGTGACCTGTGAAGTTTTTAAATCAGATTCCGGCGGCTTCTCACACGTACGTCGCACTACATTCGCGGGTAATTCCAGTTCTAGCTCCGGTTCGAGCAAGGGGGGAGGTCGCCCGAAGGGTGGACTCTTTGGTATGGGCGGCGCTGTTGAGAAGAAGCTCTGGGGAAAGTCAAATTAAAACGAAATCTCTTAGCCTTTCATCCTCCGTCCCCTTCAACTGGAGTTGGCGTCGGGTCTAGTACATTCAGCCCCCAGCGCAGCAGCTGCACTTCGATGTCAATCTGATCGTCAGTGGGAACTTCGTATGTGCGTTCGTCAGGATTGATCAACGTACTGCCCAATCCCTGACGCTGCCTTCGCCACAAACCGAAGTAGCGGATCCCGTGTGCAACCGAGAACGCCTTCAATTGCTTGATGGCTTCCAGTGACGGCTGCTGATTGGGAGGATCTCCCGGCAATTCATACCCTGTTCCATCTAACGAAAATCCGTCTCTACTGCTTAGTGCGTTGAGGTTTTGAGGGCTGTGGCTATCGAGAATATCGCCGAGTGTTTCATCATCGTTGCCGGAGGCGCATCCTGGGCAGGGATTACGCGCTATTGCTGCACGAGTGCCGAGAACTGCTCGCATCAGATCTCGCATCGCTTGGTAGCTGGTTCGGTCAAGGTTGTCCTCCAGCATGGGAATCGCGATATTGCTATTCCGAGCGTTCAACGCGAGATTCAGATCGAAAATGGGAATAGCCCGGCTCACCATGGCTTGAAAAGTAAGGCGTGTAGCCGGATCCTCCTCTATGAGCGCTCGAAAGGCTTCCGGCGGGGCCAGGTTGAAGGCTACCTTGCTCGATGTCCTGTCATAGTCGCGCATCGCTGAGCCATTACTAAAGTACAGTACCAGGGTCAGCGCGTGGTCATCCGCGGAGAGTCGACGCACCACTGATTCTAGATACGGAAAGTCGAGGCTAAACGTGCCGTCGACCAAGACGCCTAGGTAAACCTCGTCCAAATTTGCGTCAAGCAGGGCCTGGACCTGACGTTCTGTGGTAAGCCGGGCTCGGGGATGCATTAGGTACAACATGGTGTAGCCCGTAGACTGTCCTCCCACCCGCGGCAGTGCTGGGGTTGCTGTGGGTGACTCCACCGGGGTGGCGGTCGGCCTTGCGGGACTCCTTGATACCACCTCGGGGCGTGCCGCTTTCACTCCACCAAGCAGAGAAGAATTGGACACTGGAGTGCTCTGGAGCTCGCGAAGGGCACTTACTGCGGGGGAGTCGTCAATCGGAGTCGCCGTTGGATTTAGGGTTGGAACAGCAACTGCAGTGGGAGAAGGAATGGGAGTATCGATGGCGGCCGCCTTTGCGGAGCCGGTCTCGGCAGTTTGGCCCGTTTCATCCAACCAAATGCCGCCGGGGCTTTGTGCTGCGGATCGCTGTAAGGGCGACTCCGGAATTTCATCGTCTCGTCCAGTGCGCGGCTGCATTGAGCGACCGGTTCCATCGACGGCGTTGCGATGGCCCTCCCGTATTTCGGTTTGAGACGTCGGCTTGGAAGTTGGAGAGGAGCGCAAAGCGCTGAAAATCAGAGCAGCGCTCAGTACAGCGACGATGAGGACTACATAGAGGTGCTTCATGGGGCAAGCCGGGTGAAATGGGGCCTGAATCCTTCTGCCATTACGTTGCCATCGAAACTGGGTGAGCGAAAGCCGGACTCAGCTCTGACTCTAAGAAAAACTCTTAGTGCTCAATGGCACGGGGACTGGGTTTTGGTCGTTAGTGTGCCTAGTTAGGCAAATGGCGTAGAGGTCGCTGCGAAAAAGTCCTGGATTATTAACTGAATAAAGTAGGTAGCCGACAGTATTTGGAGCGAGACAATACTCAAAGGAGCACCCCATGCACAAAATTACATTTTCGTTTGTTGGATTATTCCTCGGTTGTGTTCTTTCACTAGTCAGCCCTGTACCGTCCTATGCGGATGAATCGGCCTGCGCAGGCACCTGCCCAGCAGGTGAGCGCACGGTCTCGCATGCGGACGGCGATCGTACGACTTGCTACTGCGTTGCCGAGTCTGAGGGTATGGCGGCCACGGTCTCCGACTCGAGCGTTGGAGAGGGCGAAGGCGCAGATGCCGGGCAGAGTGACATTAGCGGCCCTTCTGAGGTAGTTCCGGGACCCCAGGATCAGCCTGATCCAAGTATAAGCTAGCTCTTCTCAGGGCGGGGAATCGTCGATGCAGGCTCAAACCGGTTTCACTCTCATCGAGCTCGTTGTAGCTGTGGCACTCGTTGGAGTGCTTATGGGGGTAGCTGTATTCGAGTTTCGTGACGTCGAGAATCCAGCCAATAACGGGGCAGCTCAATTGGCATCTTTTTTTAAGGAGACTCGTGCGAAGGCGCTTGCATCCACACTTGCGTATACGATCACTCCTCAGTCTACAACCAAGATAGTAACTACGAAGGGCAAGACCTGCGAAGCGGCACAAACTCCCGACAATCTCCAATCGCTTACCCTTCCTTCGGGTTCATCGTTGCTTCAGACGAGCTGGGCCATTTGCTACAACGCTCGGGGCGTATCAAACAATAGCTTCGACATCCATATCGCTGACGAGAACTCCAGCAAGGTTGTGCAGGTGGTATTGGGTGGGGGGGTGCGAGTACAATGAAGCGATACCCTTTTTATCGGGCACATACCTCGGGTGGATTCTCGCTGTTGGAAGCGCTTGTCTCTTTGCTAATCTTTTCGGTCGGGGCGATTAGCATAATGGATAGCTTCGCCGCCCACCTTGCTTTCAATAATCGCAGCGAGGTACGCAGCGCCGCCACGCTTGCAGCCCAGCAAGTGCTTGACGCTCTGCGTGTGCAGGATCCCGCCACCTTTCCCACCAGCGGGACTATAGATCAGAACATCACGATAGGGCCCCGCACATTCCTAGTTTCCGTAACGTATTGCAAGGATCCCTTGTATTGCAGTTCTGATACAGTTAGACAATTAAGCGTAAAGGCAAAGCTTCATGGTCAGACCATGTACTCGGTCGACACTATATTCTCGCAGCTGCACTGAGCACGGGTTCACCCTGCTGGAGCTGCTTGTTGCCGCTGCCTTGGGGCTGCTGATAACGGCGCTTGCCCTTAGTACGACGCTCGCAACCCGTTCCGTTCTGGGACGAGATACCGTACGCACACGTTTGAATCAAGACCTACGCGGGTCGCTGGATGTCATGGGGGCGGACATTCGTGAAGCCGGAGAAAATCTGGCCTCTAGTTTCCCGGCAGTTGAGATAACTGATGGGGCGAATGGGGACCCCGATACGCTGACAGTGCGTCGAAACTTGCTGGCGGAGGTGCTTACGCTTTGCCAGGACATAACTTCCGGATCCACGAATACGCAGGTCGTCTACGCCACGAGCGGGTCAGTGTCCGGCTGCGTTCTCTCCGGCCAGGACCATAATTACAACGTTTGGAAAAGCTATCGAACGAGCAATCAAGGCGCGGTGAAGGCGTTTATCTATGACACCGCTGCCAAGACAGGAGAATTTTTTACCTACGGTGATGAGACTCGAAGCTATACCCAATACGCGTTGGTCAGAACTGGTGGCGGCAGCTGGGGGCACACATATCCGGCTGGCTCTTCCGCTATTTACATCCTCGAGGAGTGGCAATACTCTTTATCTGGTGAGATGTTGAAGGTTACTCAAGACCGCGACCCATCGAGCGCCTACAATGTTGCATTCGATGTGACAGATTTTCAGGTAAGAGCTCTCATGCAGGATGGTACTACGAAGACATCGTTTAGCTCTGCAGATGCCTGGAACACGATTCAAACCTTGGAATTGAGCTTGAGTGGAAAGGATACCTATGCGGGAGATCAACTGTCGCGAACTGCGACGGTGCGATTTGCCCCACGAAATGTACTTTCGAATTAGGTAAACGTGGATAGCCCTGATATCAAATTGAGAAAGCAGCGCGGATTCATTCTTGTCGCTACTCTGGTGATGCTTGCCGCATTGCTTGCCTTGTTGGCCGCATACTACATCGTTACGAATATCGAGACCGCTACTACGCGCTATTCCAAGGGTTCTTCCTCGGGCTTTTATGCCGCTGAAGCGGAGTTGAATCTTCGAGCTGAGGCAATTCGTCAGATTTTCGTCGGGTTCAATCGCCCCTCGGGGACATCTCCCTCCATTGCAACTGCTTGCAACGGTTCCAACGAGGGCAGTGGAGATTATGCCTGCCAAACACACTCATTCAACAACCGTTCGGTGACTTCGTATATCCTCGAAGACAGCTCCAATCCAATAATTCTAACCATCCCTCCTGGCGAAAAGTTTCAGAAGCTTAACGCCCAGGAGTATCGATACACGGCGCGTGCTGAGGCCACTAATATTCTCAAGGCCACCGAAGCGGTGCTCAAAGTTACCTTCAAGAGCAGGCTCGTTCCTCTGTTCCAATTTGCAGCCTTCTTCAACAAGGATCTCGAAATTCTTCCGGGCCCCGCGATGACACTTTCAGGGCCGGTGCACTCGAATGGTGATCTCTATCTATACTCGAACAGCGCGACGCTGACGATCTCGGGGCAGGTTACCGCTGCGGGAGAAATCTATCGTGGCCGCAAGGACGGCAGTGTGTCGCCGAGCTGCAATTCGCAGCAAGTATTCGTCATGGACCCAAATTCGGCGCGAGCGGTGACTCCGACTTGCGGCGCCTTGTCTGATGCGAATCTTACGCCGTTCAATGGCATGATGCAGCGAAAGGTTCAGCCGGTAACAGTGCCAGGGCCGGAAATATTCACCCCTACCACGGGGCATATTTATTGGGACGACGCCGATCTGCGCTTAGTGCTCCAACTCGATAATGCGAACAACGTGGTCGGAGTGCAGGTTCGTAATCAGGACGATACCGTAAACTCATCGGCGACCACGACCTTGCTTGCATGCGCCGGAACAGTCGGCGGAAAGGCGGCGGGAACTACAACTATTTTCAACTTCCGCGAGAATAAGTGGATTCGTCTTCTTGATGTGGATCTCGGCGGCACGCTTGATTGTTTGAAGACCTCGAATTGGTTTTCTACCGGGAAGGCGCTCGATGATATGACCGAGGGCGGCTTGGTTTTCTTTCTAACGGTCAAAGGGCCGAATTCCAACGCAGCGTCCAACTCCTACGGCGTGCGTATAAACAACGCCAGTAAAATTGGGTCCTCAATCTCCGGTGCTCCGTCGGTTCGAGGCTTTACCTTGGTTAGCGATCAGGCTGCCTATGTACGCGGGAATTTGAATTCAGTGAACAAGATTCCGGCAGCGGTGATGTCCGACTCGATTAATATCCTGTCTGGAAACTGGAATGATGCGAATAGCAACTTGGCGATAGCGAATCGCACGGCAACGAGTACGACCATAAATGCTGCTTTCTTAGCGGGCTCGGATACTACGGGCGGAATTAACGGCGGCGGGCCTAACGGGGGCTACTATAGCGGAGGGTTCGAGAACTTTCCCCGATTTCATGAAAATTGGACCGGTCAAACGCTTACCTATCGCGGCTCGTTTGTCAGTCTGTCTTCGCCTCAGCACGTCTCTGGGCATTGGTCGGCGCAGTCTTATAATCCACCAACTCGCGACTGGAATTTTGATACCTCGTTCAACGATGCAGCCAACTTGCCGCCGATCACCCCGCGCTTCGTATACCTAAAGCAAGAGCTTTTCACTCGCGACTTCGAGCCTACGCCTACGCCTATGGCTACGGACACTCCGCTGCCTGCGCCGACCAATACACCTACGCCGGTGCCGACAGCAACCCCAACTCCGACGCCTACTCGTACGCCGACAGCATCGCCATCACCGACGGCCACCAGGACTCCAACGGCAACTCCGACGCCGACTAGGACTGCTACGCCGACGGCAACTTCGACAGTCACTCCGACTGCGACAGCAACCGTGACACCTACACCGACGCGTACGCCTACCGTGACACCTACACCGACACGTACGCCGACAGCCACCCGAACGCCCACGGTGACGCCTACTGCTACGCGTACACCGACACCGACGAGAACGCCGACTCCGGGAGCTAACTAAGAGTGCGTAGTTTAGCTAGGCGTTAGTTCCTGTTGTCTGCTTTGGATCAAGCGCGGCATGAAGCTGAGTGAAATTTGTAAGCCTACCGGAACATTCCTGAAGCACCCAGCCACTGAGCTTGGGGAAGTATTCGTGGAGGGACGCGGATAACTCCTGAGCCGGCGGATCTGAAATCTTCGTAATCTCGATGCTTAGATAGCCTTCCTCACCGGGTGAAAGGTGCGTGCAGCCGTAGGAGGTGTTCGAAAAGAAATTCATCGAAAAGCCGGTCGGTGTAAAGAGATGCTGATGGATTACCGCATCGGGAATGAGAGCAGGAACGACCCGCTGTATCTCGCGACAGGTCGCGGCAAATGCCCCAGCGCCCAGAGGCCCCCTTAACAACGCCCTGGCGCTCGTCCAGCTTGTCTGCCCTTGGTGCACGAGGGTTTCGATCCGAACGATACCTGGAATATTCAGGGGAGGAAGTCTCTGCCATTGTTTATCGGATTCTATCGTGAGCAAGTTCCTCGCCGCAGAGAATCTTACCTCACTTTGCACGGCAAGAAGAGCTGCAGGGGGAATTATCCGGTAAATCTCA
>JAYRHW010000171.1:0-11833 GCA_041907145.1 Bdellovibrionota bacterium
CGGGCCCAAAAGGTGACTCAATCTCCCAATGATTTTTGCCGCAGTCTGGGAATATCTCTACCCGTGATCTGCGGTGCCATGTATCCCTGCTCAAACCCTGAGCTGATAGCGGCTGCCTCAGAGGCCGGAGCGATAGGGATCGTTCAGCCGCTTTCCCTCGTGTATGTGTATGGACATGAGTTCCAGGCTGGGCTGCGATTTATTCGAACATTGACCAAGAAGCCGATTGGGATGAATGCGATTATCGAAAAGGGCTCACAGACTTATCTCGATCGCATGAGGGCTTGGGTGGATATCGCGCTCGATGAACACGTTCGCTTCTTTGTGACGGCATTGGGAAATCCCCGCTGGGTGGTGGATGCCGTGCATGCCCGCGGCGGAATCGTGTTTCACAATACAACCGAAAGAAAGTGGGCAGACAAGGCGCTTGAAGCCGGAGTGGATGGATTTATCTGCGTGAACAATCGGGCAGGTGGTCATGCGGGCGCTTTGTCGCCGGAAAAACTGTACGAGGAGTTGGCGCCGATTGGGCGGCCGCTGATCTGTGCCGGTGGTGTGGGGGATCCGCAACAGTTTCTAGCTGCCCTGAAGCTTGGCTATTCCGGCGTCCAGATGGGCACTCGATTTATTGCTTCAAAGGAGTGTGCGGCACATCAGTCCTACAAGGATGCGATTCTGAATGCCGAGGAAAGCGATATTGTTCTGACCCGGCGCGTGACTGGTGTGCCCCTCTCGGTTATTCGGACTCCACACGTTGCGCGGATGGGTACTGAGGTTGGCCCCGTGACTGGCATGCTTCTGCGCTGGCCGCGCACGAGACACTTGGCTCGTATGCTCTTGAACATTCAGTCGGTCTGGAAGCTTAAACGCTCGGCGCTACGGGGTTTGAGCTCCAAAGATTATTGGCAGGCAGGCAAGTCCGTGGCCGGTATTAGCGCAATTCAGACTGTGGGTGAGATTGTCTCAGCGTTTTCCGCTGCTTGGAAGAAGTCTTAATCCTTCCAATCACTTGTCCAGAAAATGAAGCAAAAGCTGTTTGACCGTGGATCAGTTATAGAGATGAAGCATCACAAGGGTGAGGGCTTCGGAGGCGGTATGAAAAAGGTTGCGAAAAGTAGGGTTAGAATGCTGTTGAATGGACAGCTCCGCAGATTGTTTGTGGCCGACTTTCATCTTGCTCGGCTGGCGGGATTAACCAGGAGTCAGGCTTTTCGCATTTGCCGCAAGCGCTACATCGAAGAGTGCTAAAAGTCTTCGGGGGAAGGCTTTTGGCAGAATCAGACCTGCTCAGTAGAGCTTTCAGCTGAAATTTATCAATAACTCCGGTGCAGTTGTACGGAGTGCCAATATTTCAGTACAATACTCATCGGACTAATTTGCTTTGCTTCGTCTATGGCTGCCAATTCTCGCTTTGCCGTTGCTGTGCACGCCGCTGCCGTGCTGGCCTGTCATTGCGGAGAATATGTTACATCCGACCTTATCGCCTCAAGTGTAAACACCAACCCGGTTGTCGTGCGCCGCATCATTAGTGCTTTGGCCAAAGCCGGGATAGTGGAGTCTTGCCTCGGGAAATCGGGCGGATCCAAATTGGCCAAAAAGCCTCAATCGATTACTCTTTTGGATATTTACCATGCAGTCGAGGGGGAGGGACTCTTCGCTGTTCACCGTAAGCCTGAAAACAAGCGCTGCCCGGTAAGCTGCTGCATGAAGGATGTATTGCCCAGAGTATTCGAGGCGGCTGAAAAGTCGGTCGAGACGACCTTCAAAAGGACGACCCTGGCCGATGTCATTAAGCCCATGAAGGCATAATTTTCGCTGTAAGATCGTATCGTTATCAAATTCATAAAATCTAATGGCTTTGCCTCTTGTAAATGTAACTAAAATGGTTACAATATGGAGGTAACTTCAATTATGGAGTATTTATGACTGACAAAAATCAAGAACAGAAGAAAGAAGGCGGTTGTTGCGGCGGTAATTCCAAAGCTATGACCAGTAGCAGCTCTTGCAGCACTGAAAAGGCCGAAGCCTCCAAGACTGACTCCAAGGGCAAGTCTGGCGGTTGCGGTTGCAACTAAGTATTCGAGCGGGACTGCTGCTTTGCGGCAGGCCCGCGGTTCTGTTTTCGATGAATTTATTATCCGTGTATGTCTCAATCTAATCTCTTCACTCCCGTTAACCTCGGCAGTCTCAAACTTCCGCACCGAATCGTTATGGCCCCGCTTACACGCTGCCGGGCCGATGCTCATAATGCTCCGCATGCACTCAATGCCAAGTACTATGCGCAGCGCGCAAGCGCAGCTCTGATCGTCTCCGAAGCCTCGCAGGTGACACCCTTCGGGCTTGGTTATCCCGGCACGCCTGGTATTTATTCCGAGGAGCAGGTAGCGGGCTGGAGGCTGGTGACCGATGCTGTCCACGCAAAGGGAGGAAGAATCTTTTTACAGCTTTGGCATGTTGGGAGAATTTCACATCCTGACTTGCAGCCAGGAAATGTTCTGCCGGTGGCGCCTTCGGCCATAGCGCCAAAAGGTAACGCCGGGACATTTACCGGACCCAAGCCCTTTGTTACTCCGCGGGAACTTAGAGCCGACGAGATTCCCGGAGTCATCGCTGATTTCAAGCGCGGAGCCGAGAACGCCAAGCGCGCAGGTTTTGACGGTGTAGAAGTGCACGGAGCAAACGGCTATTTACTGGATCAATTCCTGCGTGACGGGACCAACAAGCGCACTGATGCTTGGGGTGGAACGCTAGAGAAGCGAGCGCGCTTTCCTCTAGAAGTTCTCAAAACTGCCATCTCCGTCTGGGGACCCGAGAGAGTGGGGATTCGTTTTTCTCCGACGGGAACTTTTAACGACATGTCGGATTCCGATCCTGCCAAGACATTCGGCTATATGCTCGAGGAAGTCAGCAAACTCAAGATCGCTTATGTGCACCTTGTAGACATGGGCGATGCCGATGCCCGTCATGGCGGCAAAGCGATTCCGCTGAGTTACTTTCGCTCTAAGTATCAAGGCACGCTGATCGCCAACGGAGGCTATGACCTTGACCGCGCAAACGCCGCAATCGGGGAAGGGTTGGCAGATTTGATCGCGTTCGGAAAGCCTTACATCTCTAATCCCGATCTTACCGAGAGGTTGAAATCCGGAGCGGCGCTCAACGAACCTGACCAGAGCACGTTCTACGGCGGGGGAGAGAAAGGGTATACCGATTACCCGGCGATGAAATCCTTAGAATAGCCTGCTCCCGTATACTATGCCTCGCACTGCTTCAGGCAAATATTCGGTCTAAAGACTGGAATAATAAGCCTCGGACAAAAGTTATAGTTCGCGTGGATATCCCTAAAAGTGTGATGCCTGGAATACCGGTAGCATGACACCTACAAGTAGGTCTGCATACGCATGTGGCTGCCGAGACCGGGCGTTCGAGCAATTACGAAGTTCTAATCTGATCTGCGTCCTTAGTGCCATCCCAGGCAGATCGGTCGCCATATCTGGCACTTGCGATGCTGCGAGGGTGACTTTGTGGTTTTGGGAGAATTTGGCAGGGCTGTAACCTGGGCGATCATTCAGGCGACTCATTTGCTTAGTGAGGGACTTTCTTGGAAGAAGGAACCGTAGAAATTTAAAATTCCTTGGAGGAAGCTATGCCAGTTCCAGAGCCTAAGCCGGACAGCGGCGATGAATCGCTTCTGCCGCGTCCTTACGCGACCGGGCCGCTCTTCTTAGAACTAGTTTCTGTTGAAGAGCTTCAACAAAAAATAAGTAGCATTTTTGGCCGATTAGCGCTTTCAGTGGTTCTTGAAGGCGGCACGTTCCTCGTGCAGAGCTCGGACAGTGGACCGTCGTTCGTGGAAATCGACATTAGAGGCGAGAAAATTAGACTGACTCCGCAGGTTGGTGACGACAGAGAGGAAGCGGCGCTTTTGCGGATGAAAGCTAATGACACAATAGCGAGCGGTGACGCTACGATTATCGCGTTAGAGGCTCTCCGAGGCTACATTCACATAGAGAGTCGGTATCGCAGTAAATAATGCGCGAATTTGTCATCCGAGAGAGTTTGTCGTTTGGAGAGCTTGCCCCACGATTCTACCGGAGAATGAGGGCACCCTGGCGACCTTGACGCTTTGCTTGATTGAGTACGAGACCGTCAGGTAAACAGCATTTTTAATTAGAGGCCTGGCAAAGAGGTAAAGGATGGCTAGATAGGGTTTTCCCCGGAATTCCCCCCTTATCACGGACGCTGGGAAGCCCACTGCTTGCGATAGAGGGCAACGGGGGCTGAATGCCTATAGCTGTCGCAAGACAATATCGAACGAATTGTCCTTTTCATCGAATACAATCTTCGCCTTACCGCGTTTGATCTGCTCGACGACTTGCTCGACTTTCTCGGCCAGAGAGTAATCGCCTTGCCCGTAATCCGTGCCCTCACGCAGCACGAAATGCTCGATTAGGCCGCGCAGCGCTTCAGGGCTCAATTCGGAGTAGGGGACATCGACCATAAACTATCTTACCCTTTCACGCAGTCGTACTGCCTGGACTTCCACAGCCGACGGCTCAATGCCCAGAAATGATGCGGCGGCTCTTTGATAGGCGGCCACGGCGTTTGCATCTGTAAAGTCTGAAGGCCCCCGCTCATGAGCCGTCTTAGAGATGAATTGGTACACGGTTGCTTTCTGCGCTCTTCCCGAGCCTCGTTCTACGACCAATCGATCGATTCGACCTGTCACTATTCCTTCCTTGGCGCGAACAGCGATGGGCAAATTGCGAAATAGCTCAACGTCGGCTTCAGGCTGCATAAATATGCGGCGGCCGTCTTTGGTTCTGAGTAAGCTCTGGAAATAGGTGAGGGCCTCGGCTGCGCCGGGGGAGTTAGGATCAAACGATGGAGCAAGGTCTTCGGCTGTAGGCAAAGTCGCAAGCCACTCGGTGCCTAAACAGAGCCTCAAAAGCTGAGCATCCACCCGAGCGTCGGTGCCGGTGCGGAGCTCCAAATGTTGCTTCAAATCGACAACAGTTCCCTCCTCTAGCGCGCGAGAAAGAGGGAAAAGCAATCCTCTCCTTCGTCCGCGGGATGATTTGGCAAGAGTAACTGACCTTTGCGGCGGGCCCCTGTCGCTGCCGGGCTTATCCCTTTGCCCGAGGGACCTTGCAAAATCCCGACGCCCTTCGCTGTACAGCAATACGCCTTCGCTCTGCTGGCTCAGCGTCTTACGGAGAATATGCGAGAAGCTTAGGAAGTCCTGTTCCTTCGCATCGACAAGCATAAAAAGCCCATATCGAGCGCGCGTAAGAGCCACATACAAAACGGAGAGAGCCTCCTCGACTTCACGGGATTTTCCTTGCTCATACATCAGCTTTAGTCTGGGCTCCAAGTTGCGCACCCCCTTATCTGCGTAGCGGGAAATATGACTTGGCGGCGCGGATGGGGAATCACGATAAAGAAGGAGTGAATCAGCTTGCGGCTTAGGTATGCGGCCATCAAGCTCAGGCAGCACCACGACGTCGAACTCGAGGCCTTTGGATTTGTGAATGGTCATTACGCGAACGTTTGATGCTGACGGATTCTCGACGGGCGAAGCTTCGACCCACTCAATGAAATCGCTCAATCGCTTTCCGCGTCCGGGGCGATAAAGATGCGCCAGACCGACAAGCTGCTCTATTCGCTGCGAGTCATGAGTTGAAGCTAGCGGTTTAAGTGATGTAGCCCACTCCTTGAGTGTATCGCCTAAACCCTGAGAGGCAATGGTGCGGCGAAGAGCAATTCCCACTCGGTCAATTGACGCCGTGTCGGCGGCAGAGGAAATGCCGAGGGCTGACCCCAGCGGAGTCCGGCTGACCAGGAAGCCGGAAATCTTGTCGGCAGGATGCTCCGATAGTCTAAGGGCAGCGAGCAGCACACAGACGCACCAAGAGTCCGTCAGCGGATTTCCCCCCTCGCCGCTGGCGCGTATACCGCGCTCCCAGAGGGATTCCAGCACTGACTTCACGGACCGATTGCGGCGAAGTAGAATTCCGACTGTTAGCCTCGGGTTCTGGTCGACGAGATCTTTCACCTGGTCGGAGGCAGCTGCAAAGAGCGCATCCTCGCTTTCTCCTTCTGCGCCCTCAACGGCACGAAGCTCCACATAGCCAGTGCGATCCGCCAGAGCAGTAGTATGCGGCTTGAATCGCCGACCCCAGTTCCTGAACACTTCAGGGTATTCCAAGCCCTCCGATGGCTCAGAAATCATGCCAAATACCTTATTTACCGCAGTGATGATTTCGGGCGCAGAACGCCTGCTCTCGTCTCGGTGCTGTACATGCTCGCGAAGCTGCGGAAATCGTTCCTCGAGTCGTTCGAAAATTTCGGCCACACCGCCGCGCCAACCATAAATTGCTTGCTTGGTGTCTCCGACACAGAAGAACGAATTCTCGGTGCTCTCCTTCGAGAGTATTTCAGCCACCATCGGTTCGAGTACTTGCCACTCAGCGCGCGAGGTATCTTGAAACTCATCGAGCAGCACGTGGGCAACGCGGCTATCGAGTCGGTAGTAGAGCTCGGCTAGGTCTCCCAGCACCTGAGCCGAGGCCAAGGTATCTTTTATGCCCTCGAAATTCAGAAGCTGGGCGGATTGTCGGGCAGATTCAAAATGCTTGGCAAACTTCGACAAGAATTCCCAGGAGGCTTGGTTTTGCTCGCGCAGCCGCCCCAAAAAGAAGGCTCGCAGATGGGTAAGCAGAGGCTCCAACTCTTGGAAATATTCGGGGGGAATGGGTCGCTTACCGAAGGAGTGCTCCCCTGACAGTATTTTGCCGGTAATTCCATTTTCCAGAAAATACTCCCAGTCCTTTGCCTCGATTTTGCTCAAGGTCTGCGTCATCGCCTTCTGCCAAATTGCGTTTGGCTCTCCCTTCCCCGTGGTTGGAATTTCCAGCTTCGAGATTGCAGCAATGAGCTTTGGAAAGGCATCATCACTGAGCCCCCTGGGGACTTTTATCCAACGCCAGGCGGCCGAGGTGCTGCTCATCCAGCTGCTGTACAGCTCCGCAATTTCTCGCTCCAACTGGGTATGTACCTTGGTGCGGGTGTCGCCGCGATTCAGCATGTAGAATAGCTCAGCGAGTTCTGTGGGATCGGAATGCCGGCACAGTTCAGAGATGGCGTCTCGAATGAGACGGGCATCATCGTCGCTATCTGCCAGTCCCCAGCCGGGAGTCAATCCTAGCTCGAAGCTAAAGCTCTGAGCGATGGAAACGAAGAATGAGTCTAGTGTGCAGATAGAGAGTCGAGCCTGACACTGGATTAGCCGCGAAAGCGCGCTGCGAGCGTCATTACTGGAGAAGGTTTTGATTCCAAGATGAGTACCCAGTTCCTCGGCTGCGGCAGAATCGAGGCTGGCCGCCGCAAGACGTTGATAAACACGCTCCAAAATTTCCCCAGCAGCTTTTCTGGTAAAGGTCGTGGCCAAAATTCTGTCGGGACTTTCTCCGTGGGCGATAAGCGATATGAATCGGTTTGAAAGCGCAAAGGTTTTGCCGCTGCCGGCGCTGGCGCGAATGACCGTGGGTTCGAATCGAGGGGCGGCTGAAGGCATCTGCTTTAGTCAGTATTTAAACACTCTAAGGCTTTCTCAAATATTCCAGCTAAAATTTCACTACAAAGAACCTATCCTTATTGCATTCCATAGTCTTAGTCGGGAATCATTTCGCAGCTCGCTGCGCTCAGAATGCTCGACTTATTGCATTTGGCGTGACTATATTCACGCCACCTTGTCTTCCGTACGAAATCCAAACTCTTGCCCCACGATAAGCCTAAATTCATCAAAGCTTCCGCTTGCTAACCGTTTGGGCGGCCAGAAAACTTGCTGCCGTACGAGTGACGCAAGGACCTTGGCTTCCTCAATGGCGGATCGATACTCCGCTTCCTCCCAGGAGGCCTCTGCCTCGCGGCAGTTTTTCAAATCGGCTGGCAGGAGGATGAACCCGGTGCGAATGATTCCTGAGATTCCACTTCGCTCTAAGAGATAGCGGTAAAGCGGCAATTGAAGATCAATCCAAGAATGATTTCGCTGATGAGTCTTGTCCGGCAGGTCTCCGCGTTCACCCGTTTTGTAGTCAAAAATAAACCACTCTTTGCTTCTGGGATGATAGTCTATGCGATCGATGCGCCCTAAAAGCTGCATCGATGTACCGGAGGACAAGGCGAGAGTCGATTGTTCGGGTGCAACCGAAAATTCAACCTCTTTGATTTGCCAACCCTGCATGGCCCAGTCAGCTTGCCAACCGGCGAACGCCTTGAGGCGTGCTTCTGCCTGGAGTTTCTGCACAAAGAGCGTGGCTAAGGGGCGGGCGCCAAAATAGGACTGGAATTCTTGGGAAAAGCTATCAAGCAAAAATTCCTCGATTTTTCCAGCATCCACTTCCCCTCGGGAGCTGCTTCTGCCGAAGGCTGTGAGCACAGAGTGCATCAACGTTCCCACCGAGGCAGCAGTAAGTTCCAAAGCGGAGTCATCAAGGTCGTAGAGCCCGAGCACATGACGTAGATAGTACCGGTACGGGCAGGCTATATAGTCTTTGAAGCTCGTGACCTTCATGGTGTTGGGGGGCGTCTTCAGGGGTTCAGGGCGCGGTGGCTCTCGGACTGCGTTCGCGGACGGCTCTGCCTCCTGCGGACGATGTTCTTCCTTGGTTGACTCGAAGAAGAGTTGAATAGTCTTGGCGACCTCGTCCGCCTTGTCGGTGAGCAGAAGTCTGCTTGGTTTGAGAGGGGAGCCCTGCGCATCTAAGCGAGTGGCAAAGAGTCTCAAAAATCTACCTTCCGCGGCGATGGCTGAGAGCATGTAGGCATCGCGGTCGTATCTGCGATCATTATCAAGCAACCCCAGTTTGCTGCGTAACTGGTTTGGCAAAAAGGGATCGGCATTGATGCTCTCAGGTGCGAATCCTTCATTGAGGCTGGTAACGATGAGGGCCCTTCCGTCATCGAGGTGCAGCTCCAGCCACCCCAAAAGTTCAATGGATGCGCCCGTGCCGCCTGTCTCAACAAACTGTCCCGCTGCCTGGCTAAGGAGTAGGCGTAGCGCCTCGCTGGCCGGCAGTACGGTATGCTCCGCCGTTGCCATGTGGTGCATTTCACCCAGCTGCTCATGGAGAATATCGCAAGCCTGCAGCACCAAGTCATCTTCGGGAATGTGAGGATTGAGCGGCTTGGAGCCAAAGACTGAAACCAGCACCTTTACTATTTCGGGAGCCCAGTCGGCCAGTGGTTTGGGGGGACCCTGAAGCTTCCCAAGAATCGCGTGCATGGCGCGAATCGTCAGCGCCGGCACCCTGGCCGAGCCATCAATATTTGGCAGTGAGCTGCTTACCGCCGCTTGCAGATGAAGGTTGTGATAATTATCGAGAGCTTCCAAGAGACTCTTTCTTGTCTTTTCCAGTGACCCTAGTTCCTTGGTTTCGAGCAGTGCTGCCTCAACATAGGGATGGCGCACCAGCGTACTAAAAGCATGGAAGCTCTGCGAGCCGAGGTAGTCTGCCAGCAGGCGCAGAAAGGTGACCGGGGGCGTGTTCTCAAGAGGGAACCCGGCAGCATCGCGTACTGGAATAGACTGCTCGCCCAAAGCTTCGATAAGCAATGGTTTGCTGTCCCGGGCGCAGGTCCCGATAGTGATTTCATCGGCCGAAACCTTGGCATTCAACTCCGCTAAGGCCTTGAGTGCTGCGTGAGCCTGGGCCGCCGGATCGCGGGCAAAGTGAATGGAACTCTCAGGAAGTTCAATTGTCCGCGAAAGCCATGTGCCAGCAATGACGCAGCCGAACTCATCGAAGAGACTTTGCAGATTTGCTGGAGCATGCACCAAAGAAACCATGCTGCCGTTGGCTTCCTGCAGCATCTTGCGGGGAAGCAGGGCAAGTTCCGCGACTCCCACCAGAACCAGCGTGCCGTGAATCTGGCAGCGACCCTCCGCGGCAGCAATTCTTCGTTCGGTGTGAATATCTTCTTTATTGAGTTCCTTGAGTCTGCGCCTAAAGAGCTGCTCGACGGAAGCTAGTACATCCCAGCGATCGTCGGCAAAGAGAGCAGAGCCCGAACGGCAATATTCAGCAACAGCCGCAAAGTCATAGCCGCCGGCTCCAACTTCGGCGTGCAGCTTCTCGATTCGCTGAGCAATCAGAAACCAGGCGTGCGCATTATCGGCGTCGGGGGGACGGGAAATGCAGGCGGCGAGTTGTTTGGGCGCAGTTTGCCGCAGTGCCTCAAACCAAGCCATGCGGCGCTCGAGTGTATTAGCTGTTTCATTCTTAGGCCGGTAGAGCAGCTCGGGCAGCTCGCCGGTGGTGAAGAATTCAGGAAGCAAGACAGGCCTGTCGGACTTTTCTGCGCCTTCGACGAGCAGCTCGGTGAACCTCCGGAGGGCACGATTGCCAGGCAGTACGACCTTGTAGCCGCGCAGATCAATCGCCCGCTCATTCCCAGCGCGGGCCAGCAGCCAATCAGCGGCCTGGGGTAAGCAGGGCTTGGACCAATCAAGGAAGATGCGCTCACTCATTTGCGTAAAACTACCCGAAAACAGGAGGGAATTGGAATAAGTAATGATCGTTTGCAGTATCGCCAGCCACAACGCGCTTTCATCCTAGCTATAGAAATGTTCTTATAGGAAGGCTGCCTTTCGAAGTGATCCAACGCTATGACATCAACAATTCTGGTACTGCTTGCCGTCTCTATTGTTCTAGAGCTCTATCTCATTTTCCGCCCTGTCGGTCGGGAATTTTTGCAACTCGGCAGCCGTTTCGACGTCATCGAAAAGGGCAACGAGCGGCTAGAGCGAGAGTTTCGTGATGAGTTAGCCAAAGTTCGCAAGGAAAATTTAGAGCATGCTCGCCATGACCGTGAGGAAATCAGCGCTTCATTGACGCGCTTTAATGAGCTGATTGTCAAAAATATCCAGCTGCTTTCCACGACTCAGAAGGACCAGCTCGAGAAATTGACCGAATCCAACGAACGCAAGCTCGAGCACCTGCGCTCCACCTTTGATGAGCGCGTGCGTCTGCTGCAGGAAGATAATGGCAAACGACTGGAGCAGATGCGCGCCACGGTGGATGAAAAGCTTCAAGGCACGCTCGAAAAGCGGCTGGGTGAATCATTCAAGCTAGTCTCGGAGAGGCTGGAGCAGGTGCATAAAGGTCTGGGTGAGATGCAGACCTTGGCAGTCGGAGTAGGGGATCTAAAGCGCACGCTTACGAATGTCAAAACTCGAGGTGGTTGGGGCGAGGTGCAGCTTGAAGCGTTGCTGTCCGAGATTTTAACTGACGCACAGTACGAGAAAAACGTTAAGACCAATCCCAGGAGCAATGAGCTAGTGGAGTTCGCTATTTCCTTGCCCGGGCGTGGCGACAAAGATCAGAGTAGTGTTTGGCTGCCGCTCGACTCGAAATTCCCGATTGAGGACTATCAGAGGCTCGTGGCCGCCCAAGAGGCGGCAGACCTTGCTGCCATCGAGACCGCGGCGGCTACTCTGGAAGCTCGGATAAAGACTTTCGCAAGGGATATCAGCAGCAAATATGTAAATCCGCCGCATACGACGGACTTCGGCATCATGTTCCTTCCTACTGAGGGACTGTATGCTGAAGTGGTGCGCCGCAGGGGTCTGCTTGAGACTTTGCAGCGCGATTTTCGCGTCGTGGTTAGCGGACCGGCAACATTTGGCGCCTTCCTCAATTCACTGCAGATGGGTTTTAGAACCCTGGCGATAGAGAAGCGATCGAGCGAGGTTTGGAAGCTCTTGGGTGCGGTAAAGACGGACTTCGGTAAATTTTCTACGCTCTTGGAGGGGGTAAAGAAGAAGTTGGAGCAG
>JAYRHW010000172.1:0-3749 GCA_041907145.1 Bdellovibrionota bacterium
AAAGCGTTTCAAACAGCGTAGGTCTAGACGATGGACCAGCCTTGTTGACAAATTTTGGAAAAAGAAACTCCTTGTAGAATGCCACGAGAGACATAAATCCGCCGAGCGCGAAAATTGCTACCCACTCCCGCCGCTCCAGGTACTCTAAAAGGCGGTAGTTCCGAAGACAGCCGATGAAGAGGATCACACCGCTTCCGAGAACGAGGGCACATGCTACTTTGTCGCTCCAACGCATCAGTCCACAAACCCCAGTTTTTTGAGCAAGTCAAGATTGCTCTATGACATGTTTGCTCTTTCTGCATTTGAACTCATTCGATCTCTGTTTCTCCCTTGCCGAGGCTAGCAAGGTCCTGATCTCCTCTGTTGGTGGAGCTGAATTGCAAATCTCAATGACTCTCCGAAACTCGGCTGCCGCCTCACAATACTTCGACTGACAGGTGAGTGAATCCCCTAGCATGCTATCAGCGCGCGCCATCAGCAATAAGCGGTCAGGCAAGTAGTCCCAGACAGGGCGTTTCAACACACTGAGTTCTTCACCAAAGGAGGTCTCTGCGCCTCGGAAATTGGCTCGGCGATATTGAATCTGCCCGACACCATCCAGGCTGCGGACAATTAGGATTTGACATTCAGGATACACATCCATTACGCGCGCCGCAGCGAGCGCCTCGGCATACGTCCGTTGAGCCTCGGGCAAGTTGTTCCGCAGTGAATAACAGTGCGCAAGCTTCAGCTTAAGCCTAACAAAATAAGTGGGGGAGATCTGCAGATAAGTGGGGGAGATCTGCGCATTCGTGCGCAACGCAACTTCCAACAAGTGAGTAGCGAACGCTGTATCGCCGCATCGAAGAGCTGTATCGGACTCTAGCTCCAGCATACCCACCTTGTCTTCAACAGTGTGCATCGACGCAGTAACATCTTCAAAGGCTCGCTCGGCTGGAGCCTTATTTCCAGCACGTAAGCTGATCTCCCCCAACTTAAACAATGCTGCAGACCTGGTGAACCGATCGGCGGCCGACAAGAGTGGCTCCAGCACAACGCGGGCGTGCTCAAGTTGCTTCTTACTGATGTACGCGTCAGCGATTTCGATACCGCTCGGGCCTAAGTCTGCTGGCGAGATCCTTCTTAACAAAACAAGCGTCTTACAGATGGAATCTCGCACCGCGAGGCTGGAATTGCCGCCCATAATCAGTTTGTGCGCCGATGCTATGCTCTCCGCGATTGAATCTCGTGCAAGCTTTTCCTGGTTCCGAATTGCATATATTTGACCTAAACCGGTAGTGCTGCGCATGCGGCTCTCAAGATCTCCGCTTTTCGCAGCAAGACTGCTTGACTCTTTGTAGTACTGAAGGGCTTCATCAAGAGCACCACGGTTTAGAGAGCTATCTGCAAGTTGCAGTCCCAATCTAGTTTTGCTGGCCGAGTCGATCGCAATTTGGTACTGCAACCTTGTGGGTAATATAAGCCAGTCAGTCGGGTAAACAGCCAACAATACCAGACAAGCTAGCGAACCCACAGCTGCAATAACTTTGCACTTGGTCGCTCTTTCAGGAAGAGCCAGCTCAATGGGACGCATGTATTTTGTCACCCCGCATCATCAGTCCACAAAGCCCAATTTTTTGAGCAGGTCAAGATTGTTCCCATCCGGTATGAATCTGCCCCTAGACGTAAACTGTCCTAGTTGAACTATTCGCCCTGCCTTGTTTGCTTCAACGTAGTCTGCATCCTTTGCATGGTAATCAACTTTGTAGAGCATCAGGCTATTGTAGGTCGCACCGGCCGGCGGACTGCCCGGAATTTCGTCTCCTTTGTGGGCAGACGGCGTCAGCAACACCTGCACAAACTGCTTACCCTGGTTTGAAAACGCCGAGCTATGCATAAAGCCTTCGTAGGTCCGACCAAGTGTCAAATCGTCGGGCGAGAAATTCCAGTAGGCCTTGTCTTTCGACAGCGGATGTGAGTGCCCGTGCGCTAAGATGGTCATAGGCTGTCCCCGAAAGCGATTTTCCAATTCTCTGATACCAAGCGGTTCTTGAAGCTCGGAGTTCCCGTCTTTAACGCCTGGATTGAACCACACTCGAGACATGTAGATTTTGTCGCCTACTTGGGCAAATGCAAAATTGAATTCGCCCTGATTCCGCCGTGGATCGTTGATCAGAGAAGAGTATGTTTCCAGAATTGCCTTGGGAACACTTTTTACCTCGTGAATTTCGCCAGAGACCTCCCACTTATCGATGTAGTCGCGCAGTTGCTTGTCTCCTTTTGCCTGGTGTTTAATCAAATCCGACACAGGCGAATTCTTTGCTTTTTCCCAAGTTCGCCCACCCGACGACGGAGCTAAATTGCTGCGAGAGTCGTTTCCGGCGTCGGCAATGACGGAGTCAGTGTCATAGGTTGTTGTTGCAGGAGCTGCTTGTTCGCCCTGAGCCTTTGCTTCCGGCGTATAGCCGGCATCGGACATCGTGCCGCCACCGGCTCCGAATGCAATCAATGTCGCCTCCGGCGATAAATGATGCCGCCGGAGCGCATCTTCTTCGATATTCGACGTGTAGCGGTTCGCTGAAGGATGAGGCACGGGCTCCGGATCGTTTGGAGTTAGTACGCCTAGTGATTTCTCATTCGTAGGTCCGCCGCCAATGCCGGAATCTCCGCCAAGTTTGTTGAGCGCGCCGGCTGCCCATTGCCTAGCTTTGTTGAGCATGTAATCAATCGAAAAGGCTCCTTGAAGTCGCTCGGCTTCCTCGGCGCTAGCCTCACCGTCAAAGACTTTTCTTAGCCCTTGCATGAACGACGGGCGTGCCACGTATCGTTCGCCTTTGGATGTGTGCTCTTTGCCTGCCGCGGCATCCTCCAGCACAAACTCACTAACAGCCCTGCTGCCTTTCGAGACGGACGACAAAATCCTATCCAACTGCCCAGAGAAGGATGTGAAAACCGGCTCGTAGGGAGCCGCTTGCAATTCATCAGTTACCGATTCTGCGGCCAGTTTGCCTGACGTAAAGGGTTTGCTATCCCCTTCCGCGCCACCCTCAACCCTTCTTTCGCCTCGCTTCGAACTATCCAATACTCTCGCTGCTCCGCACCATCATAGCTATATACCCAGAGCTACTAGACTCTTCCTCGCCCCGTCGAGCACGAAGTGGAGACAGCGCCGGACACCTCCTCGGTCTGCATCTGCCGTCAGTAGCACCAAAGGTGATGGCATAGTATTTCAGAGTTGATCGAACACGCTGGAAGGTCGGCATTGCCACGTAGTTTGCACACGCTCTGTACTATTCTGATAGCACCCCTAACCAGAATCTGCAGCCGAGGCAGTGATCATGGCAGAAACTCTTGCCGATGGCGGGCCCGCGCATGCTCACCATGCGAACCTGCCCGACACCAAAATTTTCGGCGAAGCGCCTGAAGCACCGGAAGCGCCGGGAACCCTGGAATACGCCGGCAACCTGAGCTACGCCGCTGCGGTCGGCGCCGACATGGCGGGCTTCGACAGAGTCGCCATGTCGGGACCAGAAACAGCATCGAAATACCTTACTAACGTCTCGATGTTCGAGTCCAGCGACTACAAAAGCGCTTACCGAGCCAGCAATAGAGCCACTCCCGAACGCGAAGCCGAAGTGCTCACTAAACACTTCGATGCCATCGCCAAACTGTCCGGCGACTCTAACTTCATCTCCAGGGAAGCCATAGATCAGTTCGTGCATGCCAACTCAGCTCGTTTGCCCCGCGGCGAGGTATCCGCGCTCATGAGC
>JAYRHW010000173.1:0-3249 GCA_041907145.1 Bdellovibrionota bacterium
CGTCTCGGCATCAACGCTCCCACTCGGATCCCGGTACATCGCAAGGAGGTGTACGAGGCCATCCAGCGGGAGAACAGGTCGGCAACGCAGGTGGACGCGGCAGGAGAGCTTCCCCCGGGAGCCCCTCCTCGTCAGACGGCACCGCCTGGCAACCGACCGCCTGATAGTCATGCTGGTGCATAACCATCGTGCCTGTCTGGTCTAACGCTGCCCCCGCTCGCGAACCCCGGTGATGCCTAGCGTGTCACCGGGGTCTCGCTTTCTTCCTTATTGGTTGATATTGCAACCTCTTCTATTCTCAATCTTTCGATCTGAATGCTCTCAGGCCTGTTTGTAATCAGGGCATCAATCTCATCAGGGCATCAATGCTGACAAACGCTGCGCCCGTTTTTGGATAGCGGCTTGAAGTGAAAGAATTTTCTGCGCCAGATGTTGGCCGGCTTCCCCAGTTTGGGATCTTTTGCGATATTCGGAACTTTTACGAGTTCTCCCTTCCGAACGTAGGCCACCCAGCCCTTCTTTTGCCGTGAGGTGATGAGCCGCAGGGTTTGATAGTTGATGAGCCACTTGCGCTTGATGAACTTCTGCAGTCGGCGGTTGGATGATGCTTTAATTTCGACGATGTCGTCCTGATAGTGGAATATCTGCACCCAGCGCGGAATAAAGACATGATTGAATTTCTTCCTTTCCGTCCGCAAATTCGAATACATCGCAAAAGAGGTCTCGTTCTTAAGCCCGAGATAGGGGCAAAATCCGTTGAACAGCAGTAGGGCTGGAAAAATCCAGAAGCCACGGGGGCGAATGCGCAGCAGCTCTTTGGCGGGTACAGCCGAGGCACGCAGCAACGGCCTCCGACTCAAAAGATACCAGGACGCACCGAGCGCATAGAGTATCCACGTGACATGGACGGTCGAAAGGAGCGCCCCGCGTGAAGAATGTCGCAGCAGCCAATAGGCAAGGACAATCGTCACGAGGGCAGCAAGCGGACGCCAACATCTCTCAAGCAACCCTGACGGCTTGGTGACTGGGCAGCATTCGTCGCGATGCGCGTCGTCAAATACGAATAGAGAAAGCATGGCGAACATCATCGACGAGAAATTGAAATACTGCGGCAGGATCGCAAAGGTAAAGTGCAGCAGGAGACTGCTCAGCACACCCAGCATGCGAAAGCGCGCCGACACCAGGAGAAGGGGGATAGCCGTCTCGGCGGCGATAGTACCCCAGATGGTGAGCTCATGGAGCCATGTGCCGTTGGGCAAGAATGGATGACGGGCAACAATCTTGTCGTAAAGGCTGACTGCGCAGCTAAGTTTAGGATTGAGAAAGTCCCAGTTGAGCTTATGGAGAACCACGAAAAAATAGAGAATGAGCAGCGAAATTCTTGCGATGGGGGCAAATGTCTTCCATAAGGCAGCTCCAAAGCTGTCCTTGGTTGTGCCTCGCTGCATGACTGCATAGGCGGCACATGAAAGCAGCGTGAGATTCATGGTTCCGGTAAAGAGCCAATGATTGGAAACTTGGGGCAAACGGTCGAAAAGCTCTACGAGCTGCACTCCGGCACAGAGAAGAAGCACCCAGACCTTTTCCGGATTCCATAGAACGAAAACGGCGGCGGCACTGAGTGCTGCATCCCAGGGGCTGGTAAGGAAATTATTGCGAAATGCTAGATGAAATAGCGTTGCACACGCCCACATGCAGGAGAATCGCATGAGCGCCCGGTCGGCGAGCAGCCTTGCTGTAGGAGTATTAGTCATGAGGACCGCATCATAGGGAGATCGCTCCAGGTTGGCAATTCCCGCATGCCAATCCAGATCTCGCTCATTTTTCTCGATTGTGGAATGATTCATCCAAAGTTGATCGGAATTTTGCACATTACATGATTATCGATCTCGCATCTGGCCCTGCGCGGGGACCGCTTGAATACGATCTTTGCATCCTCGGAGCGGGCGCGGCAGGTCTCACCCTGGCCAATGAATTGAGCAGCAGCACGAACGCCAAGATCCTATTGGTGGAAAGCGGCAATTTTCAGCTCGATGCGCCCACGCAGCAACTGTATGGCGGCGAGTCGGGCGGAACCTTTTTGAGCCGCAAGAAGAATTTGTATTTGACGAGTTCGCGCTTGCGATTTTTCGGAGGCACCACCAACCATTGGACCGGCTGGGTATATCCATTCGACGACTTGGATTTCGAGAAGCGTAGTTGGGTTCCGCACAGCGGCTGGCCATTCGCCCGCTCGGAATTGATGCCCTATTACGAAAGGGCGCGCACGTTTCTGAAACTGCCGACGCTCATACAGGAAGATATTCCACCCGCTGAGCGCACGCCGTCCTTTCTAGATTCAATCTCGGATTTTCAGGAGCGGGTTTTTCAGATCTGTCCGCGTCGCTTGGGCCCCGACCTTAGAAGCGATTTAGAGAGTCGGCCTAATCTTACCATGCTGCTTAATGCCAATGTGACGGGAGTTATTTCAAATAAAGGCGGGAGAACGGTAAGCGGGGTTAAAGTAAAGAGTTTGGTGGGCAACGAGGCAACCGTGCGGGCGCATTATTTTGTCTTGGCCTGCGGCGGAATAGAGAACGCAAGAATCTTGCTTGCATCCACCGATGGGGGGTCCCAAGGTTTGGGAAATGAGCATGGGCTCGTGGGAAGATTTTTCTCCGATCATCCGCATGCCCCGCTTGCCTATGTAGCGATGCGTAAGACGCCGCTAGCCAAGCGCTACCGGGAGTCATTCTTCGATTCCCTGGGCCTCAACCTGTTGAGCGTGCTCCACCTCAAGTCCGAGGTAAGTCAGAGAGAGAGGCTGCTCAATTGCACCGTGCAACTGCAGAATATGAAGCGCACTACCATTCCCATTGAAATGCAGCAGCTTGGATTGGCGCTGGCGCGGGATGGGCAGAAGGCGCCGCAAGCGCCTTCCGAGGAGGATGTTCTCTCAGTGTTCGTTCGCTTCGAACAATTTCCCAATCCTCAGTCCCGAGTGACGCTTGGCGCCGCTCGGGACGCCTTAGGTATGCCGCGTGCTCAGCTTGTATGGGATATCAGCGCGGCTGATCTCGGCAATGCTCGTCACACGGTCGAGATTTTAATGAGAAACCTAGGTCGACTGGGAGTCGGTCGCTTGCTTTCTAGGGTTGATGGCGCTCAGTCTTGGCCTGCAAATGCTCGCGGGGGCAATCATCACATGGGAACGACGCGTATGCACATGAGCCCTACGCAGGGAGTCGTGGATGAAAACTGTCGTCTGCA
>JAYRHW010000174.1:0-3907 GCA_041907145.1 Bdellovibrionota bacterium
CTCTGGTGCGGCAGGACCATCACCCTGGGTCTGGCGCAAATACACCGGACCAAATAAGCACGACCACCACAATCATGTCAGCGTGCGGCGCGAGGCAAAGTATTTCGATGACGAGACTCCATGGAGCATGATTGGTGCGCCTGTGAAGGGTGCTCCAAGCATTGTCCACGCGGCAGAGCAATACGTTCCGCCGAAGCGGACCCTCCGGCTGAACAGCACGGGCAAAGATGTTGCCTACTTGCAACGAATGCTGGGGGTGAAGCCAGTTAGTAGTAAGTTCGACGCCAAGACGCTTTCCGCTGTGATGACCTTCCAGAAGAAATACGCGCTGGTAGCTGATGGAGTTGTCGGCCCTGCTACCTGGACTGCTATCGAAAAATGACCCGCACGGGGCAGGGGCACTGCAATGTGATGGGGCACCGTATCATTGCGGGACTCCAAACTGCCAGTACTTGCGGAAAGCCTTCCAACATTCCGCTCGTCAGCAGGTTGCGCGGCACCAAACGCCTTGGACTGAAATATGAGAAGGACTTTGGTAAGGCTCTCGCCGCTCGCTATCCTAGGAATTGCATTGCTGGTCAGTGGTTTCGCTTTATTGACGCTAATGGGCATGGTTATTGCCAGCCTGATCTATTGGTGAAGAAGCCGGATGAGGTGATTCTCTTCGAGTGCAAGCTCACGGATACGGAGAAGGGGAGAAGCCAACTTGCTCGATTGTATTTTCCTGTGGTTCAACATGTGTTTGGTCTCCCTGTGCGCGGGGTGGTTGTTACTCGCCATTTGTCCAAAGAGACCGAGATTGCGCTAGTTACGGACCTTCTGGATACTGCGATTAGCAGCCCCCGCGATGTTATTCCCACCCTGCACTGGCGAGAAAGGACCCCACTCTAATGGGACCGACTATGGAACTCCGTTTCGTTAAGCGCCGCGTCGGAGCAAATGTGGTGCGGATTTTGCAGCAAAAGTGGGAAGATCGTTTCGAGTATAAGTGGGAATGGCGAGATGTTCCACTGGCTAAGGATGATGAGCCCACAAGTGGGAAAATCCCTTACCCGCAGGGTTGACAACTCCTAGCCACTATATTTAGGCTGCGCTACACGAATTTGAAAGGACAAGCACACATGGCCCGAAAAATCACTGGTCTCTCTGGCGTTCCCATGAGCAACGCTTCTGGCGGCTCCACCCATGAGGTATCCTGCCGCCCGCTCGATGGGGGTGGTTTTCTGGTTCGCGAAAGCACCTACGGAAATGGGGACTACAAAAGCAAGGAATACTATTCCGCGACTGAACCCAAATGCCAGCCAGTGGCTAGTGCGGGGGCGGTTGGCGACGAGGGGCTTTCTGGTGCGATTGCGGAGTGCAAGTCCTGACTGCCGATAAGTAATCTGCCATCTCGGCAGGGCGCGCGAGGGGTGCCAGCAGCACACTCTTCGACATAAAGCAAAAACCCCTGCTGCAGAATGGAGAACCAGAATGTCTGGTATGTTTACCAATGGAATGGCCCTTGCGAGTGCCAGTTCCATCACCTTCCCCCTTACTGGCACGGAGCAGATTCCCTGCGACACCCAGCTGACTGCCGGTAGCGGCCCGGAGTCGGTCGCGCTGACCACTGGCATGCTCGGTCTTGCGGGCTATCCTGTCCAGCTTACCTACAGTGCAACCACATCCTTGGCGGTCACGCCTGCAGCAGGCTATAACGCGCGTAATATGGCCATCACGCTTACTGGCAACGTGACATTCACTGCCCCGACCAATCGAGCGGACTTTCGACTGGCCATCACGCAGGACGGCACCGGCAGTCGACTGGCGACCTGGCCTGCCAGTATGATCTTCGTCGGTGGGTCCAAGACCCTGACGACTACGGCTGCGGGCATCGACATGGTGGACGCCACGTATATGCCGACGCTCAGCGGTACAACCTGGACTGACCGCTGGCTTTGCACGCTCAATAAGGCTTATGCCTAATAGCTGAGAGGGCCGCAGGAAGATGACAAGTCCCATGAATTCAAACGAATAAGTGGGACTTGTCTCTCATGGCCTCCGCACTTACACTCCAAGACGCCTTCCCTCCTGCTGACGCGGACCTCAGCTTTCCGGAGAAGTTTCAGTGTCTCTTCCAACCGAAGAGGTTTAAGATTTTCAAGGGCGGACGTGGCGGGGCGAAGTCATGGAACTTTGCTCGCGCGCTAATTCTTCTGGGCTATCAGCGCAAACTGCGTATTTTGTGCGCTCGCGAGATGCAAAAGAGCATCAAAGAATCCGTGCATAAGCTGCTGGTTGACCAAATCAACGCCATGGGCTTTTCACACTTCTACGAAGTGCTGCAGAGCGAAATTCGCGGGGCCAATGGCACGACGTTTTCTTTCGAGGGTATCCGACTGAACGCAGCGAACCTCAAATCTTACGAGGGTGTGGACATTTGCTGGGTGGAGGAGGCGCAGACAGTCAGCGATCAGAGCTGGCGCGATCTCATCCCCACTATCCGGAAAGAGAATTGCTTCATTCACTCGGACACCGTACCGAGTTGGTCTGAAATCTGGGTCTCTTTCAATCCACTGCTGGAGACCGACCCTACATACAAACGCTTCGTGAGCAAGCCGACCTATACTGAGGACACTGGCATTCTCGTCCATACCACCTATCGAGACAATCCGTGGTATCCGAAGCCTCTGATGGCCGAAATCGAGGCACTGAAAATCACCGATTACGACGAGTATCTCCATGTCTACGAGGGAGAGTGCAAGAAGAACCTTGAGGGGGCAATCTATGCCGACCAGATGCGAGAACTCACGTTGCGCCAGGCTGAACGCGCCGCTGAAATGGGACTGCCTGTGCTCCGCGTGCCTTATGAACGTGGAACCCCAGTTGATATCATCTTCGATATTGGCAAGAGCGACTATACCAGCATCTGGTTCCGACAAATCATCGCCTGGGAGCTGCGATTTATCAACTTCCACCAGTCAAATCGGAAAGACCCCGAAGATCACGCACGCATTATCAAGGCGCTTGGCTACAACATTGGGACTATCTGGCTGCCTCATGATGCTAAAGCGAAGAGATATGGCTCGAAACTTAGTGTCGAAGAGCAATTCAAGCAGCTTTTTCCCGGTATTCCCGTCAGAATCGTACCTCGGCTTTCCGTTCTTGATGGGATTGCAGCTGCTCGCACGGTGTTTGGGTCTTGCTGGATTGATCCTAGCAACTGTGCTGATGGTCTCACTGCCCTTCATCATTATCGTTGGGAGGTAGACCCGCAGACGAAGATGTTCTCGCGGACGCCCCTGCATGATGAGTACTCCGATGCGGCGGATGCTTTCCGCTACGCAGCGGTGACGAGTAAAATCCGCACCGGAAAGGCACCAATGGGGCTCAATTTGCCGGGGACCAACGCGCCCCCTAATGGCTACAACGAACCGCCGATACGTACTCTCGATCTCAATCGTCCCGTTCCGCAGTTATTTGGGGATGCGGGCTCTCTTGGCTGGATGAAGGGTGGCGGATAATGGCTGTTGGTGCAGGACTTAACAATAACGACTCCGCGCTTGATCCAGTAGTGGTGGAAGCGCAGGACCGTTGGGAGGTTTGCAACTCTTGGTTTTCCGATGCGCGCCGCAATTGGATCGAGGATTACAAATTCGCCAACGCAGACCCTTACAACTTGGACCAGTGGCCCAATTCCATTCGTCGTGCGCGGGACTATGACGACAAGCCCGTGCTCACGACCAACAAGGTCCGCCAGCACACTCTCGAGATTATCAACAAGGCCAAGAAGAACAAGGCGAGCATTAAAATCCGCCCCACGGGCGACGGAGCGACGGTGGAAGCCGCTAAAATCTGGGAAGCCTACATGCGGCAAGTCCAATATGCCAGCAGGGCATCAGATCATTACGACAAGGCGCTCAGTTTC
>JAYRHW010000175.1:0-18474 GCA_041907145.1 Bdellovibrionota bacterium
CTTCTCTATCATTCTGCTCTTGAACCTCAAGCTCGACTTGCTCGATCCGAAGGTTCTTCTGGGCTTGATAACGGGCGGTGCGGTGATTTTCTGGTTCTGCGGTGCCTCAATGCAGGCAGTGACTACGGGAGCGTATCGCGCTGTGGAGTACATCAAGGCCAACATTCGTCTTGAGGGCTCTACCAAAGCATCCGTGCAAGACTCGAAGGAAGTGGTGAAGATTTGCACGCAATATGCGCAGGCCGGAATGCTGAATATTTTTGCGGTTATCTTCTGTTTCACCTTGGCATTTGCTTGCTTTGACCCAACGTTCTTCGCCAGCTACCTGGTTTCAATCGCCGTCTTTGGGTTGTTCCAGGCTATGTACATGGCGAATGCCGGTGGGGCTTGGGATAATGCAAAGAAGTTCGTTGAAGTCGATCTGCGCGAGAAGGGCACGCCGCTTCACGCTGCGACCGTTGTCGGCGACACCGTCGGCGATCCTTTCAAGGATACTTCCTCAGTGGCCCTGAATCCGATCATTAAGTTTACGACGTTATTCGGCTTGCTCGCGGTAGAAATCGCGGTCAAGGCTGGAACAACCGCGTTGTGGATCGGATCGGTACTGTTCGTAGTAGGACTGTTCTTTGTCGCTCGCTCGTTCTACGGGATGAGGATTCGTTCCGGCGGAGCTGAGGTGTCGAACGTCGTTAGCCATAAGGCCCACGGCGGTAAGGCAGTCGGAGCTTAATCCTCCGAGGCAGAATTGCCAAAAGGGGGCGCTGTGGGTTTAGCCGCAGCGCCCCCTTTCCATTTGGAAGCTAGGGCATTCTGATATTACTGTTTGGCGCTCGCGAGTTTTGATTCCCGGCGCGCCTGAACTATTTCGAAGACTGCGGGCATAATCGACAAGATGATGATGGCTAGAATGACAACGCTAAAGTTGTTCTTCACGAACGGAAGATCGCCGAACAAATACCCTCCGTATACGAAGAGCAGCACCCAAGCTGCCGCTCCTACGACATTGTAGAGCGCAAATCGTGAGTAGGTCATGGCGCCGACGCCCGCCAGGAATGGAGCGAAAGTTCGAACGATGGGCACGAAGCGGGCGAAGATAATGGTCTTTCCCCCGTACTTCTCATAAAACCGGTGTGTGCGATCAAGATAGGCCTTCTTGAATATTTTTGAATTCGGATTTTTCAGCAGTTTAGGCCCGAAAAAATGGCCGATCATGTAGTTTGCAGCGTCGCCGAGGACTGCTGCAACGAATAACAACAGCACGACGAGGTGAACGTCCATCGCTCCGCCTACACTGAGGGCGCCGGCGGCAAAAAGCAACGAGTCCCCGGGCAAAAACGGGGTGACAACCAGCCCCGTTTCACAAAATACAATGAGAAAGAGGATAAGGTACGTCCAGGTATGGTAGGTCTGGATGATCTCGGCGAGATGCTTATCAATGTGCAGGAAAATACTGAGAATCTCAGGCACGGCGGTGCTCCTTAAGGCAGATTAGCTTGTTGCAGACCATAGCATGGGGCGCGGAGCCCCGAAAGAATGAGCAAACGGAGCTTTTATTGTTGGGCTGCGAGGCTGTGACGACGACCGTACCCGAAATAGATGAAAAATCCGATTATCATCCATACGATGAGCCGCAGCCACGTGTCGCCGGGGAGAGCGGCCATCTGAGCGAGTGACACGAGAATACCCAAAGTTGAAATAATCGGAACAGCAGGCACTCGGAACGGCCGATGTAGGTCGGGAGCCGTCCCACGTAAAATCCAGACTCCGGCGCATACAATGATAAAGGCCAGGAGTGTGCCGATTGAAACCAGTTCACCAAGGATTCCGATTGGGCATAGTCCTGCGACTATGGTGGCCAATACGCCGGTAACTATCGAACTAATGTAGGGAGTGCCGAATCGAGGATGCATCTTGGCAAATACCTTGGGGAGCAGCCCGTCATTTGCCATCGAATAGAATACTCGTGGCTGGCCGAGAAGCAGCAATAGTACAACCGAGGTGAGTCCAGCCACCGCGCCCAACTTGATGAACGGGCTAAGCCAGCGCAATCCCTCACCTGCTGCATCGACTGCCACAGCGATAGGGGCGGGCGAAGCCAATTTGTCGTAGCGCACGACGCCGGTCATGACAAATGCAACGAGTACGTACAGGACTGTGCAGATAATCAGAGTGCCGATAATGCCGATCGGCATCGAGCGCTGGGGGTCCTTGGCTTCCTGGGCCAACGTTGAGATCGAATCGAATCCGATGTAGGCAAAGAAGATTACCGCCGCTCCACGGAAAATGCCGCCTATGCCGTAGTGGCCAAATCCGAGGGTGGGGTCTTGTGGTGGGATGAACGGAGTCAGGTTTTCGGCCTTAACGTAGGCCATTCCAAAGCCGATAAAGAGCAGTATGACGGCAACCTTAATTATAACCACGAAGTTGTTGAAGCGAGCCGACTCCCTGATGCCTCGCACCATGAGGCAGGTACAGAGTGCAACGATTAGCACCGCTGGAAGATTGATGATGGCACCGGTTGTTTCCCAACCCTGTCCGGGTGTGAACTTAAACGGGGAGCTGGCTAAGCTTGCGGGGAAGGGTATGTTGAGATCGTGCAGGATGCTCACCACGTATCCGGACCAGCCCACTGCTACTGTCGAAGCACCAAACAAATATTCCAGAATCAGATCCCAGCCGATGACCCAGGCGATGAATTCTCCAAGGGTAGCATACGCATACGTGTAAGCACTGCCCGCTACCGGAATCAAGGCTGCAAATTCAGCGTAACAAAGAGCAGCGAACGCACATCCGATTCCTGACAGCACGAACGAAAGAACGATGGCAGGGCCGGCATAGCTAGCGGCCGCCTGGCCCGTGAGCACAAATATGCCGGCGCCGATTACCCCGCCGACTCCCATAAGCACCAGGTTGAGTGGACCTAACGTACGCTTGAACCCGGCATGATCCTTAGAAGCCTCGGCGATAATTCTATCCAGCGATTTTTTTGGCATATCCCAGCATTCGTGTAGGTCCCGGCAGGCACAGTCGAGTTCAGCCGGAATCGTTTTGACAACGCTAACAAAAAGCCCTTCAACGCCCAAGGAAAAAAGTTGCTCAAATGCGGGATTAACTAAGCTTTTTGCAGAAGCTCGCTCTTGAACCTTTCGAAGTTCTCGACGAGCTCGGCAGCGTGTTTGAGGGATTGAGGAAGGAGAGCGGTATCGTTTGGCGCTTGATTGAGGAACCGCATTAGTTCTGGCTCAACGCGCAGTGCAGCGGCGAGTTCTGGGTCGGGCGTGCCTCCCATGAGCACGATATCTCGATCGCGGCGAAGCCGCGCAAGAATCGAAATTATCGTTTGCCGGATGCGCTGGTATGCGGGGTCGTACAGTTTGTGGGCGAGTCGCGATACCGAGGCGAGCGGATCAATCGATGGCTGAATTCCTGATTGAGCGATGCGGGGATCGAGAATCAGGTGACCATCAAGGATACTCTTGATTTCATCGGCCAGAGGGTCGAATTCTTCGTTGCCAGAGGTCAGGACGGAATAGATAGCAGTGATACTGCCGCGATCGTCGTTGCCGGCGCGCTCCAAGAGCCGCGGGAGCTCGGAGTAAACCCCTGTCGTGTAGCCTTGGCGGACGGGGATTGCACCCGACGCAAGTTCAACCTCTCGTATCGCCCGAGCCGTGCGGGTGAGCGAGTCAACCAGAAGTAGCACGTTCAATCCTCTGCTTCGATACCACTCAGCTATCGCTGTTGCCGTTTTGGGCGCCAGGAGCCGGCGAAGAGGGCTCTCATCACTAGTGGCCACCACGACCACTGATCTCCTCATGCCCGGCCGTTCAAGGCAGTTGTCGATAAATTCTCTGACCTCGCGTCCGCGTTCGCCGACAAGTGCAATGACAGATACATCAACCGCCGCAGTGCGCGCGATCGTGCCAAGCAGCGTGGATTTACCGACACCAGCGCTTGCAAACAGCCCTAGTCGTTGACCGTATCCAATAGCATTAAGAGAATCGATAGACCTAACGCCGGTTATCAATTGACGCTCGATCGGCCGCTTTGCCAGGGCTTTGGGTGGTGGAGCATCGAGTGCGAGCTCGACTATGGAATCCTGACCTTCGGAAGTGTGGCCACCGAGGGGAAGTCCGAGTGCATCGAGTACCAATCCGCGCGGGTCCCCCACTAAGTTCGCCGTGGGGAGTTGTGAGGTAGCCGTCACTTGCGCACCCGGCGAGACGCCGACGAGCGAGTCAAATGGAGCTAAGCAGCATAGATCTTCGCTGAACGATATCACCTGAGCAGGTAGCGGTGGAGAGGAGCGACGGTCGATAAAGCACAGGTCGCCGACGGCTGCGAGGGGAATGCGCGCAAAGGCAAGGTTGGAGCGTACAGCTGACAAGGATCCGGTGATCAGCGGCTTTGGCTGCCAGTTGACGTGAGGAAGAAGGTCATCGAGTAGTGTCATGCCGGCGACTGTAGCGACCTAGCAGTGGAAGTCGCGAAAGCCTTCTCGAGCTCGCGTGCTAGCTGTTTAAGGTGAAGCTTCCAGTCTAGGGTTACGGATCCTGCTGCGGTCACCAGCCTAGCATCGCCGCGGGCTAGAGCGGGGTTCGGTACCAGGTCAAATCCAGCCGCGGATGAGGGAGGTTGCAGTTCAGTGCGTACGACAGGGATATCCTCCGGGCTTAGTTCTACCGAGAGAACCCTGGTACTTCTGAGCCGAGTAAGTTCTCGGCGAATCCGGGCGCCCAATGTCCGCGAGAGCGCCTCAGTGTTCTCGGCCAGCACTTCTTGAGCGACTTTAGTTGCTATTCGGAGCCCCTCATGCTTCAGGAGCTGAAGCGACTTCTGATGGGTTTCGGCAAGTTCGGCGAGCCGTGAGGCGAGGTGTACGCTGGCGGTCTGTTCGGCCCGGCGAAGTTCCAAAGCCTGCAGACGCTGCTTTGCCGCACGCAGTTTGCGGGCTAGGTTCCTGCGAGACGCCTCGAGCTCGGCATCGAGAGAACGTCGGTCGCGATCGCGAGTGTTGCGGAGCAGGCGGATCGTGTCGATGACATTGGCAGAGCGACCGACGTAGCGAACTTTCAAAATTTCTCCGATAGCCATAGATCAAACAGCCCGAGAAGGAGAGGTGAAATAATCAATGGGGCGGAACCACCGCCCTAGGCAGCGGGACGTCGACTTATTAATCGACGAAGCAAGGCAAAAGTTTCTCGCAGTTCAGAATTTTTTAGCAGCATTCCGATGGCGACATAGCTAAGGGCGCCGATTGGTACACTGAGAGAGAGGATTACGGCTGGGCCTGAGGATTGGAAGTGTCGTTGAAGCAGAGTAAGAAGTGTTCCCATGCCGCCAGCTGCGATGAGCGCTTTGACAGTGCTGGCTCCAAATCCCCCCCACCCGAAGTCACTGTGACCTCGGTGGAACCTGAACGCGATTATAGCGAGGGCCACTAGGGAAGCCAGGCTCGACGAGAGGGCCAGGCCCACGTGACCAAGCGAAGGGGATGGGACCATGGCGCTTAGCAAGCCCTGTAAACCTCCAAGGCTTCTACCCAAAAGCCCGGTTGTCTCGGTCAATGGTCCGACCAACAAGAGGGAGAAGATGACGGTTAGAATCAGGGAAGCGATGCCTACGAGTGTGGAGGTTAGGGTATCCTTTTGGGCCACGAACGCTCGAACTATCATGGAATGACAACTCACCGACCAAAGCCCGAACGCATATGCTTGGACCGCTGCAGCGGTTTGGATCGAGGAGTCATGGGTGAATTGACCTCTCTGAAAGAGTAATTGAACGAGAGGTAACGCGAGGCAGCCTAGTGCAGTGCAAATAGGAATCATGATGAAGCTTGAGAATCGAAGCGCATTACCCAAGTGTGTATCGAAGTTGGAGCGGTCTCCATCAGCATGGGCATGCGAGAGTGCCGGCAACAGCACCGAGGCCAAGGCGATCGAGAAAATGCCGATGGGGAGCTGGGTTAATCTGTCCGCATAGAAGAGCCAAGAGACGCTTCCCTCTGAGATTAGAGAGGCCATCATCGTATTGAAGAAAATGCTGATCTGATAGACGGTCGCGCCCAAAATAGCCGGAAGCATCAGCTTAAGCACTGAGCGGGTGGCGGGCGTGAAGATGGATTTGCAGGGTAGGAGGGAGAATCCAGCACGACGCAAGGCCGGAATTTGCGCTAGAATTTGCGCCAGGCCGCCCACAATGACGGATACTGCAAGAATCAGAACGGCATCGCGAGCCCCAAAAAAGGCGGCTAATATCGCCCCAGCAATCAGCACCACGTTCATGATGACCTGGGCAAGAGCGGACGCTCCAAACACCTTTACGCTGTTAAGTGCACCATTCAGCAGAGAGATCATGCTGACGAAAGCAATATAGGGCAGCATAATTTGTGTTAGCCGGACACAGAGGTCGAATTTTTCAGGGGACGCGGAGAATCCAGGCGCAAAGAGCCTTACGATCGCTGGAGCAAACAGGATCCCGGCGAGTGAAAGGAGGCAGGTTGAGAGCAGCAGCAGGGAGTTTATGGATCGGAAAGTGCGCCTCGCGGCCTCCATCGAGGATTTCATTTCGGATGCAAAAACAGGAATAAATGCCGAGGTTAGCGCGCCTTCGGCGAATATGCTGCGGAGTAAATTTGGAATCCGAAATGCCACGAAGAAGGCATCGGCATAGGCGCCAGAACCAAACAGGCGCGCTACGAGCACATCGCGTATGAAGCCAAGGAGACGACTCAGCAGCGTGAGACTGCTTACGATAGAGGTACCTTTGAGAACCGAAACTTCCTGCGACATAACCCTACTATATCCAAGTCTCAGTGACCTCGGAAATACTCGTCGATTTCAGGCTCCAGCGTAATGGCGGCGGATGCAGCAAGCTCAATTTTGAAGCGAACCTGGGTGGGCGAACGCGGCAGAGCCTGCCAATCAGGAGCTTGATGTTCCAATCTGAAGCTGGTGCTGCGGTTATAGGCAGAGGAGATCGCGGCCCCGAAGGGGGCACCCAGTGGCATTGTGGAAGGCATCGTGGAAGAGCTAACTGGAAAAGAGAATAGGTCTGTATGTGCCGGGCGGGAACGAGACATTGAAGGATCCCGACCGAAAGGCCAGGGAGGCTTCTCGATATTTGTCGCGGACAGCGAAGTAGAATTCGAGGAAGGCCTCGCGAGATTTTGCGCAGAGGGATAATACCAATGGCCTGCCGAAGGCCAGCGAGCCAGTTTTCGTCTTGAGGGGAGCGTCTCCAACCTTAGGCTTAAAGCCCTGTCGAGGTTTTGGGAGAGATCTCTCCCTTGAGGCCCCATGAACAGCCAATTCCTCTTGACGAGCCTGAACACGCTCCCGCACTGTTGTCCTGTAATCAGCGTCACTCAAGTTTTCGAACTGAGGCAGCTTCGAGAATGTAAGTGTATGAGTTTTAAGATATTGCTCGGGGTCGGCTGCCGCGCAATTTCGCTTTGCTTCATTGTACTTCCACCGCTCAAAAACTTCGAACGTACGGGGTCGTAGCGAGAGACAATCATAGAGGGATGTGTAACCAGAATAGTCTGATAACTGGCTGCAGATGCCGGTGGTGAGAGGGTTTAGAACTACATAAAGGAACCAATGAGTAATATCAAAATCGTTTGGTAAGACCTGGTCGGAATACCGGCGAGCCCAGAGACGCCCACCAGTATAGTTGGGGACCTCTTTGGCAACCAATCTTGCGATCATCGAGTTGAAAATCCGCATGAAGGCTGATTTGTTCCTGTGAGGGAAGCGGGCGATTAAATGATAGTGGTTGCCCATCAGTACAAACCCATACAAAATGACACCATACATTTCTTGGTAACGAGCTAGGAATGCGAGGATTTTTAGATGGAGCCCTTGATTATGGATAAACCACAGCCGCGAACCGATTGTTCTGGTTGTAATGAGGTAAACTTGTTCTGAGTTTTCTATTTTAAGAGGGTTTGTCATATAACTTTACCTAACTTACAGACGTCAGCGCCCTTCCGGCCGAACTTAGTAGGTAGTTCATCGCGCTTTCTGGAAATTTGTTGCCTCGAATTCGACTTTTTTTGGTCTCAGTGACCTCGGAATGGAATAGACCGCATGATCCGCGCCGATTGCCATGTGCATATTTATCCCGAGTTTAAACTTGAGCGGCTGCTCTTGACCTCAAAATCGCAGGAGTGTGTTTTCCTTCTAACTGAACGTAGTGACTGCAATTTTTTCTCGCGGTTGCAGCAGCATCCGGAGGTCTCAGAGACTTCGGAGGCGGCAGTTAAGATTGGTCGGAGCTACTGGATCGCGGGCCGACAGCTTGTCACTGCGGAACGACTGGAGGTGCAGGCGCTGTGCACTCAGGTGCAAATTCCAGACGGCCTTTCATTTCATGAGTGCTTACGTTGTGTTAGGCAGGCGGGGGGAGTCACAGTGACTTCGTGGGCGCCGGGGAAGTGGTTGGGACGGCGCGGCAAGATCATCCGTCAGGCCATAGAAGAGGCGAAGCCAGGCGAATTACTCCTCGCAGACTCGACCCTACGACCACAAGGATTTTTCGAGCCACCTCTCTTGAAACTTGCACGTCAAAAGGGACTAGGTATTCTCGCGGGTAGCGATCCGCTCCCCTTTGCGGGGCAAGAAAGCCTGATTGGTAGCTATGGCGTCCTGCTGCCCGGCTTCGACTCTGTCAATCCGCTCGAGTCAGTGAGGAAGGTTCTTACCACACCATACGCAAGCTTCGAGAAATTCGGGAAGCGCTCAACGATTTTCGGCGTTGCTTTGCGACTGCTGAAATTGAAAATGTGCGCAGCAAACTGCGGCTACCAGTCGCAGCGTACGTTGGACTGACGATCTACGTCTCGAAACCAAAGCAGCTTCCGCGCCAGAGGATGCGGAGGCTCAACCGCGCGCCACTCCTCTTCATTGGAAATGCTAAGCTCAACGCCGTTTCTGAGGAACTTGCCGCGTAACTCCGGGTGCGCATGGACGTATGAAGAAAATTCAAAGTACAGCAACTCCATATCCCCTTGTTTAGCCATACTCATGCGCGGATCGTCTGATTCAACTACTTGTACTCGGTCAGCTTGAATTCCGAAGAGATCAGCGCTTCGTGGAATGATCAGGTGATTGGGATGACCGCCCTCCATGCGTAGGTTGCTGTACATGTCAAAGGCCGATCGAGTCTTATAGCCAAGATAGGGCCCCATTCCATTTAGCACGACCAGGAAGACACAGAACTTGAGGCTTGCTGAGTGAGCACCAAAATACTGTCCACGCTCCCAGCTGTCGTACGAGATCTTGGCGATCACTGTAAGGACAAATATCGCGACGATGCACAATGCATAGGAGTACCAGAGGGTGTACCGAGAGTAGTAAAAAACGCGTGCGCCAGTTTCGGTGAGCAGCAATCCTGAAGTGAGGACGATTGCCCATGCGGCAATGATGAACAGCCGAGCCCAACGAAGTTCATACCCCCGACTGTTCCTCGCGTTAAACATGGAATGAAGCCTATCAACGAACGACGAGGGCAAGAACAAGAAGAGCAATGCATACATAAGCGAAGAAAAGTCCATGGTGTGTTGCACGTAGTCCACGGACAACATGAAATGAAATAGTACTCCGACACATACGCCCATCAGGCGAGTGCGTGAACTAAGCAGCAGGATCGGAATCCCGGCTTCGCATATCACCGTGGTCATAATTGCCGCCTCTCCGGCCCAGGGGGCCGTTGGGAATAGCGGAACGCCATGCGCCATACGCATGTAAAACGTACTGCCGCAGCTTGTTGCTGGGTCCAAGAAGCTGGTGTTCAGTTTTGCGAGAACCGCGAAGCAATACAGAATTATGGTTTCTAGCCGCGCAGTCGCGGAAAATGCAGTAAACACCCTCGATTGAAGCGAGGACCATGAGCTCTTTGCGCGAGTGCTCCATACCGCCGCAAGGAATGCCAAGTTGATGAAAGCTGTGACGAGCCTATGATTGGGGGCCTGCGGAAGCATTATGAGCACGTCGATAACCTGGATCGTGCTTAGCGCCGAAAGGCTCAGTGCTCCCGGCGCCCAAATCACGAGCAGTGCAACGAGCGCCAAAACGAGCTCAACCTGACCACCCAAGCTGCCGGTTCTCCACCCGCGCACGAGGCTTTCCGTCGCCACGATCTCGAACAAGGAGCACATAGCCCACATGGTGGCAAACCACTGAAGGCGCAACTTCTGCTGTCGTTCCCAATTCGGATCAGCTTCCATAGCCTCTCATGTTGTTTGGCCAGCTTGCATCCCCTAGGGGCTTGCGTATGATAAGACTCTCCAGCGAGGAGAGTAGTATGCCGACTATCGAAGCGATTACATTATTAGGTTCGTCATCCGGCAGGAATGCCGGAGATGCGGCGCTCATCGCCGGCATAATGGACTCAATCGATGAGTCATGCGGCATGCGGCTACTGTACGAAATTCCCACCATCAAACCGTCGTTCATTCGATCGAGTTATGCAAATCGCACAAAGTCGATTGGCATGCTGCCTTGGAACCTTTCCATCAAAATGCTCGGAGTGCCGACCTACCGCTCAATAATGCGCACTGATCTATCGCTGGTGTTCGACGCGATCCTTTTCGATCGGGCGCTCTATAATCCACTCTTTAATTTTCTTTCGACCTTAGCGCTCCTGCTTCCGCACGCCAAGAAAGCTGGTAAGCGCATGGGCTTTTTCAATGTTAGCGCTGGGCCGGTTGCCACGCCAGCTGGAAGAAGGATGCTTCGGAAAGTTGCCGAGAGCATGGACTTCTTGACTGTGCGCGATCAGAACTCCCACGATTTGCTGAGAGACATCGGCATTGTTGAGCAGCCCATTATAGTAACTGCCGATGCGGCCCTCACGATGAAAGCCCCGCCAGAGCAGCGGTCGCAAAAAATTCTTCGAGAGCTTGGGTTTGCGGACGGCGATGAGATTTTGGGAATTAACGTGAGCGCTTACCTGGATACTTGGGCGGGAACGAATCGAAAGCCGATGGGCAAGGGGGCCTTTATTGCCGCATACGCGAATGCGCTCAATAAGGTTCTTGGCGAAATAGAGGCGCCGGTTCTATTCGTGAGTACTCAGCATCATGATGTGCCGTTGACGCTCGAGCTCATGTCCCGGATTAAGTGTGCGCGTCATAAGGCGCACTGTTCCAACATTGAATATAGCCACTATGATATCCGCGGAGTTTTAGGATCGCTCGCGCTCCTCTTTGGTATGCGACTGCACGCAACAATTTTGGCTTCGGCTGGTCTCGCGCCTGTGCTCGCACTTCCACACCAGCCCAAAGTAAGCCATTACTTCAAGACTCTAGGATTGGAGGATTTTGTACTTACGTTCGATGCCTTTTCAGAGGAAGCTCTGCGAAAGCATATCCTAAAGGGATGGGCAGAGCGCGCACGAATCCGAACCGTTTTACAGCGCTCGATACCAGTGAGCCGCGAAAGAGCTTTGATCGCAGCAAACATCGTGTCGACGCTTGCGCGTGGTCAATCCATTGAGTCCGCTATTAGGGTTTCTCAGCCTTCGCAGCAGGCAACTGTCGGCTGAAGTTTTCGCTTCGCAGGGGTGCGCTTGTATCAGTGGTGGTGGTGACCATCTCCATGGTGGGCATGACCGTGGGCGATTTCCTCTTTTGTCGCTTCCCTAATCCCTACGACTTCCACCGCGAACGACAAATCCTGGCCGGCAAAGGGGTGATTGCCGTCGACTGTCACGTCATTGCCTTTCACCTGTGTTACCCGCACGACGACGGGATTCCCCTCCGGATCGGAGAATTGAAAGATGCTGCCGACCTTCACCTCTCGCTTATCAGCGAACTGATCCTTCTTCAAAACTGACTTCAATGAGTCGTTGTATGCGCCGTAACCATCCTTGGCCGCTACACTGATATTGAATTTTTCTCCGACCGTCTTGCCGCTGAGCGCCTTTTCCAGTCCTGGTATAATCTGTTTATGGCCGTGCAAGTAGATCATCGGCTCTTCGCCGATGGATGTTTCCAGTTTCTTCCCGGCCTTGTCCTTGACGGTGTAATGAATGCTGACGACGGTGTCTTTAGCGACTTCGATTTTGCCTTTCTTGGCCATTCCTCTTCCTCCAGCGAGCATTGAGCTAATGTTGAGATTAGCGTGTTCCACGAAGCAGGACTACTGGATTAAAGCAAAATATCCTGCATCAAGGTTGCTTCCTAGCTCGAGATGCAAAATATCAGCAAATTAAGAGACTTCCCCGCCGCCTACTTTCGGCCGACGAGCGTGCGTCGAATACGCGCCTTTGTATCACGTATCCAAAATCTCGCAGCTCTACGCTTATGATTTGCCCAGAAAAGCCAGTATCCCCGACCCAAGAAAAATCGCAGTACTCGAGCGCGCAAGGTCGGAAGGAAGCAAAAAATATGCGACAGCATGTGCAATTCTGTGCGGACGGCCTGGTACCCACTGTGACGAGGGAATCGCTGATGCGGATCACCGTAAGAGGGGATTGATTTTCCCTGGCGTCGATGCGTTTCAATCACGCGAAACGCCCGCCAACGCTTCTCTCCGGCCATCAGTTCATTGCACTCCTCCGCCTCCCTTCTCGTAATGGTGCGCGCTCCAATTGCACCTGCGGCGAGGGCCTCCTTGAAAACGGCCACTCCGCGGGCGCTACGAAGTAGGGAAAAACTCCAGCCATCATAAAAGTCGACATCGTTTTCGGGAGGAGCCATCCAGGGGTCTCCGACGGATATATCTGCGAATTCGGCCATGGCATCAAAGCATGTCAGGCAGCGAGCGGGAGTATAGAGTCGATAGAGAATATTGATGACTTCAATGGACGAGGGACGATAGCCCCCCCGATCACCGAAATAGACCGGGTATAGGGAGCCGTCCTGCAGTTCCAAATGTGGAGTCCCGGGATGCTTCCCGACGCGAGAAATAAAGCGTCGGGCAGTTCGAGCTTTTTCGCCGAGCTGTTCCCAGAGTACACGAAAAGCCTCATGCTCGATCGCGGCGTGACAGCACAGCCCTATGGTAAGAGTGATTCGATCATTGAGGCGTTCGTCGAGACGACGTGCCTTTTCAATTCCATGAATCTGACATGGTAAACCCACGACAGCGTATTTGCCCGGACTATCTCGAATTTCGGATAGAACTGAGTTGGTCGGGGATATGGCGTATTTAGACTTTGCAGTGCCGAGCAATGCATCCTTGGATCGCGCGATAGTGGGCCTGCCTTTCCAGAGTATCTCCTTGTCGGGAGCAATTACCACAGCGCCGTCGATCTGCTTGGTTTCGAGCAGATGGATGAGGAGCGCCGTTACGAGTCCGCCACTCGTCGAGTCGGAGCGCAGTTTCATATCTGCAGCGTAGGCAATGGCAGCTTCTTGGAATTGCCCGTGCGTTGCGAGTATCGAGGGTTCAGCGCCAAACTTGCTCTGGTGAATTTCACGGAAATTGAATTCGTCTCCCGGACAGACGCGTACGCAGAGGTCGCAATCGGTGCACGCTGAAAGGTTCTTGACGCGCGGATATTCCTCGTCGTCAAGGCCGAGCACCGATGTCGGGCAAATACCAATGCAAGAACCGCAACGATGACAGAGACCTCCGTCTACGATGCGGGAGAGTGCGCGCAACGCTCTGGGTGAGGACTCGGCCGATTGGGACTGCCAGTCAAGGGACGCAAGGAATGGGCCTGACGTTCGAAGTGGGGCCTCAGTGGGCAAAATCCGTAGAGAATTTTTGACGGGCATGCTCATGCACGTGCAGCCTCGGCCTGCCTTACATCGAGCAACTCTTCATACAGCGCATGGAACTGACGCTCGAAACGTTCCCGGCTGTAGCGGGACTGCACCAAGGCCAGCGCTTGAGCCGCTCGTCGGGTGCGAATTTCCATCGCAGCAGGAGAGGGATCAAACGCCGCAGAGATTGCGCTGCTAATCGACTCTGGGGTTGGTTCCGCCAAATATGCGGTGGCGTCGCTAAGAACCTGGGTATGAGATTCGATTTTGGTAGCGACGATGGGCTTTCCGGACGCCATATACGAGTACAATTTGAGCGGAGTGTTATTTCCAATAAGCCTAGGGGAGGCCAGGACATCGGCACAATGCATAAATGCACCCATCTCCTTTCCGGGGCGCGGCCCGGAAAAAACAACATCGTTTTCTAGGCCACGCTCCGAGACGAGCGCTCGCAGCCTTGCAATTGATGCATCGTCTCCACCAACGAGAAGAAGAATTGGAGACTCTCCCTTGAACGCTGAGTTGGACAAGCTCAGCTTGAATCCCTCCAGCAGTAGCTCGAGGCCCTGATAGCCCTCAAAATTTCCGGTATACAGGATGGTGGGCCTTCCGGCGCGCAGAAAGCTTCGCGCAGCGGCGAGAGAACTTTCATCCACTTGTTCAACATCGTCCATCGGGAAATCTTCGATTTGATGAATGCGCGCCTGGGGTGCGATTGACTGTGCCTTTACGGTGAGTGCTTCGCAGACCGTAACAATTGCCGAGGAATTCCGTATACAGGCGGTCTCGAGAAGGGATACAAAGCGCAGCAGAATTCTCGATCGCATGAAGCCGCTCGTCTCGAGCTGTGAAACCATGCAGGAGTCCATATCAAAAACTGACGGGATGCCGAAGATCTTGCCCAGACTCAAAGCGACAAAGCCGCCCTCCTCGATTCCTTGCAGTACCGAATAGCGTCGGCTCATGACGAGCTTAAGCGCCGAGAAGAGGAGCAGGAAATCAAGGGCAACCTTGCGCCAGGTTGGGCCTATGGGGACGTGCCTAATTCCCGGAACACGAAGCGATCGGTGCACGGTCACCCCCGGGATTTCGACCTCATCTCCGAATGGAAAAGCCAATATATCGACTGCGAGTCCGGCTTTCGCCAGGGCCACTGCGGTTGCCCGAACATTGAGCGGCGTGCCGCGTTGGACAAAGAAAGGCTGGGGTGCAATCAATAGCACTCGGCCAAGTGATTTATTTCGCTCCTGGGCACCAATCATGCTCTGCACTATAGCCATCCATGCTGATGATACCAGGAGAAGATGGTCCTGACCTCGTCGTCAAAGTCGCCGCGCGGGGAGAACCCCAACTCAGCCTGTGCCTTTGAAGTATCGAACCAGCGATTCTTGATAAAAAAGTCTGCGCGCCTTCTGTGAATAGGCGGTTCGATCCCTAACGGTCGGCAGAGGATCTCCACTATCGAGCCGATAAACTGAATCGGCCAAGCAGGCACACGAAACGGCAACAAGCTTACGCCAGCGAGCTTAGCGATGGATTGGTAAACTTCTCGCAAATATACGGGCCGTTTGCCGGCGATCAAGTAGATTTGCCCGGAAGCGCGCGGAGCCTCAGCTGCAAGCAAGTACGCATCGACGAGGTCCTGAACGTAAATCCAGTGAGTCCACGTCTTGCCTGTCCCGATAATTGGAAGGCTTCGATGTGCCACCCCTCGAAAGAGCTTGAAAATCCTGCGATCGCCCTCGCCCCAGATCATGGCGGGGCGAAGAACCACCCCGTCTAATTTGCCGGATCGGAAGTAACCCAGCGCAAGCGTTTCTGCTTCGACCTTGGAGACTTGGTATACATCAGTCGGATGGTAGGGTTCGCTTTCGTTAGCTGGCGGGTGCGCGATATGGCTATGTACGCCGATCGTGCTGGTATGAATGAAACGGCGCACCCCATGGCGCTGAGCGGACTCGAGGAGGTTTCGAGTGCCGTCGACGTTCACTTGAAAGTAGGCCTCGTCTGGAAACTTAGCCTCACGATACAGAGCCGCACAGTGAAACACGAACTCCTGGCCGCTCACCGCCTGATCGACAGCTGCCGGGTCTGTGAGATCTCCGGTGCTGATTTTCGCCCCTTGCTCGACGAATTTCTGCACGGTCTCAGGGTTACTGGTGCTCCGCACCAGTAAGGTGACCAGCGCCCCAATGTCGAGAAGCCGTCGGGCCAAATGGCCGCCAACGAAGCCTGTTGATCCGGTTACAAGGACCTTTTTACCTGCAAAGCCTGGCATGGAAGGTTAAGGGATGTTGTAAAACTTGGCTAAGCTGTTAGAACGATTACATGAGCCTGGTTCATAACACATTGACGCCTGATATTGAAACGTCGAGCGAGGACTACGCGAGGCGTTTTGAAGGCGGCATAGGGGCCTATTTTCTTGGTGTGCAAGAAAGAGCCGTTACCGCGATGCTTGCCCAGGTAGGAGCTGGTTCCTTGCGGGTCCTGGAGCTTGGAGGCGGCCACGCTCAGCTGACAGCGGCGCTGGCTGCAGCTGGGCATTCCGTTGCGGTGCAGGGCAGTGCGCAGGAGGCCTTGCAGCGCTGTGCCCCCTTGCTGGGGAAATACAAGGGTTTGAGCACAATTGTTTCTAGCCTATGGGATGTACCGCAGCCAGATCGGGCTTTTGATGTGGTGATCGCCGTAAGGTTGTTGGCCCACGTCGAGAGGTGGCCGGAGCTTCTGGGGGAGATGGCCAGGTTGGCGAATAGGGCACTGATCGTCGACTTTGCGGTAAAAGGCGGTCTTAACCGACTAACCCCCGCACTGTTTGGCCTGAAAAGACGGATAGAGGGGAATACTCGTCCGTACTTTAGCTATTCTGGCAGGGAGCTTCAGGCCGTTCTGGGAAAGCTCGGCTTTGAGGTCTGTGCCGAACGAAGGCAGTTTTTCTTTCCAATGGGCCTGCATCGTGGGCTGAAGAGCCCAAGAATTTCTAGAATTCTCGAGGGTGGGGCGGCAGGTCTGGGTCTAACCAGGCTGTTTGGCTCGCCAGCTATAACCCTTTATATGCGTTCTCCGAAGTCTCTGTGACCTCGGAGAGGAAAATATATAAGAGGAGAATCGAGGGGTTAATGTGTTTGGAATTGTGGCCTGAATTCGAGGCCTTAGTGGACTTAAGTTATTGATAATACGAACTTTTTCCTTAGATCTTGGGATGGCCTGACCCTTTTGCTCCCCGTGACTCCGGGAGTATGATCCTGCTCATCGATCACTTTGAATCTCCATTCATCGGTCATTCGATGGAAGGGCTGTTTCTGGTGAAAGACTTTAACTTTGGAGGAGAAATTGTATGGGTAATATGGGTTCCGGCGGTGGATGTGGATGTGGAAGCAACGATAAGAACAAGACTCAGGGTAACAAAACTACCACTGGGACATGCGCTACCACGACGCAGCCAAATACCGGCACTATGGCTAACAAGCCACAGTCTGCCCCTAACAAGAAGTAATTTCCGAAACTAGTCCTTGTAGTTTCCCCAGGGGAACTGCAAAGAGGGAGGCCCGGAAGGCTTAAGAAACCTGTCCGGGCCTTGTCGTATTCGCTTAGCCCCTTACCGCGGCCTCGCGAGGGTGGCATGGCAGCTGAGCCAGAACTGTTCCAACCAGCATCAACGCGCAGCCAAGCACCTGTCGAATATTCAGTATCTCGTTGAGAAGCAGCCATCCGGTCAAAGCGGCAAAGACTGACTCTAAACTCAAAATTACCCCGGCGGTGACCGCCGTAGTTCGCTGCTGAGCAATCGACTGCACCGTATAGCCAACTCCAGCTGAGAGAATTCCCGCATAGAGAATTTCCAGCCAGCAAGTCGCGATCCCGGCCGAGGACAATGTTTCGCTGCCAACTGCTATCACCAAGCTCGCCAGTCCGGTAATTAAAAATTGCCAAAAGGCCAAGGCGAACGGCTCAACAGACTTCACGTATTCGCCAACCAATACGACGTGCAGTCCAAATCCCGCCGCGCATAAGAGCACCCACAGATCTCCCCTCGAGATAGAAAGCGCTTCACTGACGCTCAAAAGAAACAATCCAACAACGGCGGCCATAATTCCGAGCCATTCATTAAACTTCGTGCGGCGCCGCTTCCACACTAGGAGGATGAGCGGCACAAAGAGAATATAAAGCCCAGTGATAAATCCCGCCTTGCCAGCTGACGTCGATACCACCCCAACCTGCTGCAACGAAGCTGACGCGAATAATACGAGTCCAAGGGGCAGGCCGGATTGAAAGGATGATAGACGAAAGAACGAGCTCTTTCCCAAAGACCGGCTGATAAGCCAAAGCATGAACGCTGCAAGAAGAAAACGAATTCCATTGAACAAGAAGGGGCCCATATGCTGCATGGCACTTCTCTGTGCCACAAACGCCGCTCCCCAGATGGCGGCGACCATCCATAGAGCCGACTCAGCGAGATGGGATGTGCGGATACTCGATGCAACCACAGAAATCAAAACTCTGGTCTCAAACTCGTCCCTGATGCGATACGTCCGCCAGAAGTCCGCTATCGCATCATACTTGCCGGGGATCCTACTATGCCTTGGGGTCCTCTCATATTTAATAAATTCGAGATGGCAACTGGCCGGGCCCGATAAGGTCCGGCAAACGCCAATCCCGTATGGAATAAGTCATAGATGGGCAGGAACCCATTTATGAGGTAGGTTCTAGGAGTAGGCGGTATCTGCTTGTTCGCTCGACAGCCATCTTCCTGGAGATAGCCC
>JAYRHW010000176.1:0-3798 GCA_041907145.1 Bdellovibrionota bacterium
CTCGGCGATTCCAAATCCTGCCCGGGTCTTGCACGTCTCCAGTTCAGGAACCGCATATTCTACAATCGACGCGGCGGTGACCGCGGCATCGGATCTGCTCCCGACAGCGGACGATCCGGTACTCATTAAGGTGGCGCCCGGAACATTCCAGGTTTCAAGTTCCGGTCTCGTACTTCCGCAACATGTCAGCTTGGAAGGCAGCGGAGTTGCTTCAACCATACTACAGCTCACCGGCGCAGACGGTATTCAATTGTCCGATAACAATTTGCTGACTCGTCTTCAAATTTCTTCAAGCGTCACCGTCGCCCAAACAATGATGACCGCTCAGCTGGCCGGGACAACAAATAGATTGTACGACATCGAATTTAATGCGTCGATTGGCGCCAGTGGTGCCGCAATTACAGGATTTAGATTGTCAGATGGGACAGCCCTTATCGACAAAGTGCGCATGGTGATTACCAACTCAACACCAGGAACCTTTAATTTCGGAGTAGTAGTCGAGGGCGGCAGCACCACGCTTAATGCTCATAACTTGGAAATCGATATAACGTCGGAGGCAAATTATGCAATGTCCGTTGCTGCCTCGGCTTCTGCGACTCTTAGCGACACTACCTTAACGACACACGGTACCAGTGTAAGTAATACTACGCTTCCGATAAGGATAGGATCCCCTGGTACAAAGCTGAGAGCGCTAAATTGTTATCTTCACAATATAAACGCAGGCTCGACGAATGAGACGGTATACGTCAGCACAGCCACGGACGTTGAAATTGATAACTCACGTCTGGTCTCGGAGCCCGGGGTTTCCGGCTCTGGAAATGGCATGGTTGTTGTCGATGATGGCGGCAGTTTACTCATAACAAATTCAACGGTGCAAACTGCTTCAACTTCAGCCGGAGTCGGTGCATATGGTGCGGGCTCTGTGATCAAGGTGAGCAACTCACGGCTTTCAGGCGGAGCCACAGTTACATCAGGTGGAGGAGCTGTCACCTGTGCTGGAGTGACTGACAAAAACTTTACCTTCTCGGCGAGCTCCTGTCCTTAGACTGGCTTTTGACCTCTGTAGCCTGACTACTCAAAATGGCCGGCCCTCGGCACTTTAGCTTCGAGATGTGAATTAAAGGAGACTCAACAAGCCTCGCTTGATCCGATGCCGAAGCTCAATTCACACGAGCTGCCGCTCGAGTAGCCCGCACACGGGCTGGCCGGCATGTAGAAGGAGGCACGCACGCAGCTTCGACTTCCCAGATTGTCGTAAGCTGCCAAGGCAACATGATGTATACCCGCGCCTGCGAAATAGTCAGCTGGAAGCTGAATGCCGTGGAAAAGAGGGTGCTCGTGCGAATAGGCGAAATCGATAGTACCGTCCCAGGGGGCGTCCCACTCAACTCTATCGATATACCCATCTTCGTCGAAGGAATTGGCCGACGTGAGAATCACGGTTCCCGAAGTGCGATCCTGCAGCACGCGGAAGTCAATGACGGGTGGCGAATTTATCCCGTCGCTGGAAATCACCGGCAACGGATCGCTCAAAGACTGTTGAATCCAAATCCCTAGATCGGAGACTGCCTGAGCGGGGCTCCAGATCTGCCCGCCATGAAAGACAATTCGGGCCTGCGGCGTAACCAGCGTCAGCGGCGAAGTCGAGACGATGGTGCCTGCAAGAGTTAAGGGAGCCTGGGTACCGGGAATACCTGGGTGTTGGCCGGGAGTGAAGCGATAATACCGTCTGCCTCCTGCCTCCATACCGCTGAGGACATAATCCGAGTACCAATCAATTGGTGCGCTGCGAAGAGTGCGCCTATCGGAATATCCTAAAATCGAGTTGAACTCGGCAAGAATCCCATTCAAGATCTGATCGTCGGTCTCCGGCAATACGCATACTCCGTTGATGCCGGTAAATGTCGAACCATTGGGGTTCCAAAAGTTGATATCGTCTACGCCGCTCAACAGCGCGTGTAAAATATGCTCCGGATACATGGCCTGTTCCGTTGCCTGATGGTGAGCAAAGCTGCGGCAGGCCACCGTTGGAGTTAAGGGGACAGAGCGATCTGCCGCGATACCGATGGCGACCTTATTGACGGAGTATTTAAGCGCACTAAAGAGGTCGTTGCCGTATATTCGAATTCCATCGAATTTCACCGCACCACCTGTAAATCCAGCTCCTAACCGCGGGGAGTACCCAACGGTAGGATCCTGGTGTGTACCTACGTAATCCCCGTGTCCACAGTAGAGGGCGGAATTACTGCAATCCCTGGTGGGGACTCCGTTTTCGTCTGGCAGAAAATCCGCACCAAGAAGCTGCCGTGGGTTATCAGAGATTTTGATGGCCGGATAGTAGCGCCGCGCCGGAGTGGCCACCGCCTCGTTCAGGTAAGCAGCTATTCGGGCGCTCATAAGGCTGTTCCAAATGGCATAGTATGAGGGGCCAATCCAACCGAGTTGATGCGAGCTTAAGACGAGGGAAAGATCGTCGAAGCCGAGGGCGGAGGCAACCGATTGTCTAAGCGGGTGACCGGCCGGAAAGTTGAGATTGTCACGATAAAAGCGGGGATCGTTGAGTACGGCAAGATAGCGAGCAGGATCTCCGTTCATTCCTCCTGTGCTCGCATTCCCCCAGGAGTCAAGTTGATAGGCTTCGACATTAAGGGCAATTCGGTCAAGCTCGACACCACGGCCTCGAAGATTCCTGAAGAAAATGTCCATACGTTTCTTCAGGAGCGCGGCACCCGCATCGAGCCAGGGGCACTGCATCGATGGTGCAAGCAGCAGCCCATTAGTACTTCGACAAGCATTGCCGGGATAGGAACGGATGAGCGACCCTATCATTTCGTCGGTGTACAGCAGCATCCCACGCTGTCCAGGTGCGCGGCTGGACAAAAACTGGAAGGCATCCTCGGCGACCTGAGAGCTAGTAAGATCGTTGCGCGGGATGAACATTGGCTTGATGAACGAGTTTGTGGCTGCGGTGTTAGACCAACTGAACGCTATGAGTGGCTGGCGGGCAGCGGTGTGCGGCATGGAGGGAATTGCAAGACGGGCAGAGGGAGCCGCAATATTCGAATAGTCTTCTGCTGGAAGCGGTAGGGGACCCGCGTGCGAGACTGTAGGTGCGACTGCACCAACGCAGAAAGCAACAAAGCGGACTAAAGGAACCCCAAAAGACCAGCGCCAACCCAACATACCTGGGAAAAGCTGCAAAAACTATTCCGTTACCTCTGGCTGGCTACAGGATGCATGGCACCTCATTCACGATAACATCTGCGGACTATCAGACGGGGACAGACTCTGTCGCTCGGCTACTGAAAATCGAGATACATCACGTGACTCAGAAGAGGCAAATTTAAGCGGGCCAGTAGTGGTACTGTCCCTACTGCTACCTTACCTTGAAGGAGGCTTTACAGGCTTGTCCTGTATTCCCACTTCCGTCCTGCGGCGTTGCAATCAAAGTGTAGTTGCCTTTCCCGAGAGGCTTAACTCGAATTTTGCTGAGCAAGGTGGCATTGCCGATGGCGGAGAGGGGGCCGAACCTTTATTTCCCAGACTATTCGAATTAGGGTAATCGTTTGAATTCCTTAGTGCACTGGAATATTTTTCCAGTTAATGTCGCCTCCAAGCTGAATAGGCCCATATCCTCATTGACGACACAGATGGTGTCTGAATCGAGGGTTATTTTTAGTTTTAATTAATTGGGGATTACTATTTATGAAGGAAGAATTTAAAAGGCTATTGGCATTAAATATTGTTTCCACATTTACGACCCTATCTTTTGCCCATGTAACTATAATTTCTATTCCA
>JAYRHW010000177.1:0-4459 GCA_041907145.1 Bdellovibrionota bacterium
AAGGTGAATTATGGAACATGCACCTTGCCTGAGTCGTTCGCTCCTTATGGTACCTACTGCGAGATGAAGCTGACTAAAGCTGCGAAGGCGCTGCTAAACTCATCAGCCAAAAAATTTAGCGCTAACTTGCGGGTAACCTCGGTTGGCTTCTCAACCTTGTCCAGTTTGAAGGTGACCGTAAAGAAGAAGTAGCGGTTAGAAGAGGCTCTGAAGGCTACTTATATCCAGAGAACTTACCAGATTGTCCAGGCGGTCCCTATCGCATTCGACGTTGAGCGCAATGCTGTACACCTTCGTAAGCTTGTCCTCCTTTGCGGGAGCGCGGCGCGCTACTAGTGACTGATTGCTGCCTTCGCCAAATTTTTCGATAGTCCAATCTCCCAGGAGAATCAGCGCTCGCGAGGGTTTACGCGGATCGCTGTAGTCAACGCGTACTGCAGCCTTAGCCCCAGGAACTTGCAACGGACTGAGGGCGCCGTTTATTCTCGAGAAGAGTGAATTTGTTATTCCATTCACTTTGATTTCCGTATCCTTTGCCAGCGCGAGGTCAGCCGCAGCCATTTTCTTAGCCGGACTATCGGTCCCCTCAAGAAGGGCTTGGGATTCTTTGTCGGCAGCCTCGAGCTCGGCTTTGGCCTTCTCGTAAGCCTGGCGATCGCCGCTTTGCATTGCCTGTGAAGCTTCAAAATTTTTGTTTTGCACGATATTGGAAAGTTCTCGAATCCTATTGAACGCAGGAGCCGTCTCCTGCTCCACGAGATCATGAGCCTGCCGCCGTTGCTCCATGCCTTCCATGAGCTTCATCGTGGCACGATACTCACTGTCAATCGGGTACTCTTGTATGCCTGCAAATCGCAGCAGGTCGTCCGCTCCCTCAGAAGATTCCGAGCTCAGCTCCCAACCGCTGGGCACCTTTCCAATGGCCATTTTCAAAGACCGCTTTGAGCTTTGGATAAAAGCCTTCTCCGCAGGAGTTGCGGGTCGGACTATTGCACCGCCATCAGCAAATGACGGGGCGATAAATAATAGTAGGTAGAGAGCGACGGATAGAATCCTCATGATATCTCCCATAAAACACTTGCCCCGCATTTCCCCATTTCTAGCCGCCTGAATCAAGAAAATTGGACAAAGGCGTAACTGCCAAGATTTTTACTTGAGCGCATCCGGAAATATGGTTCTGTTGCAGCCCTGCTCCTATATGCCACTGACTTTGTCAGAGAGCGAAATACGTCCGGTAGGCTGCCTCCGGGCCTTTTTACTTTCATCTTTGTCCTGGCATGTTTGACTAGGTCTCCCCACGACTCCTATTTCCGGATGCGCTCTTGAATTTCGCCAAACCGTGCTTATTACACTAGCAGGCACGGGGAGACCTCTATTGCTATGAACACGAATAGAATAATACTTAGAACTTACGCGGAAGTATCTGCGCAGGCTCCCCTGCCTCATCAAAGATTCCTTTGCGGCCCGGTACGTTCTGGTCCCGTGCCACCAGTTCACTAATTCACTAACTTCACCAGCGCACCTTACTCGGTTCCGATTCACGCTGATGCTGCGCAGAGACAAAATTCGTTTCTTCGCAGCAAGGGAGCGGCGCAGAAAGAGAGGATTTATGGAAACGTTCAAGCACGCGCTTATGATCATTGGTGCAATCGCGGTTCTTTGGGCCGTGATTTGCGCGATTGTGTCGTACTATATCGTTTACGTCAGGCCTTCAAAGTACATTCGTGATTTGAGTGAGCAGGATCCTGAACCTCAGGATTCGCAGCACTCGGTGAATGGCAAGAAGCCCGACAAGTTTATTTGGTAGGTTGTTCAGAAGGAAAAAATGCGCGCCGCTCCCTTCTGCAGCCTTACGGGCGTCTACTCCTCGTCCTCATCTGGGTCATCGTCGATCTCGTCCATTTCGGAATTAGCCTGCACGCTAAAGTCCGGTGCATTGCGCCCTAGTACCTTCAGCACTTTCTCTTTGGCGGTTTTATAATCAGCAGCCAAATCTCCGAGCAGGCGATCAGGAAAATCAGTTGGAACTACTTTCTTAGTCTTATCCTTCTTGGCTGCGGGATCTTCACCTTCTGACGCATCGGATTTGCCAAGCGCTGACTCGATTGCCGCGATTTGCTCGATTACCATGCCCGAATCACTCTTAAATCTCTGGACCGAGAATTTTGGACCGTAATGCAGGGTCAAAATCCGTCCGTGTGGAGGCTCGGCTTGCTGCCCAAGGAGCAAACTTGTCCAGTAGAGAGTGTCCTGTAATGTTACAACATCAAGAGCTTGGGCTGCAGGGATGCTCTTGGCAGCTTTGGCCCCGTCCCTCCACTCTGGGGCAAGCGGCAAATAGCAAAAATGGTCAATATCGTGGAGCCTTCCATCGCAATCGACATTTCGCAGCGCCAAAGGTCCCCCACGCAGGGCCAAGCCCTGCTCGCCGGGTAGCTTGATACCTCCGAGGTGCCCTCCAATGGCATGGATAGCGGACATCGTGAGGAAGCAGCGCGCGTTAATTGTTCTAAAAATCGAACGTGCGGTACCGGATTGTATTTCTGAGGCAGACTGTAGGTACTGTGCGATTGCCTCGGCTCCAATTTGTCCTCGCACTATCGGCAGTGGAAGCATGGGCACTTTGTATTCGTGGCCATGTACCGCATAGATGTAGGTGAGGATCTGATCAATGTGCGCTTTGCGCTGTTCGGGGTCGAGCTTGACTGCTTCCTTGGAGAAAAAGACATCATTGACGGCCTGGGAAAGTCTAACGTCCGAGCGAGAGACCGTACGTAAGACAGCAAAGTCGAAGTTTTTATTCCATGGTTTTTCCCCAAGGATGAGCTCTTTGTGCTGCCCAATGCCCATCCACCGCGCGGTGCCGCCCTTTTCCCAGACGGGTAAGGTATCCATACCGCCGAAATCTATGGGCTCTGCCACCGTTCCGCCGAGCCGTGGGGCGACCTTGTGCATAAGCCACGATGTGCCAAGCAGGTTCGCAAACTCTATGCCGGCCTCGTTGTAGCCAAAGCCACCCCAGATCTTATGCACGGAATTATTGAGTCTAGGGTTGAGCCGCATGGGAGAGTGAAGTTCATTTACCTTCAAATATCGCGTAGCTCGAAGTGGAAGGCCGTCTGTATGCAGATAACCAGCTCCCTTAAATCCTACGGTGACATGTTCTGGGATCCCTGAGCCGTCGCATGGAAGTTGAAATCGGACCGAGGGGTGCCGATTTTGATCGCGAAGATGCAGATATTCCCCTTGCACCTTCTCAGCGGTTGCTTCGGCCGCCCAATTTTGCCGCGCATTGCCAACTGGACCAGCGCTGACTGGAATAAAATATCTGGGCAATCGATCGATTGCTGCGCGAACCATGCCGCTCTGGAGAAGCCTTTCGTGGTGGCGAAGCATCTCCCGGGTGAGGTAGTCGATTCCATGGTTGCTATGAGGTGTATACGGAGTCAGCACCGCGGCATTCCTGGTCTTGTCGAGGGGGCTACCCGGGTTGCGAAATCTCTCTGGGACTACAGGAAAGGCAGACAGAATTTCGCCTCGCCGGTTAAGATGAGCGCTAGCAAAGGGAAAATGGGCCTGATGAAGACTAAGCCAACGTTGAGCCCTGGCACTTGGGAGTCTCCGAATGGATGATGGAATGGTATCCTCTCCGTCTTGCGTACCGCTGGGTACTTCGATGGGAGATCCTGACTTGATTCGGCGAGGCAGCGGAAGACGCTTCCACATTAACGTTTCAGCCTTGGGATCTAGTCTCGATGGTTTGTCTCCTGTAGCCAGCGCTTCTGGGGGTGGCTCGGTGTAACCCAACTCCTCGATGACTTTTTGAATTTCGGGCGCAAATCGTGGCGTCTTGTCGTCGTGAATGGTTACAAACCTGCCATTTGGATGCAGCAACGAAACTTGTTTATTGCGTGGTATGAATATGCTAGCCGCAATCGTTTCAGCCGCGTGACGTCTCTTTCCCTTTTCATCGATGTCGTAGAGTCGCGTGTGATCCTTGAGTGATTCTACCAAGTAGTGCTCCAAAGCTTGAAGTAGCACCTTTGGCCACGCCGCGAATTTCTGCTTTTCCTCAGAAGTGATTTTATCCCAGAGAGGAGCGCGAAGCTCTGTTACCAGCATTGAGGAGTTTTGAAAGTCGAATTGAGCTTCGGCAAAGTAGGGAGGTACATGACTTGGCGCTATCCGCTGAACGAGCTTTTCGTATCCGGGAATAACGAGCCCCATGACAAAGCGTCCAGGAACATGGCAATTGAGTAATGCTCCTGAGCCGGCGATACAGACAATTTTTGCATCGAACTCTCCGTGAGCAGCTCCGCGGTATTGCGCACGGTACCCAGAGCGGTTTTCCGAGGAGGCTAAGATACCAAGATTTTTCCGCGCGAGAGCAATCTCGTTCGAGGCGTAGCTCAATGACTGTACAAACGCTGGCGGCACCTCAAGCACGTTCGCCATCGAT
>JAYRHW010000178.1:0-6386 GCA_041907145.1 Bdellovibrionota bacterium
AGCAGCGAGAAAAGCAGCCCCCAAAATAGGTAGCCATCGAGTGAGTCGTGGCTGCTGTAGGGAGCCGAATATCGCATAGGGTGCTGTGTTATGCCTGTGGTTGCGCCTCGGGAGGCCTTGGGCTAACCTTAACACAATAGTTTCATTTCAACAGTTTTCGGCAAATTGAGGCTCTCCCATGCTTGGTCTAAGCCCCCTTGAAGTTGCAGTCGTAGTCCTTCTCATCGTGCTGCTCTTTGGCACCAAGCGCTTGCCCGAGTTGGGCAGCGGGTTGGGGCAGGCTATCAGCAATTTCAAAAAGTCTTACCGCGAGGGCTCAGCAATCGATGTAACGCCCAAGAAAGAAGAAGAAAAGAAGCCTTCGCGCATCCCCTCGACGAGCTCTTTGGGAGTATGGCCTTTAGGAATAAAGCCTTTAGGGATTGAAGCCTTTCGGGAATGAAACTCAGCGTGGTTAAAATGACACCGAATAAACCCTCGCCGAGAAGTACCGAGCTTTCGCGGCCTCTCCATTCAGCAGGGCAAAAGTAAAGTCTTCTGCGTCGCCAGGCTTGAGAACGAGCTTATTCTTGAGCTGTCCTGACTGCAGATTCTTGATCATCTCAGGGGTTAGAGATCGCACTCTGGTCTTGGCCAAAGTTGCTCCGGCATCAACGCGGTTACGGGATACCAGTTCTCCGCTTTCATTAAAGCCGATCCCTTCAAGCATGACATTCCTGAGGGTCTGCTGAGACTGGTTCTTCAGGGTTCCCGATACGAGATAGGCAGTTTCCCCCGAGTCCAGTACCACTTGCTTGAAGCGCGCATTAACAATGCTCAAGTCAGGCGGAGCAACTTGCACGGCCGTTTGCGAGAAGGACGCGTAGATATTCTCGGCGGCGCCTGGATTGCTGCGCAGATAGTAGCTCGCTCCAATCAGGATACTAAGAAAAAACACCAAGGGAGCCGAGGTGATCATCAAGCTGTTCCAGCGGCTTGTCGGATGACGATACTCGAACGGCGGCGCTGCTTCATCAACCGGCAAGCTTTCCACGGGGGCGCGCGAGGCGGCCTTCGAGAAAATGGGGTTGTTGGTCAGTGCGGGCTTAACAATCGTTGGCTCATCAAACGCTGACGGAGTGAAGCTCTGTTTAGCCTCCATCGGAGTATTGAATTCGGCTGGTTGCCTGAAATTAAAATCAATCTGCTTGTACTCGGACGGTTCAGGACATGCTGTCTGCCTTGGCATATCCGGCGTAACAGGAGACTCGGCGCTTACCGAATGTGAAGCAACCGGAGGAACGAAATGAGCCTCGGAGGTTTCTCGACGTTCAAGACCGAGGTTCCAGCTCGGGGGATCCTGAGATACTGCGGCGGTGCCAGCAGAGCCTTCCATGGTGGAAGGGGCTTCCGGGGCAGGGGCCGGAGTGGTGAATGCAAATGGCTTGGTCTGACTTGTGGCTGCGTCGTCAGCCGCAATTGAATGAGCTACAATTTTAGGCGCGGCCGGCTTGGGCTCTGCTGCAAATAGATGATCGCAGCGCGAGCAATGAAAGCGCGGGTTGGAAACTCCGACCAAAATCCCATTATCGACCGCAAATTTGGTCTGACATTGCGGGCATTGAATGATACTTTGCTGTTGTTCGAGCGTGCTGGCCATTCTAACCGACTTCTGCTGCATGTTTCGACAAGACTGCTAGTTTAACGGTTTTGACTCTGACTCTGATCTGACTCTAACTTTGACTTTAACGGCAATTTTTAGATGCCGGCGCCGGGCCGAAAGCACCGAGCGACAATCTTATATAACTGTATGGGATGATAGCGTTTTCGACTAGAACCTATTTTGTCGTAAGTACTAGAATTTTTATAGAAATCCGCGCGCTTAACCGTGAGATCTAAATCCCGAAACCACCGACAATCATCACCCCAACGGCAGGGAGGATCTCGCCCTGAGTCCTACGCGAAGCATGCGGCAGGTTGCCTGGTTATGGGGCGGAACGCCGTGCGTGAAGTTTTGAAGTCTTCGCCGGAGCGCGTCGAAGCAATGTTTATCGCCACTTCGGGCGGCGATCCGGAAATTGACAGCCTTGTGGCGCAGGCCGGCTGCGCGGTAGAGCGAATGTCTTCCGATGCGTTGAGCTCAATGCTCGGATCGAGCTCGCATCAGTCTTATGCTGCGCGGCTCAGCGAACGGCCGCAGCGAGACCTTAAGGAACATATTGCCGCGCTGGCAGATAAATCTCGCGTGCGAATTGTAGCTTTGGACTCGATTCAAGATCCGCAAAATCTGGGCGCGATACTGCGCGCAGCCGAGTGCTTCTCGGTGGATGCGGTTATTTGGTCAAAAAATCGCGGAGTCAGCGTTACTCCGGTAGTGGCGAAGACTAGTGTCGGAGCGAGCGAGCTAGTAAACATCGTCCAAGTCTCGAACCTCGCCGAAGCGCTGCGCAGACTCAAAGACGAGGGCTTTTGGATTGTCGCGGCTGACGGGTCGACGGGGGCTCAAAGTATCTCCGACTTTGAATTCCCGGATCGCGCGGTGCTTGTATTCGGCTCTGAAGGCGAGGGGATTCAGCGCATGATCCTTGAAAATGCCGACTTTCGGGTCGCCATTCCCATGTTGGGACGTATTGATTCGCTCAATGTTTCCCAGGCCGTAGCCGTATTTTTGTATGCCAGCGCTAAAACGAGGTAGATTCACAGTCTAGACACCCCAACAAAGTTAAAGTAACTTAAAGCGGTTAGGCTGTAAGTTAGTCCTGTCGCTTTGGGGTTCACGAGGTCCACGTGGTAGACGACTCATTCGAAGAATATTCTCATTTTTTTGAGGTCGAGCTGGACCTGTTTAATGGCCCGATCGATCTCCTGCTGCATTTGGTGAAGCAGCGCGAGCTTCCCATCGAGAAGGTATCCCTTGCTGCGGTTACCGACCAGTATCTTCGCTGCGTTGAGTCGGCCCAGGAATTCGACCTGGATATAGCGGGGGAGTACCTCGTCATCGCGACCACGCTGCTCTCCATCAAGGCCAGCATTCTCCTCAATAAGCCAGTCGAGTTGGTGCCGGATGATGAGGGTAACCTCGTTGACCCGCACGAGGAACTCCTGCGCAGATTGCGCGAGGCTCAAATTTACAAGGACGGAGCCGAGCGCTTGGGCCGAAATCCAATGCTCGGGATCGATGTTTTTGCCGCCCCTTCGTCGCTAGCGCACTTCCCCGACCCTGACGTTAAGTTTGTCGACCACGATCCCTTCCTTCTTGCGCGAGCGTTTCGAAAGCTGCTTGAACAGAGCGGGCAATCTGAGGCCATGTTCACGATCTCTATTGATTCAGTTTCGATCGTCGAGCGCATGATGTCGATTCTTGATACTTTGAAGCAGAATCCAGCCGGACTGCCTTTTCAAAAGTTGATTCCGGATTTGAGCAGCAAGGGGTCTATCATCTCGTCATTTCTTGCCATGTTGGAGCTCTGCAAGCGGCAGGCTATTCGCGTCCGGCAGGATGAAACATTTAGGGAGATTATTGTCGGCTTGGCTTCGAGCGAGATCGACGAGGCCGCGCTTTCCTCTGAATTTGATATTTCCCCGCTTGTTGAAAGTTCCGCGCAGGGGATGAAGTAGGGTGATACTATGAGCGAAGAAGTGCAGGAAGTAGCCGAGACCGTTGTAGTGGGAGCAGAGGCGCAGACAGAGCCGATGCCCGAGCTGGAGGGTGAAGAACGAGTAGCCTTGATCGAAGCGCTTATATTTGCGAATGGTGAACCCCTTGCCCTGGCGTCGATTGCCGAGATTACCGGCATCCCGGAAATCGAAGTTCGTGAGGCTGTGGGGCAGATTCGTACGCAGCTTGTTGAGCGCAACTCCGCCTTAGAGCTCCTTGAAGTAGGCGGGCGATTTCAGTTCCGCACCCGCTTGGAATATTCCCGATTCGTGCGAGAGCTCAAGTCAGGGCGCCCGCGGCGTTTGAGCGCCCCGGCGCTGGAAACACTGGCGGTAGTCGCTTACCGGCAGCCAATCGTGCGCAGTGATATCGAGAAAATTCGTGGAGTTGATGTCACTCCGACGCTCAAAACTCTGCTTGAACGAAAGCTGGTCCGCATCGTTGGCCACCAGGAAACAGTAGGCCAGCCGGCTCTTTATGGCACCACAGATGACTTTCTCAAGGTTTTTGGTCTAAGCTCACTGTCTCAGCTCCCCACGCTACGGGACCTCAAGGAAATTGATTCTGCTCCCGTAGATGCCGAAGATGCGCTGGAAGGCGAAGTTCCTGCGGAGCCGGAATTAACAGAGACAGCACTTGAAGAATCGCCCGCGTCATAAGCCAAAATCAAAGACTCCGGCGTCTCCAGGATCTGCTGACGGCAGGATTCGTCTGCAAAAATTCCTGTCAGAATGTGGAGTAGCTTCAAGGCGGCATGCCGAGAAGCTGATTGTCGAGGGCAAGGTCGAGGTTAATAACGTTGTCGTCAAGGAGCTCGGCACTAAAGTTCATCCGCAGCGTGACATTGTTCGCGTTAGTCGACGTATCGTAAAGCCGGCGCAGCGCGGGATCATACTCCTTAACAAGCCTCGCGGCGTTGTTTCTACCCTTAGCGATCCGGAAGGGCGTCCTACAGTTGCGGAATTTCTAACGAAGCACTTTAAGTCTTACTTCCCTGTCGGTCGATTGGACTGGGACTCTACTGGTTTAATGATTCTCACGAATGACGGAGAAATGGCCGAGCGCTTGATGCATCCGCGCTACGGTTTCGAACGCACCTACCACGTCCGAGTTGAGGGAATTCCGAACGACAACACCATACAAAAACTGGAGCAGGGGGTGCGCCTGGAGGATGGTCTGGCCCGCGCGAAGGCAATACGGCTACTAAAAAACGATGAAAATTCTGCCTGGATAGAAATCACCATTGCAGAAGGGCGCAATCGCATCGTCCGTCGCATGATGGATAAAGTGAGGCACCCCGTCATGAAACTCAAGCGCGTCTCCTACGGGCCGTTCCGCCTTGGGAACCTCGACACTGGGCAGATCCGCAAGCTTACGGAAAAGGAATATCAGCAGATTCGCTTGCGGGTGTTCAATTACAAGCCGCGGGACGGTAGCAAACCACACCCCGATCGCTAGTCCTGTAGTTCCCTAACTTGACTTGCATTTTTCTATCCGGTACACTCCCGTCTCCGCTGAAATCCTTAGATTTATCAATCTTTTTGGCGGATTAGTTCTTAACGCGGGGTAGAGCAGCCAGGTAGCTCGTCGGGCTCATAACCCGGAGGTCGTCGGTTCAAATCCGGCCCCCGCAATATCTCTCGGAATCTCTCGGAGCAAAACTTGGCCTTGCCAAGATTCTGCTTAACCGCCCCGGGCAAGCCCTGGACCCAAAATTCCTCCTTCGAAATATTCTCTTAAGTACGTTAAAGTCTCTTTGCTCCGTGGCGTAGCTGCTGGGAGAGGAGGGGATGAATCAATGAATGAAATTCTAAAATCGCTCGGCATCGAATTAAAGAATATTGGAGCAGTGTGCACGACGGGAGCATCTTCTGGAGCGAAGCTTGTTTCGCGGTCGCCAATCGATAATTCGGAAATCGGCACGGTCATCACGGCAAGTGATGCAGATTACGACCGAGTAATTCGGGAATCGCAGGAAACATTCAAGGAATGGCGCAAAGTTCCTGGCCCCGAGCGTGGGCAGCTCGTGCGCGAAATTGCGGCGGCACTGCGAGACCATAAGTCTGCCCTAGGAAGGCTAGTCACGATTGAAACCGGCAAAATTTTGTCCGAAGGCGAGGGCGAGATTCAGGAAGCCATTGATATTGCCGATTTTGCCGTTGGGCTGTCGCGACAGCTCTATGGCCTTTCGATCGCTTCCGAGCGCCGCTCGCACCGCATGATGGAGCAGTGGCATCCCCTCGGTGTGGTCGGCGTAATCACCGCCTTCAATTTTCCGGCAGCGGTCTGGGCTTGGAACTCAATGCTGGCTGCCGTTTGCGGCGACACGGTCGTCTGGAAACCTTCCGAATTTGCTCCGGTGACTGCAGTGGCCATGAACACGATTTGCCGGGAAGTCGCCGCTAAGCGCGGATTTCCCGGGCTGTTTGGGCTCGTGGTGGGAGACGGACCGCAGTTAGGTAAGCTCATGGCCGCCGACGCTCGCGTTCCGCTTGTGTCGGCCACCGGCTCTACACGCATGGGGCGATCCGTAGCCGAGACTGTCGGTAAGCGGCTGGGCAGAACCATTCTTGAACTTGGCGGTAATAACGCGGTGATCGTGCTTAAGGACGCCGACCTTGACATGATGGTGCGATCGACCGTTTTTGGTGCCGTGGGTACTGCTGGCCAGCGTTGCACGACAACCCGCAGACTTCTCATCGAGAGAGAAGTCGAAGCAACGGTCGTTGAACGAATGATAAAGGCTTAC
>JAYRHW010000179.1:0-9413 GCA_041907145.1 Bdellovibrionota bacterium
CGTTGCCGCTCTGCGGGCGGAATACAATGGCGTAAACTCAAAATATAATGGTCTCAAAATCGGGAAGGTAATTGTCGTCCCTGACGAAAATGATACCGTACCCGTCGAGCTTTGGGATAGGAAATGCCTCATGGAAGGGCATTTGGCTGATCGACCAGACGACCGCAGCAGGCTCTGTTTCGTGCGTTCCCTTGAAGATGTTACATTTGCGCGCTAGAACGGGCTCGAAGCCATTAATCCCTGCACACTTTTGGAACCCACTGCCATACAAGGCTTGACCAGTTGAAGGGACTTTTTGAGAGAATGACTGCAAGGCTGTATGGACGCTGGTTTATCTGCCCACCACTCATCACCTTCCCCCGAACCGAACGCCCGTGTCGAGCGTCCGGGAGTAACCTTTATCTCCCCTCAAGAGCTCACCCCTGACTACGCCAGCGCCCGGCACTATTTGGCCGCCTTGACATCCATCGACATGGACCTCAACCAGCACCGACAGCAAGTGGTGCTCACCAACGATGTAGATGCTGCGGCTCGCCTGGTTACTAATTATATATTAGGGGTAAAGCCCCTGCTGCCGCCCGATGATTCCTTGCTTGCCGGGTTGATGTCGGCCTTCAGTCTCAGTAACGACGAGCTGTTCAGTGGTCCAGATCCACGCAGATCTGCACCACGAGTTTTCAAGGAAGTCGTTCGATTCGAACTTGGCGATCCAGATTTTAGCGCGGTCTTGAGCGAAGTGGCGTCAGGGCGTGCCCCGAGCCAGTTCCATAGGCCCCGCGAGTTTGACTATTTAATGGACCGTTCGTGGAGTGATTTGTTTGTCGACTTCTTTGAAGCGCGCGCAAATCAGACCTTATTTGTAGGCACTCTACGGCCTCCCGCAGATCCGGTAGCTGCCGCGAAGTGGCTCGGTGACTTTGCCTATCAGCACTACTTGCTACAGCATCAAGAGGGAGATTACTCCGACGTTCTTTATCGAGTGCCTCAAATTATTTGGATTGCGCCGTTTGGTCTTACACAGCCGCTTGCTCCATTTTCAGCGCTCTGTGCGGCGAAGACCCCCCTGTTTACCGTTCCATATCATGAGTGGCTCTACTGTGCTGACGATTTGATTCAGGAACCGGATCCCTGCATACATGGGCTTGAGCGTGATGTCGAATTTGCCATTTATACCAATCGCCTCCACCTATACTCCGATCTAACCACTATTTCTATTCGCTTGAAGCGCATTCAATCAGAGGGCGGAAAGTCTGATGAGTACATGCAATCGCACTTCTCGCTGACATCAGCAGAGTGGCAGTTTCTGAAGCACGAAAATTTGGATTTTGATTTCATCGCGAGAAACCCCGAAAGTTGCTGGTTTCCGGCACGCTGCCGGGGGATGGTATTGGAGAGATTGCAAGGAAGAGAGCCGAGCTGCGAAGGGGCTAAAACTTAGAGCGCTCCGCTTCCTGCTTTGCCCAGACGCGTTGCCAGGCCTGACGCAGATCGTACTTTAACCCCTCCATTCGCATCGCTACTTCCTCAGCGATGGAATCAAAATGTGCGACAATGGCCCTAGCATGTTTACCCGATATTTCATCGGGCACTCGACTGCGGGACTGGTCAAAGACCTTCCTCGCCACAAGGATCATGCCTAGGTAATCCTCTTGGGCGGAGAGTACGCTTCCATTGTACTTGGAGGTATCGCTCGTCACTTCTATCAATCGAAGCAGTTGTGTTCCCTGCGCGGAGCCTCGAAGCAACAGCAACTGCTGATCGGCGTTGAGCTTGGGAAGCTTCATGAGCTCATCACGCTCGGCCGCAAGTCGGCCTGCGACGACTTCTGCCGGTTCAAATGCTTTGCTTGGATCGAAGCGGACGAGGAGATCAGGCTCCAGAATTAAGTTCGTGGTTTGTTGATTAAGAAGTTGAAGCGCTCCATCCATGGCCTGGTCGCTCAGGATAACGATACTATTCTTCAGAGAGTCTACTTCTGGATCCCCATCCTCGCAGAAACCATTTTCTCGAACTACCGCGCGGGCAAGTACGATAATCTCCGCGGACACTTCCTGTGCCTCATCGAGGAGGGCATATGGTCGCCCCTTAAGCTTTTCCAATTCAAAATTTGCGCGCAGCAGTTCATCGCAGCGGTTAAGAAATTTCTCGTTCACCTTCACCAGCTTATTTAGCCCGCCGGCTAAGGCGTCTGCGGCAGGGTCATCATAGAGCCGCGCCAAAATCGGCTCCGCGCGCCCGTTTAGGTCCCTTATCCATTGACGAAGCGTATTTCCGAACGAGGCGAGCTTGGAGTTCGGGTATTCGCCGCGCGGATCCATCACCTCTCGGAACGGATCAGTCTCGGCCCCGTTGGCGACCGTTCCGGCCGGAGAAGAATCCGGCTCAGCGCTCATTCCTGGCTGTAGTAACCACTCTGGAAACATCGTATGTGCCCTCAGCGCAGGATAACACAATTTAATTTAGTAAGTTGGGCAGATTAGCTCCCAGCCCCTCAAGATGCCTCAAGTAGGTATATTCCCCAAGCCGATACACTCAGAGTCAACTAAACCGGGGACTTATGTCGCAGCAAAGCGAAAAGCGATCACTTGTTCTGAGCATTTTAGACGGGCAGATTCAGCCTGATTCTCCCGTTATTGAACGTTCCGTGCTGACGGCACTGGCCGCCAAACCGAGGCCGGATATCAAGGACCCGGGCCATATTTGGTTTAGCGGCGTGCCGGTGCTTTTAATCTACGTAGGCTCCTGCCTACTGCTCCGCGAGCAACTCGGGTCTCCGGTGGCGATGTCCATTGCGATATTGGGCTTTCTCACTCTCACATTCGGCATCTGGTACGTCGCTCGAAATCGCGACGAGTACCTGCGCAGAGAAGCAAAAGTATTGCTCGAGCCTGTCGAGGAACTCAAAGAGCTTCAGACGACAATAAATCAGTATGTAGAAGATCTGGACCGCCGCACGAGCCGATACTTTCATTTGGTCACCAATTCAAAAGTGACATCGTATTTCGCCCTTAACCAGATATCCGAAGCCCTGCAGAATAGAATTAGGGAGGTACAGCAACTCCTGGAAGTTCCTCGCCGGGAGAATTTGCTCGTGAGTCATCAACTACTTCAGGGGACACTGGTATTTAGCGATAGCTTCTCCGGAGGTGCCGGTAGTATGCACGTTGTCCCTCTCGCGAGATTGAAAACTACGGTCCTCCAGCTGTTTCAGTATCTCGATTCAGAGCTCAAGGTACTGGAAGAGGAGCTGGTGCAAAAAGCTGAAATCCCTGAAGACCTCGAAGACATCGGCGAGCCGCACTAATTCTGCCTACGGATATCGCCGCCGGTCCTCAGCAAGCGGCCTAACCTGAGGCTGTGAGCGTTGTAACAACACCGCGGCGTCCTTGGCCAGTTCGACGAATTCTTGACGATACCCCTTGGCATCGCTTCCCTTGGCGCCCTGTGCCAATTGAATCACGTCCTGCATGCTATAATTTCCAGGATACTGGCTTTGCTTCAGCAGATGCCCAAAATAGGCAACCGCAGCTGCAAAGCGGAAATCTGAGCTGGTCTGTTGAGCATCCCGGCGAATATCCGATGCCAAAATGGGGTACTGAATGAGTTCCGAATTGTTGGCATCGGGCCTCTTGAAGCGAATCTTTAAAAAGGCGAGTTCGCCGTTATGAGCCTCGGATGATTTGCTCTCACGCTCAGCGGCAGCCTTCTGATAGCGAAGCTCTTCCTCTAGCTGCTTAGCGGCCTCAGAGTTCTTTAGTACCAACTCATACATCGCCGTCACCGTATGTCCCGAGCCAATCTCGCCAGCATCAATCGCATCGTTATTGAAATCGCGATTTTCCAAGCGGCGATTGTCGTAACCCATTAGCCGATACTCAACAACCTGCTCGGGATTGAACTCTATTTGCAGCTTCACATCCTTAGCAACGACTTCCATATTGCCAACAAGGTCGGTCTGCAAAACCTTTCGCGCCTCGTTAAAACTATCAAGGTAGAAGTAATTTCCATTGCCCTTATCAGCAAGTTGCTCGAGTGTCCCGTCCTTGAGATTACCTTCGCCCACGCCAATGGTCGTCAGAGTGATTCCCGAGCGCCTTTCCTGCTCGATCATCCGGATAAGATCTTGCTGGGAAGTTACTCCGACATTGAAGTCCCCGTCCGTTGCAAGAATTACACGGTTAACGCCGCCCTCGATTCTATGCTGCCGAGCGATATCATAAGCCAGGCGGATTCCACCGGCTCCGTTTGTACTTCCGCCGCTCGAAAGATTATCGATGGCGTTAAGAATTCTATACTTTTCGTTGCCACTAGTGCTCTCCAACGCCACGCCTGCATTGCCGGCATAGGTGACTATGGCCAGGCGATCTTCCGGGCGCATACGATCGACGAGCACCGGCAAGGCGCGCTTGAGCAGCGGCAGCTTGTTGTTATCGGACATCGATCCCGAGACGTCTACCAAGAATACCAAGTTCCAGCCTTTGGCATTGGGCTCGACATCGCGCGCCTTAATCCCCAGCTTCAAGAGGTAACGAGATTGATCAAGCGGAGAGGGCGCCATCTCGTAGGAGAGAGTAAATGGGCGCTCGTACTGCACAGGGTACTGATAGTCGAAATAGTTTATCATCTCCTCGATGCGCACGGCATCCGCCGGCGGCAGCTGGCCGCTACGGACCATACGGCGAACATTGGAGTAGCTCGCCGTATCCACGTCGATGCTGAAAGTCGATACCGGCTCGGTTTTGACCAGCACTCTGCCGCCTTCGACCGCGGTGTTATAGCTTTCGTTACTGGGCTCCTGTTGAATCCATCCAGGCATTCCGGTACTCGACCCCAAAGAGGCGGCAGCTATTCTCCTGTCGTCAAATCGAACTGCTGCGCCTCTGTTCCCAACCATAGGAGCGCCAGCTGTCGAATGACTCGCGGTTTCTTGGAGCCTATCAATTGCCTTTCCCAAAACGGCACTATTGCGGTCGCGCTCCTGCACGGCCTTCTCCGGCTCGATGCGAATCAGGTCCTGCTCAGAAGAGGCCAATGAGTTGTCCGACAACGACGATATTGATTTTGAGTCAACGGCCCTCGCTGCGGAACTAGAGCTCGACGCCTTCTCCTTGGCTATAATCGGCTGGCTCTCGAATTTCTGATTGCCAGGGTATGAGCCCTCATCTTTTTTCGATGCGTCTGCCAACGAAGCAGCCTGGGGAACCACCGGGCCTCGGGAAACCCCGCTCTGCAGCGCCTCAGACGAAGCGCCGGCTTCTTTCATTCGCGACGACTCCAATTCAACGAGATCCGAGCGAGGAACTCCTCTTAGGGCCGCACTGCGCATGGATGTATCGAAGGAAAGCCGAACGACAATGATCAAGGTAGCAAATGTGGCCAGCGATCCGGCCAGCATACGTCGATGCTGCTGCATAAACATAAAAAACCTCGTAAAAATGCCGCTCGGAGCAAGCGAGTCTCCTGCTTCGATTGACTGCATAACCTTAACTGAAAAGCTGGAATGAGGGCTGGCGGATGTCTGAGCGATAGCCGATTCAACGCCCATAATCGCTTTGTAATCTGCGAGTGCAGCTCGCAAGCCGGCATCACTCTGCAGCGCCTCTTCAAAGGCTCTGAGTTCAGTGTCCGGCAAACGGCCTTCCAGGTAGTCTAGAAATTGTTCTTCAAAGCGCGTATTCATGAGGATACCTCGACATTTCTTGCCGGAAGAAATTTTCTTAGCTGCAAGCGAGCTGCATTTAATCTCGAACGCACCGTACCGATGGGAATTTCTAGGATAGCGGCCACCTCTTCATAACTTTTCTGCTCGAAGGCACTTAAGACCAAAACATCTCGCAGCTTCGGGCTGAGTTCGCTCAACCCTGAGCGAAATGCCTCGAGTATTTCCTTCATGCGCTCCCGACCTTCCGGATCGGTGCTACCAAGGTCATGTACCTGGGCATCAAAGCTGTCCGTTCGCCTCCCTTCCTTGAATCGCCGGGAGGCAAAATAGGTATTGGTCTGATTGAGAGCGATGCGGGTTATCCAGGTTGCGAAAGAAGAGTCTCCGCGAAATTGTTTCAGGTACTGATAGGCACGACAAAAGACTTCCTGAGCCAAATCCTCGGCCACTCCCCTGTCACCTACTTGCCTTTGAATCATGGCGAACACCAAATCCTTGTGTCGATCAACCAGATGCCGAAAATCATCGCGCTGTCCCGAGAGTACTCGCGCGATAATCTCCGCTTCAGATGAGTTGTCGTCTAAGATCTGCATTTCGGCACGTATGGCTACACCTTGCTCCACAACTTCATCACACCTCATCCCTAAGCGTCTATTTGGGACCGTTCTCCAACTTAGACCAGGCATGGAATGGAAAGTTCAGCTCGACTCTGAATTTCCCCCTGAAAAATTGCGGCTCAGGGCAGCAACTCCTGTAATTTCGCAGGGATAGGCTATCGGGCTCCTGCCCCAACGGTGAACTTTCCAGCTCCGGAATCTAAGGCAAATCAGAGACTTAACCGTCCTTATTGAGTGACTAATAGTCTCTTCGCCCCAGAGACCTTACGGACTCTGGTTGTGTCCTCGCTGATCTCTATAAACAGCAACATTGCGGCTAAATCAGCTGAGCGTCGACTCTCGCGCGCGAGTGATGAGCTATCGTCTTCGCTTGCACGGCTATCCTCCGGGCTGCGAATCAATAGAGCCTCCGATGATGCGGCAGGATTGGCGATTGCCGATCGTCTGCGAAGCGACCAGCGCCTCTATGGCGGAGCACGGCGAAACCTCAGCGATGCTCTTTCGCTTGTAGGCATCGCTTCAGGGACTCTGGAACAGCAGGTGAGCATCCTGCAGCGAACCATCGAACTGGCTGAACAAAGCTCTAACGGAACGCTGTCTTCAACTCAGCGGCGAGCGCTTCAAGAAGAGTACTCAAAATTAGTCCAGGAGTTCGGAAGACTCGGAGATACTTCAGAGTTTAACGGCCTGTCGCTACTGCTCGGAGGCAGGAATGGCAAGCAAAGCAGTTTCAATATTCAGTCAGGAATATCAGGTGGGTCAGCAAGCCTCTTTTCCGTCAGTGCTCCGGATACTGGTTCAGTAAGCGGCATTGTCGACCTTGCCCTGAGTTATTATTCCACCGCAGGCGCGCAGGCGAGCGACTTGTTCACGGTATACGCAGCTGCGCCGGATGACATTTCATTTGACACCCTCTCCAGTCTATTTCAGAACCAATTGCTGAAGCGCACAGTTCAGGGCTCGGATGGATTGTCCCATACGGTATACATTGGAGTGATAGGCAACACTGTTGATAACAAGCCGCTCTTTGCAGCCTATGAGGAGATTGCTGGAGCCTCGACTACCTATCGACGTGCCGGGCTTGCAAACTTTGCCGGAACCGTCAGTACCGAAAGTGGTGCGCTCCTCGATACCAATCCCGCTGCCGTGGGTTTTACAACGGGTTCCTATACCTTCTCCGTAAACCTCGAGGGAATTAGATTCTTTGATACTCGCAACAATTCAAGCAAATCAGCTACCGCAATCGACTTCTCGGGAGTCGAGAATAGGACTCGCGCGCTGCAGGCGCTTTCTATTTCAACGCAGCGTCTAGCTCAGCTCAGTGACTTCCGCGGCCAATTGGGAGCCTTTGAGAGCCGCCTTTACTCTGCTTCGACAGTGGCAGACGCCTCTCGAGATGCCGTTACTGCCGCGGAAAGTCGCATAAGAAATGTCGATGTTGCGTCCGAGGCAACTACGATGATGCGAACGCAAATTCTACAGCAAACAGGCGCTGCTGTACTTGCTCAAGCCAATCAGATACCAGTCTTGGCGCTGAGGCTATTGCGTGGCTAGTTCTCCTAGTCCGATATTCACGGCAATCGATCGCTGCAGAAAAAAAATGAGGGGCGCGGATATCATATCCACGCCCCTCGAAACTGCAGAGCCCTTTTTCTAAACGAATAACTCTCTAGCCAGGGCCGAAGCGACTTCCCGAGTATTCGGGGAGTAGCTGCCGTCTGACACTTGTTTCCTTAGACGTGCAACTTTCTCTTGTCGCTCTGCCTCAGTTGGTTCTCCTTGAACTTTCCCCAAGTTCGCATCGACTTCTACGGCTTCCGAACTTTTTGGGCTCGAAGCTTCCTGTGTTGTTTCAGCGCTTTTTGTGGCGGGAGTTTTCGCGGAAAGACTATTCGAAGAGAATAGCCTTACAATGGCATCAATGTTCATGACACACCTCGTCCTTGACAGTAGATTCCAAGCGGGCCTGACCCCAATTCAGAATCTTTGGTTTCCAATTTCGACCATCCTTGGCCAATGACGAGAATCCTTTCTGCACCTGAAAAGTCGGTTAAGCCCCAAAATATCTTGAACAAATAATTTGACGCCCTTTTGTTTGCTTAACCCATTGATCTGCGGGCATAATTCTACACCTATGGCGGGTCCCGGAATTAAGATTATTAGCGTCGGTAAAATCAAGCAGGACTTCGTGCTAGCTGGCGAAGAGCAATACCTCACCCGTTTGCGATCCTTTGCCGATTTTGAGCTTGTCGAGGTTCCTGCGCAGTCAGAACATCCGGAGTCAGTGATGAAGGAGCTGGAGGCTAAGGCCGTACTTTCAAAGGTCGAACAAGGGGAATATCTCATAATTCTTGATGAGTCTGGCAAATCTATGACATCGCAGCAGATGGCTAGCTGGCTGCAGGGTCTATGGAACCAAGGCCGGTCGCAGTTGTGCTTCGCTATTGGCGGTTCGTTCGGATGGGATGCCTCGGTCAAGACCAAGGCTCAGGCAGTGTTATCGCTTTCACCAATGACTTTTACCTATCAGATGACGCGATTAATTCTTATAGAGCAGCTTTACAGGGCAATGACCATCTTGAAGGGTATCGCCTATCACAAGTAGAATTGAAGCCAAGCACCATGGGAAAAATTAAGAAATTCGCCACCCTGAATATCCGCAAAATTACCGGCGGAAAGGATCCCGTTCATCTCGTAGAGGAATTCATCCTGCGCCGGGGGTTTGACCCCGACGAGTGTCAAAAGGAAAAGAGCGCAGAAAACGCTCGCTGGATGATCTCTTTGGGCGCCGAGGAGGAATTGGAAATCCTAGTTGAGGGTCTAAAAGTCCCTCAAGAGACTACCATTTACATGGGAGTCAATATTGCCACCGTCCCAGTTCGCGGCGCGACGGAAATGCTGGCAGCGGCACTCGAAATCGCCGATGGACTCGTCGGAATCAAAGTTAGCCTGGTCGGTCACTACATCGTGCTCAGTTCCAGCTTAGGGGCCGCGGGCATTTCACTCGAGGATCTCGACTATCACTTCAAGCTTATCGCTGCACAACAGCAGTGGTTCAAAGACGCTCTGGCTGATGAATTAGGTTGGGATACCCTGCCTGAGGACTAAGGGTTCTCTCAAGTCATTTCCCCCTA
>JAYRHW010000180.1:0-12344 GCA_041907145.1 Bdellovibrionota bacterium
GAACGAGAGGAAAATCGCGGGGCAGCCACCGAAAAGCGGTATTTCGGCAAGGCCCCGGACAGCACCATGCGCGGCGACGCAGTCGAATGCATTCTTGGCGCTGCCTGCCTCATGTCCCCGGGGGATGATGGATTCTTCGGCGATCTTGATAGCCGCTTTGATCATGCGCATCCCCTGGTAAAGGCAAAATTTCTGCAGGCCATGAAATTCGGTTTGGGGCCCGACGAACATCGCCGGGAAATATTCTTAGATCGCGCGGTCGCACTTCTGGATGTCAAGACTCCTGGGGCGCAGCACGAAGCACGCAGCGAAGCGCGTGAGCTCCTGCGCTTCTTCGCTCCCGACCTTGCTGGTCGCCTAACGCGAAATGATTGCGCCCAATTTAAGGCCAGTACGGCCGAAAATAGAGTGCTCTATCTCGATGAGTTACTGCTGCCATTGGCGAACAGCTCCGTACTCGGCCCGGTTACCAAAGAAGCCATTCTGCCGCTGGTAATGGCAGAGCTGGAAAGCTTTGGAATAAAGGGGCTCCGTCATGGCATTATCAAGGGCTATTTCACCGACGATCTCGTAAAAGCTCTGCCGCCCGCGGAGTCTCAAACTTTGCGCAGGCTTCTCTTGCACGGGATTTCGCAGATAGAAAATCTCGACCATGAGACGGAGGCGAAGCGCATCTTGGCCTGTTCAGGGTTTACGGCCATATCCGAAGCGTTCGGGCTTGCGGCGGAAAAGCGCGCAACCGATCCCGCACTGTCGCAAAAATTGCTGTTGGTAAGTGCGGAGATATCTTCGAGCTACAGATCCGACGATCCCAAGGAGCAGAAACTTATTCAGACCTTCACCCTGAGGTCTGTAGTTCCAACCTTTGTTGCACAAATAACGGGGAAAAATGAAGCTGCCGTTCATGTTCGTCAAGTAAGCGGCCAACTCGAGACTACCAGACAGGACCTCGGCACGGCCCGGGTGGAGCTCGCCAGACTCTCGCCGATTGTAGAGCTGATTCGTTCGCATCCGGGCTACAAAAGAGCTACGGGGGATCAAAATTTCGAGCAGACTTCAGCCGGGGGATCCAAGTTGCAGCCGGGATCCCTGCAGCTCGCCGAGCAGGCCATAGAACAAGCCGAAATTCGAAGCGATGCCGTGGCAAAGGCGGCGGCTGAAGCAAAGCGCGATGAAATTTTGAATTTAACACTGGCACGCGTGCCGAAAGTACCGAACTGGCCAGATCAACTAACGACGGTGCCCCTTAGGAATTTGCTTGAAATCGTCAAACGCAAGGAAGAGGTCGAGGCAAAAGCTGCTGTCTTAGAGGCTAAGCTTAACTCACTCGAAGGCGGTGGAGACGTCTTCAAGGACGACCCGCACGAGGATGGGAAGAAAGTATGGGCCGGTACAGCGGCAGGACAACGAGGACAAAATGAGCAGGCCTTCCGCTCCCAAGCTCAACAAGCTGCAATGCAGGGCCGCATCTTGCGCCTCTTTCTCTCCAGTCCAGCGATCGACCCGGCCACAGCACAGCTAGCCTACGATCAGCTCCCGGCGCATGAAACTTCGGGGGCGCTCGCCCGCTTTGCCCTGGCGCAGCGCTTTACCATCGTCGATTCAGTGACCATGGATGAAGCCAAAGAAGCCGACAGCGACGACGCATTGCGGCGAGTTTTGCAGGATGATCTTGGGGTCGACATCGGACCGGGTGAAGAAGTTAAAGCGCTCGAGGCGGCCGCCAGGGCTTACAACCCTGAGCAGGTCTTCTGCGATCACTTGACCTCCCTCCTCAAAATGCCTGGACTGGATGAAGAACTGCGCGGGCTCACCCGCGCGGTTTCCGAGTTGGCACAAGCTGGAATTTGGGTACCGAAACATCCAAGCCGCAATCCCCTGCTCGCGGCTCTGGTCAATCGCATGAAGGTCGAAAAGGAGCGCGGGTATAGCCAAACTCCGACGGACTCCTGGTCCAGCGATTCAAGTGCTGATGTGGTTCACACCTTGCTGCATGCCATGCATCACCTAGAGCCTTCTGAAAGGTCATCAATCGATAAGGAATTTCGCGCGGTGGTCTCAGGCTGGCTTGCGAACTGGCAGCTCCCTCGCGACCTCTCCATGCTGCCATCGCCTGTGATGGTCGGCGCGGTGCAAAACTACCTCAGCAATCAAAGTAATGATGGACGGCGGAGGACCATGGTGGCGCTGGCTTTCGGAAAAAAATGCCTCGACAATGTAGAGAGACTTCCGCATTCCCAGCGCCGCTCTTACTTGCGGGCCATAGAAGCGGCTCAGAGCAGCATACCCGAGGATATTAGAGGAAAGCAGGTTACTATCGAGCTCGAGGGCAAATCAGGACCAGAAAAGTATACCGTACAACCGTCCGAGTTATTCTCGACTTTGATTAAGAGACTCCAGCAACAAATGAACCTGGAATCGCAAGGCGGGAGAGTGCCTGAGACCAAACCTTCCCTCCGTCTGCCCTTCGGCCTCAAGGCGGACGGCGCAATGGGTCTATTGCCAGCGCCAGCACCTACACAGCGACAGCTTGGAAGTGGAGGCAGCCCGCCTGCCTAACACCCAAACCTCATTGACAACTTGAAAGTACAAGAGATTTGAGCTTGTAATGGATTAACAACAGGCGTAGAAAGCTCCTGATATAGCCAGTTGTTTAAGGAGTATCTATGAGTGCAAGCCGTTCAGCACCAAGTCTAGCTGCTGTCATATCTCTGTCAGTATTTTCTGCCGCCACGCTCCCAGAACTTTCGTCCTGTGGAAAGTCAAACGGGTCCGCACAAAAGGCCACGCAGCCTACCAACGACACGGTCTTGTCGCCCACACTGGCTCAGGATCTCAAAAACTGGGTGGTACTCGGAGAGCATATCCAGGCGCTGGACAAGGCACGTGGGGCCTCGGAGGCCAATCTGGCTCGGCAACGCGCCATGTTTGATATGCCTGAACCCGCCCAGGAGCAGCATCCCTCTGCATTTGGAGATTTTGAGCCGCCGGCAAAGCCATTGTCCTTAGCTCAGCAAGCCGCTGAGCGCCTAAAGTGGGGCCTGCCCTTGAACCTCTCCGAATTGAGTGGTGTATTTTCCGATTCTTCCTACAGCGCGGGGGTACTGTCTCAAGATCAGTTCAGGATTGAAGCGGGGTTTATTATCTCTCACCCAGATACCCGAGCCGACTCAGCTGAATTCAGGGAATTTAAGGATAAACTTTCTGGCGAACGTAAACAGCTCTTGGATTTGGATCTGCTCTTCCGCGAGCTGCATGACATCTTGTCTCAGGGTCCGCAGTGTATAGAGCGATTAGACGGCTTCCTGAAGGCACATCCGGTGCCACATTTCGCTCCGGCTGACGACGAATCAGTTCCCTCCGAGCCAAACGAGCAATCCCGCTTAAGTTTTGATAATTTTATGTTCTAACTCCAGCACCTAAGCTTGGAGACCTGCGTATCAAGGTAAGTTCCTCGAGCTTCGCCTAAAAGCCCGATCAGGCTGTTGAAGGCCAACAGCTGCAAGGCGAATAAATCCTATTGAAAAATAAAATGACGATGCCGGGGGTGAGCTTGCGCTTCCATCCCCCGGCATCGCCCGCTTGTCCGTCCTTCAATTGTTTAACGAACCTGACTGTCCGTGCGCCTGAAGCGGCCTGGCACGTCCATAGATTGACGTAGTTCTAACAGGGGTTGCCACCGAGGTCGGTTGAGCAATGTTCGCCGCAGGCGAGCCATTGCTGGACGTTCGAGGCAAAGGCGCAGCGGCGGCTTTGTCCGGACTTTGCTTCTGGGAGACTTCGTTGCGGCGCTGACTCAACGTCATGAACTGCGAAAGAGTAGCCGTGCCAGCGAAGCCGAACAGGGAAGCAGCAGACCCGAGCGGGACTCCCCTCGCCAAGTCGTTGACGATCGCCGTGTAGCGAAGATCAACCGGCCTGATGCTCAACGGCAGTCCAGCCGCCTTCAAGTAGGCATCCAGATGGCGGCGCATACTGCGAGTATCCATCCGCTCTCCAGTCTTGTTGGTGAAGAGCGGTGCCTCCGGCAATCGTGCACCGGACTTGGATTTCAGGTAGTGCCCCAAGGCCTCCACCGTTCTCGGAGCCAGTTCACGAACCCGCACTCTGGAGCTGGTCAGGCCCTGCCCGATCGTCAGGCGACTGCCCTGAAGGTGTCCCTCGTTGAGGGCTTCGATCTCGCTGGCACGCGGACCGGCATCGTGCAGCAAAAGCAGCATTGCGGTGTCCCGCAACCGCTTCCTCATGTTGCCTCTGACACCGGCCAGCAACCGATCGAACTCCTCATCCGACAGAATCCGCGGCTCCCGCTCGGCCTTTTCGATCGGCTGAAGGGCGAGCGCAGGATTTTTGCCCGCAAGTTTCCGCTCAGTGGCCCACTCATAGAGAGCCCTGAGAGAAACCAATCGCCGAGCAACCGTTCCGCTCTCGAACTCACCACCTTCCAGGAGCCCCGTCAGGTAGGACTGCAGAAACTCTTGCGAGCAGGTGCAGATTCGAAGCGTCACTGAGTCTCCTCTCAGAGCGACATCACTCCCCTGAGCGCGGGCCTGCAGGGCCTGAAACACCTCGTCTTCATCAGAGGTGATCGTCAGCCCGTGCGCCCTCATCAGGTGCTCGGCAAAGTAGAGCAAGTCGCAGAGGTAGGCCGTGACGGTTGATGCGGAAACCCCGCGCACATCGCGCATATAGGTTTCGAAGGCGTCCAAGATTGCCAGTTTCGGGTAACGGGCGAAGATAGAAGTCTTCTCCACGTTCCACACTCCTTTCTTGAAAAGCGGCCACGAGCCGCAGTGACGCAGATCTTAAGAATAACCGAAAGCATAACCATAATGCCTTGCAGCTGTTATTCCTCATCGATGAGACTTCATACGTCCCGCCGCTGAGAAACAATCAGCATTCATCTACAAACCAACGATGTGAACGAACTTGCTTAGGAAGGAGCGAAAGTCTATCCAAAGCTGGCGTCCAAGTCCAAGGGTAGTCCAATCCCTCGATTAACGGCCTAATCTATATAGATAAACCTTACAGCGCGACCGATCGATTCGCAGTTAAAAATTTCTAACCGGATGACCTTACCCCTCCCTGGACCAATTAGTTCCCGAACTCCGCACATACCGGAGCTAGGCCAGGCATATTACTTGCTAAGCCTGTAAAGCCTCGCGTGACCATAGCCAGGTAATCCAAGAATGTGATTCTGCACTAGTAAGCGACCTTGCAAATCCTTTAGGTTTTTTTGGGGTTCCCCGCCATGCATGGATTTTGTCCTAGGCCTGCCCTTTTCATTTTTCCACTATTAACATTTTTAATTGCATCCAGTTCCGCCGCCCAAGTGCTGGTGGATCAAGCTGTGTCTCTGAAATCCTGTTACACGGCTTCTGCCTTGCCGCCAAATTTTACTGCAACGGCCATCAACAATAGATCGCAAATTGTCGGAGCCATGATCTCCCCTGGCAATGCCAGCATGCCTGCTATCGTCAATGCGGCTTCATCTTTAGCCGCTTCGACGGTGGCATTTAGTGGATTACCTCCCGACGCCTCAGGAACGAGCGGCTCCGTCGTCGCCATAAATGATCTGGGTACGTATATACTGCGCCAATCATTTTTCTCCTTCTCATCGCCCGATTACTATAGCGACCAATATATTTCGATAAATTCTGCCGGAAATCGACAGACACTAATTGTCAGCCATAGCGCAAGCGGACCGAGAGTCTCGGCGCTTGATAAGATAGGCGGATTCTACGGCACGACATCGATAGTCCCGATGGTGTTGGGCTATCCAGTCGAGCGCGCGGCGCAGTTCTTCCCAACCGTCCCGTCAGGATTTATACCGGCACTGCTGCCGGTACCGTTAAGCTCTCAAGCCTCTCAGAGCCGAGTTGTCGCAACTTCAGGGAGCGGAGACGTCTTGGTAAATAGCGGCACACGAGCCTATGTATATGTTGCCCCCTCCAGCAACCTCGTACTCCCTGCAGATTCAGCCAGCAGGCCAAGCGTCGGATATGCGCTGAGCTCAAATGGCGGGTTCGCTGCGGGAATTCTGGATGCCACGAGCTCAACGCCGACTATCCAGGGGGCTCTATGGACCAGGCAGCCGAGCGGATTTCAATTGAGCATCGTGCCCCCTATCCGCGGTGATAATGCAAATCACATCAGCAACGTCATTAGAGCTGTTAACAGCAGCGGTGAGTCGGTAGGTGCCTGGAATAATGGCGCACTGTACTTCAAGCCAGGCATGTCGAACGCTGCTGATTTGGGCAGTCTAGTATGTAGCCAAGCTCAGCTAGCTGGGTTCGTCTTATCCTATGGTAGTGCCATCAACGACCGCGGTGAAATTATTGCCGTGGGACACAATGCGAACGGTCAACGAACTTTTCTGCTCAGAAAGAATTCAGCTGTGATTGACACGCTGCAAGCGGTAGCCCTTGCTGATGGACCCTAGGTAAGGCCAGAAGCTATCCGACGGTAAGTCCGCTCAAGAGCAGCAATTCATGGAACGCGTAGGCAAAGAGCCCCGAACAGGGAAGCGTCAACAACCACGCCCACATCATGCGCTCGACAACTGTCCAGCGTACATTCGACAGCCTGCGAGCGGCTCCCACACCCATAACTGCCGCCGAGATGTTGTGGGTGGTTGAAACGGGAATTCCGAAGGACGAAGCAGAAAACAACACGAGAGAGGACGAGGCTTCGGCGGCAAATCCATGAATCGGCTGCAGGCGTGCCATGCGATGCCCCAGCGTCTTGATAATCTTCCAACCGCCGACGGCCGTGCCGGAAGCCATGGTAATCGCGCAGAGCACTTTAATCCAAGTCGCAATTTCTACGGACTTGCCCGCCTCAGGCGGCGCAGTATGCAAGAAACTCAGCCAGGCCGGCAAATCGTTTAGCGTGCCTGTTCCGGTAGCCGCCAAGAGCGCTAAAGCGATTATACCCATGGTCTTCTGCGCGTCGTTGGTGCCGTGCATGAAGCCCATACCCGCGGCGCTAAAAATCTGCAGCTTGGCGAACACCGAGTTAACGCCGCGTGGACGCGCCGCGCGAAGCGAAGAATACAGTATCGCCATGACGGCAAAACTGATGACAAATCCTAGAAAGGGGGAAATGACCGTAGGGATCAGCACCTTCCAAAGTATCCCCTTTCCCTCATACCAATGGGAAGCAGAAGGAATGGACCAGATAATAACCGAGAAATTATTATGGGCAGCCGCCAAGGCAGAACCGCACAGGCCTCCAATCAGCGCGTGGCTTGAACTCGAGGGGATGCCGTACCACCAGGTAATCAGATTCCAAACAATACCTCCGAATAGCGCGCAGAAAATCACTTCTGACGTGACCACTGACGTTTCAACCAGGCCAGAGGCGATGGTCTTTGCCACGGCCGTGCCCCACAACGCGCCCAAGAGATTAGTCGCCGAGGCCAGCAAGATCGCCTGACGCGGAGTCAGCACCTTGGTCGCAACCGAGGTCGCAATAGCGTTGGCTGTGTCGTGGAATCCATTGATGAACTCGAAAACGAGAGCGGTGAATATCACGAGCAGTAAAAATGTCATGGTGCAGCGCAGAAGCTAAGAATTCTTGTGACAGATATGCAGCACGTGATTGCCTGAGTCGCGGCAGCGATCGATCGCTTTTTCGAGCAGGTCGATTAAATCGCGAGTCGCGACAATTTCAGCCGGATTAGAGACGCTGCGGTAGAGATCCCGCAGCAAATCAATTTCCAGAGTATCCGCACGAGCTTCGACGTTTTGCAGCTTAGTGTTGAGCCGCTGCACCAGCTCAGGGTTGATGCCCCTGCGCAGGCTCTTGACCATCAACACGACGATTTGGGTCGCTTCCTCGATCAAATCCAACTGATGGAAAGTGCGGGGCGCCTTGAAGACTTCGCAGAAGAGGACATAGCGCTCGGCAAATTTCTCAAGCGGCTTTGGAATTCGGTAAATCTCACTCGAAAGCGCCTCTAGATCTTCGCGATCGAGCACGGTGACGAAGGTCTTCACTGCCAGCTCAGACAGCTCCTCGGTAAAGCGCTTGCTGTTTGCACGAGCCTGTCGCACAAGGTGCAAATCGGCCGTCTGCGGCGTGGTCCCCACGATGGTCTTGAGCGCCGTGGCGCAATTGTGCGCCTCTCGGGCTGAATCTTCGAGCAAATCGTAGAAACGCGGGTCCTTACCTAAAAATTCCTGCAGTGAAAACATCGCGCCCTCGATTAGCTGTGAGTTAGACTTTAATGAGCGAGTGCAGCATGCCAGAACGATCCGCAACTGTGAAGATGCCCCCGGTGCCCAATTTACCGTATTTATTTCAGCGAGTTAACCATTGTTTGACTGAGGATTCCGCCTGTTAGACTATGATTATCCGATCATACATTTATCGTGTGCAGTTCGACGCGTGAACCAGCTCGTAGGGCCCCTACCTCCCAAGGATCAGACCCAGAGTCCGCAGCCAGCGGAGCAGTGGCTGCTGAACGAACTGCAATTCCCTAGTTTTGTCGTTCCCTCCCAAGGCCAGCTTCCGTCGTTCCTGCTTGAGCCCGCGGCTCAGCCAAAACTCACGAACCCAGCCCTTGCGCTCCAGCCGGAGCTCCCGAAGCGAGAGCTTTCAAAGCAGGAGATCGAGGACATCGTCCGCGCGGCTATGAAGAGCTCGCAGCCGGCGACAAGCCACCTCAGCGATGAAGACTTCAGTCGCATTCAAACAATGATCCGCCAGGAGGTTCACTTAACTCCGGTAAATCCGCTAACCTATGTATCGCTCGGTATCGGAGTTACTGGATTTGGGATAGCTATCTGGAGTGCCGTCCGCGCATCTAGCAAGCGTAAGCAGGATTTCGATTCGCGCAGAAACGATCGCGAGGAATTACTCTTCGGGCGCGAGTATGGAGTCGTTCAGGAGCCTAAACAAATCATAATGCAGGAAGTTCCCTCACCCGATGCGGGAGCCGATCCCATTATCGAGGTCGACGACCCGCGCCTAGAAATCATGAGCTTCAACCCGGACGGCGACATCGGTCAGTATACGCTGGAAATCGCAAAGCGCGCCGCCGCCCGCTGCAGCGCTTCGGATCACTTCCTAATGGAGCACTTTCACGATGTTCGCATTCCGCGCATGTCTTGGTTCTTTGACTCAGCGGCGGAGCGCGATAAGCGCCATATGCTGGCCTCATTGACAGTCGATGCCGACCAAATTCGCGAACGCGCACTAGTACGCTTCAAGCGCGAGCTCAAGATCATCGTCGAGAAGGCCTTCTCTGAAGGCGCCATAGACGCATTGGAAGGCAAGATGCGCAGACGCCAGACGCTCTTTGTCGTCCCGCTCAGCGATGTGACGCTCGACGGCGGCTGGACCATGAAGTTCCTCGTTGTATCGGAATTCGATGTCGGTCGGCTTCGAGATCCTCGTTTTAAGGAGCGCGCTATAGCCGATAACCCGGAAAAGCGCCGCGAGATTGAGATGATTGCGGAGGCTGATGTCCGGGAGCAAGAGTACCAGGCCCAACGCACGGACTCGGTACTCGAAGCACCTGCGCACCGCGCCGGACACTCCCGGCATTCGCAGCCGCGTCGCGATGGACGCTATATGATTGCAGTTGGCGGCTGGCTGCGTCCGAAGAACGGCAAGTAGCGGATATCCTCTCTTCGCCGACGCCTATCCGCAAATTATGTCCTGCTTCGCTCGAGCGCATCCGAAAATATGGTTCTGGTGCGATCTGCTGCTACATGCCGCTCTAGAACTCTACGTGAAAATGCGTGCCATGCTCCCCATCAGGCAGAATTACCCGATTAAGGGGCCGCCCATTGTTCAAAGTGCGTCCTGAGATCGCCTGATAGAAGCGATTGCCGGGATTACGATTAAATCGCACGTACATAAATCGAACACTTTGCCCCGGAGAGCTGTTCAGCAGATCTATCAAAGACTGTGCCGTGCTCTCGTCAAGAGCATTATATCCGTCAACCCATCCATCCGCCGATCTTCCATCCTGATGCAGGGTATGCGGAGAGAATCTCCCACCGTTCATATTTGAGAAATCTCCCCACGTTACACCGCTAAAGGCGTTGGCCTTCTGACGTATCGATGGAAGAAGCCAGTCGTCTCCGCCCAATGCCTCATCGCGCGGGTCGTAACGAGCCGTGCCCGTAAAGTGCACAAGCTGCTGTACTGATCCGATCGAAGTGTGGGCTGTCTGCCCCTTGTCGTTCTTAGCCTGAATGACCAAGGAAAATCCGCGATCCGTCGTACTGTTCAGCCCCGTCAAGACGTTCGGAAAGATTTTAAAGAGCAGCATCGGCATCTTCAATTGAATCCTCCCGCTCTTGCCGAACTTTACATTCAACACTTTTGCCGCGGCCTGGCTGCTTATCTCAGCTCGGCCGACCTGGGTACTGCCGTCCATGAGCTGAAGGTAAAGTTCCGTAACCTTGTCGTCCTTATCTCCCTCCAAGGTGATAGTACCGTTAATCCAGGTGAATCCGTTGAAGTATGGGTGACTATCAGCACTAATTCGCTTGAGCGGCGAATTATCGATGTCGAAAAGGTGAGCTTCGGTAATAGCAAAAGAACTCTCCTCGATCTTGTCGACCACAACACGTGAATCATAGGCGCCATCCGCAACATTTGCGACCACCACAGAAGCCTGCACGACTTCACCGTTGCTATGGCTTTGACTCGTGCGATTCACCGGGATAACTGTCGACTTCCAGACCGTGTAGCCATTCGGACTGAATGCCGGGCGACCGAGTGCATTCATGCTGCTGCCGTCATCCAGAATATGGGCCCCCTGACTCGACCGGAGAGCGACATTATAGAAGTCATTATACTTACTGCCGAAGTATCCGCCGGGATATTCGTTGGTTTGGAAGCGATAACGAATTCGCACCAAGCGCGAACGCGGATCCGTCCGGAACGTGCGCGTCATAAAGCGAGGCCCCTCCCCGCTTGTTTGCAAAACTAAATCTTGGTCGGGCCCGCCGGCAGCGTTCGGAATCTCCGTCCATCCGCCTCCAGAAGCTGCATTGGCTACTGAAGCTTGGGCCTCATCATGGGGCACGACGTAGACATTTGCCCCGGAACCGGCTTCCCAGCCGAGGGCGCCTTGAGAAATATCGTTGTTATCAACTGGACTTTCGGGCAACACCGGAATCATCGTCACTGTCAGTGTACCGTCGTTTCCAGCGCCTGCGCTAAACCCGGCCTTGCCGTCGGAAGACTTGGCCGAGACAGAGATCGTTGTCCCAGGAAGATTTTCAAACACGGCCTGGCCACCGGAGAAACTCGCAACACGGTAGAAGTCCGGATCGTCGGCCACCGACAACGTGAGTTCGCCGGAATCAACGACCTGCCCCTGCGCATCACGAAACAAGACCGTCAATGAGTTGGAACCAGCCCAGAAATGAAACGCAGCCTCGGCTTGCATGCCCTCTGAGTCGAGAGCAAGCACCTTTACCTGATTGAGCCCATCCGCGAGCGGTGCATTAACGACGAGCACCCCATTTACGAGCTGAAGATCAGGCTGCACATAGACCGTGTCATTCAGGATAACAGTGGCATCGGCTAGATCAGACAGAAAAGCGCCATTCTTCATAGCGAAGCGGAGATTCTCGTTCTTGGCACGAACGGCGAACTCGTCTCCATCGGCAAACACAATTTCAGCAAATGAACTTTGCTCTTCAAAGTCCGAGGGATTATTGCAGGCGATGCCGCTAAAAGCTCCGAATACTGATACCGGTTGAACCGCACTGCAGTCGTCCCTCATTTTCCCGTTTTTCCCCTTGACCTTCAGGCAATTGGTCTGCCCGAGTACCGACAGGGCGCTGCCCTTGGCGATCAAAGCCGACGCGGCGTTCAGCTTGAGCTTGATCTTCAGCGGGAATTTCAGCGTTTTTACTTTTTTGAATTCAAGACCAGATCCATCGGCTGCGCGGCGAAACTTTACCTTGCGCTTCGACGCATCGAGGGCAGTCAAAGATTTCAGTCCGTCGGCAAGCCAGCAGCCCCTGATTCGAAGCCCCTTGCCCAGACTTGCGCCGCGTGGGGACTTTGGACGCTTGATTTTCAGCGTAATCGTGTCGGTGGTTGCGCCCTGAGTTAAGGCCTTGGTCTCAGTCACTAATGATTTTGATTCAATCGGATCAGCTTGCACCGAACTGCCGGTTGCAAAGGCGTAACAGAGGAGCAAGCACCCGACAACGAAGGATTGACGCAAAAGAGATTCATTCGGATTGAAAGACTGCTTCGACAGCATAGCACGCTCCAGCGTAAAGACGATTTCTTGGTGCTGCAGTATCGAAAATCAGCGACCCTAAATCAAGCAAATCCAATTCGAGCCCAGCGCATCCTTAGCCGGC
>JAYRHW010000181.1:0-3041 GCA_041907145.1 Bdellovibrionota bacterium
CAAGACGGCGAATGCAAAGCTGCTCATGAGATGCGCGAGCCGGACTGTCGCCGAGGAATCTGGGGCAACTATCCAGCCTCCTGATAACCCCGAGAGCAAGAAACTCAGCATCGTCAGTATTCCTAACGTGTGGTGCAGCTGTCCTCTAAGATTCGGCACTCGTCGCAGATGCGCGCGTTGGTACGCGGCGTAAGGTGCAAGGCAGAGGAGTCCGAGCGCCGTATGAATGTTGCCAAGTAGATTCTGCTGGGTGATCCAGGGGCGGGCAAAGAACAGACCGAAACCCGTTATGGTTAAAATCGTGAATGCCGCTAAAACCAGCCACAGTAGCGGGCTGCGCCAGCGTTTGATGCGGGGGGACTCGGCATTTGCACGTTGCTGAGGTGTCGCTGAACGAGCGCCGGCCGGTGCCGTGTATTGAGCTGAAGTGGGCACAGAAATATTCTATTGATGAAGGCTAAAGACAACGACAACCTTTTCCCGCCATTCGATAGGCCTGCCGAGTAGTCGAGCCGGTTCAAAGCGCCAGCGCTCGCGGATCGTATCGAGTGCCGCTCGATCGCAATCTTCGCGACCAGAACTCTGTGACAGCTCTGCGTTGCGTACGAGGCCTTCTTTGTCGATATCAACATTCACGACCAAGCTTCCCTCGAAACCCGCGCGTCGCGCTTCCCAGGGGTAGGGCGGCTTGGGCGCATGTACGACGCCTGCTCCAAACGCTCCAATGTCTCCGGCTTTCCCCAGCGACGCGTGGGACGGGCATTCGGGAGTTGTACAGGGGGAAGTCATTGAAACGGCTGAAATCGACTGCCCCTGACTGGGAGCGGACTGCGGTGCTGCTACGCGGGAAGAACTTTCCCGCTTTGCCTTGGTAGTCGAAAGACTAACTTCGGCCTTTGGCTGCGGTAGAATTAAGCGGGTAGGGGTGAGGGGCGCAATCGATTTTTCAGCCGCACTCTGCGCGCTCGTCCAGCCTAGTTCAGCCGGGCTGGTGATAGAAACGTCGATCCCGTAGTTTCCCGGGGAGAAATTCAAACTCGGTCCGTTCACGACGCTGCCGTAGATTCCAATAGCCAGCACCCCATGCATGGCCACGGAGACGGACGAGGAGATGAGGTAATCGAATTTCACGGCGAATTGCTGCAACGGCTCCTAGTAAAAAGTATAGCACTGCCTTGCCCACGTTTATAGATCGTCACCAGTTTCTGGCAAGATAAGCCCAGTATTGTCATGGAAATGTCATGATAAAGTGCGCGAGGCTATTTAAGAGCGAGAATATCGGCGAGTGCATGGCGGATGGCCTTGAAGGCGATCAGCGGGCTGGTGCCGCGGCGGGCCTGTGCTTGCTCCGATCCCAGTTCGAGGTAAAGCACTCCCGCTCGCTGCAGTTCTCCGAGGCTGCACGCGATGTAGAGTACTTTGTTGCCGGCAGGTGAAACGCGCTCTTCGATGCTGGGAGTCTTGCTACTATAAGCCGCCACTATGGGATCGAATGCTGACTGAGAGGAGCTAAAGCGAACCGGCGAAAATTCCGAAATGCTCGAGCTACCGAGCGGCAACCGAGGGACCAAATTCATGTTGTCCGGTTCCAAGAGGAAGATACAGCCGCGCTCGAATCCAAAGAGCGGCACTATGGAACTTCGCAGCAATTCGAGGGCGGTTTTCGGATTCGCATGATCGATCGCGGCGTAGAGCTCACCGAATTTGGACTGTTCGGCATCAGAGCAGCGTTTGACGTATAGATTGAGCGGTAATAGTTTCAGCGGCTCTCCGCGCGGTGCGGTAATTGTCCGACCTGGCCGCTGCGGTGGAACCTCGATGCTTTGTTGAACCGGAGATTCCTGCCAATTGGCGAGTTCCGGATGCCTCTTTGCATACATGCTGAGATTACGGCCGATGGCGCGTTTTAGTTCAAAGATGCCTCGGGGGCCAAGGTGCTCTTCGATGACGTCAAGAGCGCCTTGCCAGCGCGGATTCTCGATCTGTGTTTCGTTGATGCATTCGGCAAAAGCTTCGCCGATTTCGCAGATCTTGGACAGCGCGAGCGCGGTTGACTGCGTGCTGGAAGATTTGACAGCCTCCGAATCCATGCCATCGATAATTGGCGGGGACAGGTTCCAGCGTTTCGCCACTGATATGGCAAGCAGCTTCGGCGAGAAGCCCAGCATTTTTTGCAGCAGTGGATCCGGATTCTCGCCGCTCTTTAGGGAGGCGACGACTCGGCTATACACGTGCGGGTAATTCCAAGCGATGAGAGTGAGTCCGAGTTGTCGCAGCAGCGCGCAGGCATATGCGTCGGTGGAAGTTACGTCGTAGTGCGGAGAAAGCGCTTCGGCGGTGGTTGCGCTAATTACTGAACGCTCGCAGCACCGCACATGAGTTTCCTGACTACGATCATTATGGTGCGTGGAGATTTTATACGAGTCGATAGCCAGAGCCTCTCGCACCTGCGATATCTCGGAGTTGTGGAGCAGGTCATGGGGGGAATAGGCTGCCCCACCGGCGGCCGAGCCTTGCGACATAATTTCGCTTAGTCGACGCAGGCAGAATAGAAAAAGCGAACTGTCCTGTTTGAGATCGTGCACTAGCTGAATTCGGTCCTGGTCGTAGGCGCCTTGGTAAAGACGGCTCTGCACGGTCTCAAGAACGCCAGAGTCAACGGGGAACCACGCGTCCTGAACATAGGCCGAGGCCAGAGCGAGATGTTTGTTGCTCTCGGCGTCTGAAGGTGGACCCTGTTCACTCATTTCTAGGAATCCTAAAAATATCTTGAGAACCCAATAATCTATCGGCCTAACTGAATCTTGGGTTTATAAACTGGGGTCAAACTTACATAGACTAAGTGCCCCAATCAGTTAGCAAATCTAAAATCAACTCAGGGGCTGCTTGGAGACCTCAAAACGATAACCCCGGTGTCTACAGGGGGGCATCGCCGACTTGAACTTTGCTCCAGCCTGGGGAATTATTACCCGTTCTGTTTCAATAAGTTAGCCTTAAATATTATAACGCGGTCACAGAGACTTCGGGGATTCGGATGAAAG
>JAYRHW010000182.1:0-5327 GCA_041907145.1 Bdellovibrionota bacterium
GAACGTCGGAGTAACTCCATTGATCGCATGTTAATCGATACGATTCGCTGCTATTACCGAGATCTTGGGATACCAGGACAAACCGAGCTAATCGAGCTCTGGAACGAGCGTTGGCGCGCGGAAGGGTGGAAAACCGAGGTGCTAACGCCGATGGACGCCAAGCTGGATCCCCGATGGGATCGCATGCAGGACAAGATTGATTCTTTCCCGTGCGTGACCGGGCGAGGGTTCGAAGCGTCGAATTACGAGCGATGGCTTGCGTTCGCGCAGGTCGATGGAGTGGCGGCGGATTACGACGTATTCCCAATTAGGCCGTTCCAGCCAAGGGAGTTTGACGATTTACCGATGTGCGGTGACGGCGCTGGCGGGCCTGGGTTTGTCGTCGGTCGGAAGGAAGACTTCTCGAAGATAGTCGAGGTGATTCTCGAGTACCGCGTGAGGGAAGACGACACTTGGCAAGGCCGTCCGCATCTGTGCGATATGCGGATTCTAAGGAACACGCGCCCGTATCGGATTCAGAACACCATAGCGACCTATGGGCAGGTCGGCTTTGGAGACGTTCCCCTTGCCCATTACGGAAACGCCAGTCTGGATCAGATGACAAATTTCTTCTCGAACATGACCAAGACTCAGGCCGTTAAGATCCTTCTGGATAAGCATTATCGCGTTTAGTATGGTCGGTTGGAAAGGCTGAACTATGGCTAACCCTGTAAAGCCGGACGAAATCAAAGCAATTCTTCCAGCAGCAAATTCCGGAATATGCGGTAAGCTGCTCGCCGCCCTGGTGAAGTTCCCAACGTTATTCTACCGATGGTACTCCTGGGCCTACAAATCTGACGGAACCCCAAGTGATGAATTCAAGGACAGCATTGGGGTAACTGTCGGGCAGTTGACCGCGCCAACGGGCGTCACAGCTGGGGATGGGACGTTTGAGGATAAGGTTGTCGTCAACTGGAACACGGTATCAGGAGCGACATACTATGAAATCTGGCGAGCGGCTTCGAATGACTCGACGGCGGCGACGAAAATCGGTACTTCCGAAACTCCTTCCTACACCGATGAATCCGTTACAGCGGATACTACTTACTGGTTTTTCGTCAAGGCGAAGAACGCGACGGATGAGGGAGGGTTCTCCGTTGGCGATTCAGGTTTCGCAGACTCGACGGGCAGCGGCGGCACGGGTTCTAGCGGAGCTATCACTCTTTTCTCTAACGATACCTGGACGGTTCCGTCGGGCGTCACTTCTGTCCAGGCTGAGGTTTGGGGAGCTTCTGGTGGGGGCGGTGGCAGCAACTGTAATTGGTGCTCTGCTGGCTCGGCTTACTACAGCGGCGGCGGCGGAGGTTCGGGCGAATACCTCAAGGTTACTGATATTGCTGTTTCGACCGGGCAAGTCTTGACCGTGGCGGGCGGCGTGGGCGGTTCCAAAGGCAACAACACCAATTCTGGCAGCGCCGGCCAGGATACCGTGCTTCGTCGGAGCGGGACGGACCTTGTCATTGCACACGGCGGACAGGGCGGAGGGCTAGGCAATTACAGCCAAACGGGGGCAGGCGGCTCGGGCGGAACCGGCGGTACAGCGCCGGGAGGAACGATCGACACGCAAACCCCTGGCAACGCTGGCGCTTCTGGTACTCGGGCGTATCCTGTTCCTGGAGGTGGCACTGGCGGAGCGGCGATTGCCAGCGGTCCTGGGCCGGGAGGAAACGGAGGGAGCAATTCCAGCGGCCAGGACGGAGCGCGCGGTCAAATCAAGCTTACTTGGCCAAGTCCATGAGGTAGTATGCCAGCACCATCTGATTACACGACGATTGACATCAAGCCGTTGAGCGGGACGATGGACACCCGATCGCTTCCAGATGCGGTTGGAGTGGGTACGTGGCGCTATCGTCAGAACGTCATGGTGGTCGATCAAGGGAAGTCGTGCCGTCGTCCAGGCTGGCAGAAGTATCGAGGCGAGCGAGAGGTCTACAACAACGAGGACCTACATGACCAACTCACGCAGTTCCAGTTCTATTACGAAGATCGAGACACACCGTACAGCCCGCAGTCGGATATCACCGTCTATCCTCCAGGGAACGACGCTAACGGGCAGCCTTACTGCAAAGGAACGCGAAAGGTCCGATCTACCGGGCGCCAGCCAGTTACTTTCCTATTCGACTCAACGAGCACTACGGGCGTGCGAAAGCTCCTGAGTGGCACTCAGAACAGGCTATACGAGCTCGATGAAGCGAAAGGGAATTGGCAAATCATCGCCGATGCCTACGGAGGGCAAGCGTCCGACGGCTTGCACCGACGATGGTACGCGGCTCAGGTTAAAGACGTGATAGTGTTCACCAACAACTATGATCCACCAGTCGCCAGGGTATTGGACTCTCCGATCCAAGGCTGCGCGATGCAGGGCGTCCAGACGATTGAATCACTCGACGGAATAGGCTTAGCCAAGGCGTCTGTAATCTGCTCCTGGAAAGACACGATCTTTCTGGCGGACGTCGAGATGGACGGAGACCGGATTGAATCGCGTGTTGTGTGGTCGCGTTACCGTCTGCCGCTGGATTTTACCCCTGGCACGATTGGCAGTAATGGCACAGCTGGAAAAGCGGACCTTACTGGCGGGCGCATTTTGGCAATGGTTCCGCTCGGCGATGTGCTCGTGATCTACACGACGCACAGCATTTGGCATTGCGAGTTTGTCGGCGGAGATCAGGTGTTTACGTTTACCGAGCGCTACGCTGAGCCAGAGAACGGCGAGGCGTGCTTGGCTTATCGCAACACGATCATCTCGACCGGCAAGGAGCATCTCTATTGCGGGCGGGACGGCGTCTATACCTACAGCCTGTTTCTTCCTCGTCCGGACCGACTTGAATGGATGCACAAGGCAACGAGTCAGATATTTTCGACGATCGACGAGACCGCGTGTGATAGGCACGTCGGATGGTTCTATCCAGCAACGAAAGAGTATTGGATCAGCTGGGTCGAGAAAGGGAACGATCTGCCCGCGCGCACGCTCGTGCTAAATACGATGTATGAGACGAGCGATTTCGTAGACCATGGATTCGCAGCCTTCTGCAACCACGCTCCAGACGATCGAGGAACGCTCCTCGATTTCCTCATCTCGCGAGGATTATGCACCGCAGCAGAGCTTGAGGAGAACTCCGACACGATCACAACAGACGTCAAGGAAGGCGGATTCTGCGACGATTCCAACGCATCCGAGAATCCTGCGGATCTTCCAGACAGGAATCTCCCTATCTATACGAGCTCACCGCTGGACGTGGATGGAAAAGATGTCGAGGACTACACAAAGCTTTCACCGGACGCAAACTCACTTTGTTCATTGCTTGGAGATTTGACAATCGAAGATCTATGCCAGGAATGCGCCAAGTCTGGGCTGATGGTCATGGCGTCTGCGGTGGATTACTCGCTCAAACAGTATTCCGCAGACAGCGGCATTTATTACCGTGAGATGGTATCAGATATTTCTGCATGCGGAGCGTGGGAGCGCGGCGGATACGATTCTATCATGCGGACCGGAGCGCAGGATTACGGTTATCCTGGAGAGAACAAGGACAGTAGGGCGATCGAGCTCGAATACGAACCGGGCGGACTTCAAATCGTTCCGTCAGCACTGCAAATGCGGATCGGGTATTCAGCTCAAGCTATCGACTCGAACATTGACGGCAACGGGCATTGCGCGTTGGTATGGCGAAACCTGAAACCGAAGACAATCGAGTGTCTCAGCGTCCGATCAGGATCAGAGCACGCCAAAGCTGGCACCCGTCCGGCAAAGACGATGAAGTGGGATTTCTTTTTTACTGGCCGGTTCTTCTACTATGAATTGAAGGTGTCAGGGATCAATGGCGCAGTGTGTTTTTCACGACTCAGCGGCGACATTAAACAGTCCAAACGAAGTGTTACCTCATGATCTGCGAGAAATGCGGTATCGATCTGAACGAGCGCACACGGACGCTCACTCCGCGAACACATCCAGGTTTAGAGACCAAATACACCAGACCGCTCTCCGGTCCAGTTCTTGAAACGGTAGGAATCTGTCCTCGATGTCAGGTTCGAGTTTGCAGAGCGACCGACAAGAACGGGCCGCTTGAGCTCAAAGACAATGGCTGATTCCGACCTCTCCCATATCAAGCCGAGCGCCAGGAAGGCTACCCCTCTCCCGTTTCCCCCTGCCATGTCTACCTACGTCAAAGGAAAGATTGTTACTCGCGCAGAGCTAGCGGCTTATGATGCTGCTGTGCGCGCTTGGTGGACGCAGGTCCAGACAGCGCAATCCCTAAACACCTCGTAGTTTTGGTTATTGCGTCGGTAGGTGCTAAGTCGTAAGGTCACGTTAGCGTTAACGTAACCGGCCATGCCTACCGATATTCACTATCCAGGGTCGAGTGGCTACGTCACTGGCGACTTGTTTCCTTCGACCTACGGTATCTCTTGGGATCCCGTCACTCGCCAAGTGCGATCCAACGATCCTCGCATCTCCGGGTATGATGCGTACGGACGGCTCAAGACGATGGTCTTTCCGTCTGCCGCAGCATCCCCGGGCGGAGTGAACCCTTACGCATCTCTCTTCGGAGGGTATTCGCAGGTACCAATGCCAGGCACGGGCGGCGACAAGGTTGCACAATTATCGGGCGGAACGGGATACAATCCTACGGCTGCTCCCGGCGCTGGCTATAATCCGTTTTTCACGGTTTCAAACACCAAAAGCCCTGAGTTTGCGGCGCTTATAAACAAATTGCTCGGTCAATACACCGACGTTGCCGGTCTCAACCCAACCAAAATGGTTACTGAGGCTTCCGCGGCGGCGGACCCGGCATACACGAGGTTTTTGAACGAGGAGACCGGGGCGATTGGGAATTGGTATAACGGCGACATCCAAAGACAACTTGAGGGACTTCGGGCTGAACGCGCGAAAGCCTACTCGACGGCGACCGATCGCGGCCTTGATTCGCTCTCCCGAGTACTCGCGCTCAATCAGATGGGCCAAGGCGGGCAAGGGAACATCGGAAGCAGCTCTTACATCGAGAAGATGGCTCTGGACGCCGCGGCCAACCTCGCCGCCCAGGCTGGGCTCGACAACGCCACTCAAGGGCGGACGGACCTGATGACGTTGTTACAGGGCCAGCAATCCAACCTTGGCGCTCGGGCTGGTCTGCAGACCCAGGACATCAACCGCAAGCTTCTTCCGTCGCAGGTCGGGGCAAGCTGGTTTGCCCAAATGGTTGCGCCACTGATGCAGCTCCAACAGATGCAGCTCGGCAACACGTTCTACGGGCTCGGCGGCGGGACGCAGGATCAGAGTATGCCAGCGA
>JAYRHW010000183.1:0-3562 GCA_041907145.1 Bdellovibrionota bacterium
AGTCCGGAAAAAGTCTTGGCATTGCCGCGAGCCAGTCCCTGCAAATCTAAAAGTTCCTGACTGTCGGAGCTTAACCTGCGAGCCAGGCGCCAGCCCAAATAGCTCGGCAGCGCGACGCAGAGCGTGATGAGCGCCAGGACAGAGCGCATGCTTGTGTCTATCTGGGGACCATCGATAGCAACTCCGTGTCGAGCACGCAGCGTAATTGCGCCGAGCATGGCGACCGTCGAGCATATCGTGAAGAAATGCATGAGCAGACTAGAGAGCGCGACGTGCCGAGGACGATGGGTAATTGCGCCCCATACGGCGGTATTCAAGAGCAGCACTCCGGCAATCATCGAAAAGAGCACTTCGCTTAGGGCGTTGAAAATCGTGCTCGAGAGTTCAAATGCCTCCGGAAAACTTGAAGACCCCGCCCAGAAATATTCGAGTGGGGCGAAGCAAACAGCCCATAGCCCGAGTGCTACGAAAAACATAGGAAGGCGCGGGAAGCGTCCCGTCATGTAGGCCATACCTACGCACAATCCAAGAACGCGGATGCCGGTAAAATGATCGCCGGAAATGAGCATTTCGGGCACGACGCCTAGTGCACCGGAGACAAGGGCGCCGGGCACCCCCAAAGCTGCAGCGCTACAAAAGAGAAAGATATTTCCTGCTGGGAGCGAGTAGTTGCCCAGCAGCAGGTATGAAGCGAAATTGGTGAGAAGCGCAGCAACCCCGAGCACGATTGCTGAGGTCATATTCCGATCGAAGTAACGTACAGTAGGCACTGATAAACCCCGTAATAAGAGCCCTCTGAGCTTCTGAAGGTATCTGATGAGCAGACACCTCTAGCGAGTGCTCAGAGTTTTCCCCCTTGAACAGCCAACTTGGTCCTTTTTTCTGCATTGTGGGCAAAGAACATCCAGGTGGCGTCTCGCTTCCCCACGACGCCTACTTAACCTGCCCTAACGTCCTTGAGAGATCTGATGAAGATTCAAGGACTTCCGAGGATTCGCAGCAAAAAAGTGTTACATCTGGCTCTATAGATGCTTGTCGGAAGTTCCCCGTAGCGGCTTGAACGCCAAAAATAAAGCGTGGTTTTATCCTGGGAGCATAAAACGCGATATTACTTCACAGAATGGGCATTCCGGGGATCCTGAATTCAGATTTTCGAGCGACTTTTAAATCGATTTTGTGCTTGGACTGCTCTTACATTGGGGCCGCTCTTTGTCGATAATGAAGGGCAGTTCACCAGCATCCTTTTTTGGTATAGTCGCGCTTGAAAATAGTATGTTATAGACAAGTTGCATCACTTTTCTGAGAAAAGGTGCTAACGAGCCGTCTATGTGCGGCCAAGTTTGGGTTAACCATCAATAGGTAGGTCCATGTTTAATAAAAAGCTCGCTCTGTTGCTTAGCCTTGTTCTCCTTCCCGGCGCCGTGCTCGCCCAAGATTTGCTCCCAGCAGACAACGGTCTAGCGACTTATCATACTTCACCGCGTTATCGCGAAAGCGAGTCTCATCCGCTTCGCGTAGCCGCTTACATCGTGCACCCGGTGGGCTGGTTGGCGCGCGAACTCGTGTTCCGTCCCTTGAGCTACTTTGCCTCTTCAACCGAGACAACTCGCAGCATCATGGGCTATCGCGAGCCATTCGATTATCGTCAGCCTGAGTGTTTCTCGGCCGACGACAGCACCCCAGATTGCCGCTCCATCCTGCCTTTCAACTACGACAATCCCGGCGCAGCTTCGACCGCAGCAACCAGCTCCGGCGCAGTTGAACCGGCGGCGCTTGCGACGGAGCCTACTCGGCAAGTTTACTTCCCTGATGTCAACTTTGACTTCAATAAGCATCAGCTCAACGACCTCGGCCGTGGCCGTGCTCATCAGCTCGCTGCTTTGTTGAGTAAGGATCCAGGGCTCAAGGTAGTGCTTCAAGGCAATGCCGACTACAAGGGTAGCGATGCGTACAACGAGAAGCTCGGTCTTGATCGTGCCGAGGCCCTCCGCCAGGAGCTCGTATCCTTGGGCGTAGGCGCGGATCGCTTGTCCACTGTAACTTTCGGTGAGTCGCAACCTCTGCTTTCCGAGCAGGAAGACTGGGCTCGCGCCGTGAATCGTCGCGTAGAGGTTCATGTCGATTCCGGGACCACTGTGAAGTAAACGGGTGGTACGAGTGAGGAAAAAGGCGGCCTGTGGCCGCCTTTTTTATTGGCTGCTCGTCGCGCGGCGAGCGCACGTAGCCTATGGCATCTCAACTGTTCGGCCAGACTCTGTTGCTTGCGGCGGCTCCGCAGGCGCTGCAACTCCGAGCCACTCCAGCGCCAGTCTGACGGGCGAGCGCCGCACTTGCTTGTTGAGATTTACAAGGGTGCGAATGGTCTGAGTTTCGGTCATGAGAAGAATCTGGTCCCGATCGGCTTTGTCTTCTAACTTTTCCACCCTGGCTTGGAGCCAGTCACGCTGCTCTCGAAGATCTTTGAGTTGCTGATCCTTGAGGTCGAGAATCTGTTCCTGAAGCTGCAATACATTGCGCAGCCGCTGAATCTCGAGTGTCTGATCGCTGTTGGCGGTAACGCTAGGGCTTGGCTCTACCACTTTCTCGACTTGGGCCTCGAGAGTGGGGGGCGGCACGGCGGTGGGCGGCATCTCCGAATTGGGAGGGGCTACGGCCTTCTCCGGGGCGGCCGACTTCGCAGCCTCGCGTTTAGGCGGCGCCTCTGGCACGCTGCGAGGCCGAGCAGGGCCCTCGCGTAGTCCGAAGAGGCCGGAAAGTTCGCCCTTCGAGAAAAGCCGAAGTCCGTCTGTGTCCACCTCGAGTTGTAAATACCCGGCCTCAGCGAAGCGACTGAGCGTATTCTTAGACATGCCGGTTAGTGAGATGGCTTCAGCTTCGGAAATGAAATCTTGAAATCCCATGGTTCGTACTCCCCCGTGGATTAGCTTCTGGTCCAGTATAGAGACTTACAGCAGTGGCGTCTGCATCAATTTTTGAGCGAAATCTCGCGAATTTCCAGCACGCTGGTGGCTCCCGGAGTACGCACTGATATGCCTCCGAGAACGACGGTGCGAGAGCCGTCGGCAAGATTTTCACGGGTTTGTACCTGACAAAGGGCATCCTCAATTTCATCTTGATGGGTCGAGGATGGCTGACAAGGAATGGGGATAACCCCCCAGTACAGCGACATGCGCTGCAGTGTTGTTGGACTGCTTGAAACTCCATAGAGCGGCTGCTGAGGGCGATACTTCGCCACCAGCCGAGCAGTAGTTCCGGTCTCGGTGCAAGCAATGATTGCTGCCGCGTTTACTTTGACCGCCGCCGCGCTAGCAGCGTAGGCGACGGCGTCTGGAACCGTGGCCCGGTCAGCATCTCTCAGGCGCAGCTTGTACTCGTCGAACGCGAAACTTTGCTCCGCCTCATGTGCAATCTTGCCAAGATAGCGCACGCATTCCACGGGATGCTGACCGATGGTGGTCTCTTCAGAAAGCATTACCGCATCGGCGCCGCTCATCACGGCTGTTGCGATATCAGAAACCTCGGCACGGGTGGGGCGCACGGAGGTAATCATCGAATGCAGCAT
>JAYRHW010000184.1:0-2800 GCA_041907145.1 Bdellovibrionota bacterium
ATCATTGGCTTGAGTATTTCAACCAAGCCTCCCGATGCCGGTCACCCTTACGGACACAGGAAATTTGAAGCACTGGCAGCGATATTCATATCGTTCTTGATGTTTCTGTCCAGCTTCGAAATTCTCCGAGAGTGCTTAAATCGGCTGCTGGCGACCAGTGCTGACAAGCCAGACGTCACGATCGGCAGTTATGCAATCATGCTGGTCACCATGGTCGTAAATATCGGCGTCTCTCAGTATGAGCGGCGGCAAGCCAAAGCCTTGCGAAGCGAACTATTGCTGGCCGATTCCATGCACACATTGAGTGATGTATATGCAACTGTCGGCGTGCTCATCTCCTTAGCGGCGATTCAAATGCAGATAACAGTGGTCGATGTGGCGGCAGCCATATTGATCGTCGTGATTATTTTCAAGGCCGGCTTCGGTATTATTCTCGTGCATCTGAACAGCCTCGTTGATGCTGCCGGCCTCGACGCTGTGGAGATTGAGAGGCTGGCAGCGTCAGTTCCCGGTGTGCTCGGCTGTCATAAAATACGCAGCCGCGGCATGAGCGACTGCGTATTCGTAGATATGCATTTAGTCGTTGAAGAAAGTCTGTCAGTAGCCGCCGCTCACGAGATCAGCCAGAAAGTGGAAGCCCTCCTGCTCAACTCAGACCGAGGCATAGTCGATGTCGTCGTCCATATAGAGCAGGAGCAGCCTGAATCAAAAGGCGCTTGCCACGAAGAGACGACAGCATCCAATTAGTCTGGCATGTTTTCCAGGTTTTCCAGGCTGCCACTGACTATCACATCGTAGAGTCCGACAGCCAGTAGTCCTGCGGCACCGCCGACCGAACCGAAAGCAAGAGCAGCCATGATTACGCCTGTGAGCGTCATGTCCGGCAGCGGTCCGAAAACGAAGGGCACTGCCATCGCAGTAAAAACGAATCCGAGAATAATGCCGGCATTAAAAAGAACGTGAAGCGGCAGAGCCTTGCGTCGCACCGGCGCTACGGTCGTGGCGGTCCTGACTGTGCCGTGGTTGATTGTAAACATACGAGTCACCTCTCATCCAAATGCATCCTACGTAACTGATTTTCTCGATTTCACCCGCGAGAAACATCGTCCGCAAGATGGATAGAAGGCCGCCCATCGATTGATACCATGTGGTCGCGATTCGAGAGGTATCTCCATGTGGCTTTTTATTTGTGTTTTTCTGATTGCGTACATGTATCACGGACTTGGTATCACGCTCGGTTATCATCGTTTGCTCTCGCATCGAGCGTACAAGGCTCCGAAGTGGCTTGAATACCTGATAGTGCTCGGTGGCTACCTGGCCATGGAAGGCTCGCCGATTTTCTGGGTATCGACCCACCGCCTGCATCACCGGTTCTCAGACAGACCGGGCGATCCTCACTCGCCGGTGGATGGGCTCTGGCACGCCTTTGCCGGCTGGATGATCAAACCGCGGGTTTTTGTTTCTTCAGAGGAAAGCAAACGATTGGCACCCGATCTCTACCGCGACCCGATCTACAGAGCATTGCATTGCGCCCACAGCGGTCTGGAGGGCTGGCTGTGTTTGACGATCTCGGCAATATTTAGACTGGGGATCTTCCTTCTGTTTGGCCCGGTTGTCTTTTTCGCTCACTTGCTTGGAAGTTTGCTGGCATTTTCGGCGCCGCTGATCGTCAACCTTTTCTGCCACATGCCCTGGCTTGGGTACGGGAGCCATGCCTGCGGCGACCAGAGTCGCAATGTGCCGGTGGTAGCATTACTTTCCTTCGGCGAAGGATGGCACAACAATCATCATGCGTTTCCAGGCTCGGTGCGATTCGGGCTAAACCCGCGCGAATTCGACATGACCTTCCAGGTAGCCCGTCTCTTGCAGGCGGTAGGATTGATCCGCGACCTGGCAATCCCTCAAATCGTGCCGGTCAGCCAGGTGGAAGAGAGCAAACCGCTGGTGAAAAATCATCCTAAAGGATGATCGATTTATCCGCACGCTACGGCTCCCGGCTGATCACTTTTAGTCCTTAATCCTGAGATCATGGATGAAGCCATGAGGAGCTACTAACATGAAGATTTACGATACCGGCGATACGCTGCCTGCGGAGTACCGAGCAGCTCTGATTGACCTGCTCTCATTCCAGGCTGACTCTGAATTTGCCGGCGGGCAGCGGGTGGGCGAAAATATGCGCTTTGCGCCGCGCCCGGAGGAAGCCTATCGCCTCTCGAAAAAAATGATGGAAGAATGCGGCCATGGCTGGTATTGCTGGCAACTTCTGGAAGAGCTGGGTATCGACGTTAACGCCCGGGTTGTCGAACTGGTCACCAATCCGCATAACCCAGACCCCAAGAAAGTGCGCGTCATCAATGGCTTCAAACACGAAAACTGGAAACGTTTTTTCGACGAGTGGGCTGACGTTGCGATGTTTTCCACCGTGGTGACACCGGGTGCTGTTGCTTTTCTCGGACAATACCGAGAATCTTCCTATCTGCCCTGGCGCCGAGTCAGTGAGCGGATTTATCAGGAAGAGAAGGGACATCTGGCCTTCGGAGTCTGGGCGGCGCGGCGCGTAATCGAATTCGACGGAGAAGCTGGGCGTGAACGCTTGCAAAAGGCGATACCCAAGTTTATGGCTATGGGACTGGGATTCTCCGGGCGCCCCGAGGACGAGAGTAAAAACTTCGCCCGTTATTTCGAAATGGGCCTGAAATTAAAAACGTCCGACCAGTTGCAAGATGAGTATCTCGAGATAGTCTCGAAGCGTCTTTCCGTGCTGGGCTTAGAAATGCCTGCCAGCGTCGAACCCGACTAC
>JAYRHW010000185.1:0-15126 GCA_041907145.1 Bdellovibrionota bacterium
CGAGCACGGGGATACCGACATGTTCTGTTTTAGTGATATTGCCGCTGATACGCGAGCGTGCGAGGAGAAAATGCGCGAGCTCGGAGAAGCCCTGGGATTGACACCCGAACAAACCGAGGACAACCTGTACACGACGAGCACTTATCTTTTTGATTGTCGGGGACGGTACACCACTGATTCGTCTCGAAATGACCGGTGCTTGATAAACGCTACAGCGATGTTCTGGGCGGGACTTGGGCAGAAGGCCGCGATCTTTACGAACCAATGCTACGGTGGTGTCTGCCCCATAGCAGCTCCGGCCATAAACACAGCAGTGTTCGACTACTTTGCGGCCTCGCATAGACGCTTTGGAATAGACGGCTTTGACCTCAGGGAGGTTGACGATATTCTCGGAGCCGATCTTGATGGCCGGAGTCAGTACTGCATCAATTCCACCCGTGTTCCCTCCTTGCAGTATCGCGAACCCTGGGAGGGCGGCTCATGCAGCCCGCCGTCTAACTCGCTCTATCCGGGCACGATTCTTCATACCGTTCAAGGAAGTGCTACGACCAGAGGAAATCCGCCAAATCGAAGCGGATTCAAGGCCTATAAGTATGCGAGTGCAGGCGGGGACCCGAACATTGAAGTCGAGTTCGCACCGTATGTCGCGGAGGCAAACTTCAATTCCCTGACAGGGCAGTTCACTGCTAGCTTTTCTTCGGCCATAGATCCATCGGCAGGAGCGGCAAAAATTAGCGTGGATGCCGTGAACTGTCCTAAGCTTCATTCGAGGGTGCCAATGTTCTCGGCAGCCCCCGCGCTTAGCTCTACCACCGCAAGTTTCGTTCTATCGGGCGAACCTGCCTGGATGAGTCGAGATGCCTGGGGCGCCACGGTTGCTGAATTCCAACGCCACCATCGCAAAAGTCAAACATCCTGGGATAAGTACATTCGAATCAGGATTTCGGCTAAGGCTCCAAACGGCGCGCCGCTTCTTGGGAACTCCTCTGCGCAAAAAAAGTGGATCTGGCCTGACCAGGGCGCATCGTTCAACGATCCTCCATGGATGATTTTCAATGGACAGAAGCCCGGTGAAACAGAAATCAGAATTCCATGCGCACCAATCTACGCGGGAAGAATGCCGTTTATGGAGCCGGATGGTTCAGGAGGCTATCGACAGAACGGGGAGACCTGCCTTGAGGGCATTGACTACTCGAATGCCTTTCTCGGTACCTGCTGTGCACAAGGCGTGTGCCGAGAGCTCTATGTAGGAATGGGGCCCGAGGGTTGTGGTGATGGAGAGAGCTATCGACGTTACGACGGGGCACCGATGATCGACTACATTTGCGATCCGCCGCCGCGTGTTGAGAATGTGCTCGGCAGAGAGCCGATTTGTATGCAGGATGACGGAGTGGTGCAGTACGAGATCTACCATGCCGCCCGTCGGCTTCCCGTCGACCAAAACGGACGAACTGAATTTTCACCCATTCGAGTGCGAGTTAGGTGCGCCCTACAATAGATCCGGTAGAACAAGGAAAAGGAGCAGCACGTGCACACTGATCGATCAGCGATCGAGAACCTTCGAATGGTCACGGCTTGCTCCTTTGCGCCGAACCGGAGTGGGGATGACCGCACTCCGGACATGGACGCTGTTCGAGACCCGTTCGATCGTACCCGCAGCGAGGGCAGTCCCCAGAGCGGCCGGTACGACAGTAACTGAGCCGAATGGGCAACGTCAGCACGAATCCGATGCTGCCGAGGGCAATGGCGCTTATGGGAAGTCCGTACAGGAAGATCCGATAGGAGAACCAGCTCAGAAGCCAACTGTCGAGCCATCTGGAGATTGATCTCAGCGTCAGCAGATCGACGATAGCCAGGCTCCCGACGATTGCTGCGCCGTAGATCCCGAATCGGAATGCCTTCAAAAGCCCTTTCCCGAACCAGCTCTGCAGACGGACTAGGGTCCAATCAACCCCAATCAATCCGCAAAGCAAGACGATGCCCAAACCCACCGCATACCACCAAAATCGTGGTTCATCAGGCAGAGACATGATCATGTTTTTCCTTTCACCTTGAATGTGTGCGTGCTGCTACTTCCGAAAAGAAATTCGGAAATAGCAGAGCGAAGAGGTCTACCCGTATGAACGTGTGAAGAGAGCCTTGGCAGTATATCGTGAAGTGAGAGGCTACTCACTGGGCCGGGGTCTGCGAATATCTCGTGCGATTTCAGGAGGTTAAATTCATGAATCCAGTAGCAGCTGGAGGTGTATTGGAACCACCTATCTTCATATTCGCCGAGTGGTCAGTTGGCTGACTGCGCGTCGAAGAGGACTGATACGGAGTCCTGGTACAGGACCAGCATCTCTCCGCTTGTCTTTAGGGAAGCAGCAAGCGGCTCCCCTGGCGAAAGCAGCAAGTGGGTCACCTGGTACTTCTTGATAAAAGTTTTCCAGTCACCCCCGACCCGCAAGGCATCCGCAAATTCCTTGTACAGCTGTTCTCCGACCACGGAAACTCGGTCATCGACGAGAGGACGCACGATCCCTTCCCCATAGAGACTGATAAACCCGCCCCACTGTACGGGGGCTGCCACTACTAGGGTCTGGCCCTCGATATCAGTGTCCCGGAGCACCTCGAGCGCTCCATAGGGGAAGAGCTTAGCTTCTGGCCCGAAGGGCCCCTCATAGAGGGGGAGTCGTTCATAAAAAATTGCGTTGAAGAAGCCGATGCCGAGCAAAGCGACTATCAACGGCAATCCACCGAATGAGCGACGCTCCCGGAGTTCAAGACGAGTCGCCGCGGAATGCAAGACTGGAAATATTCGAGCGGCGTTGGCAGACAGCAATAATCCATGGAGCGAATGGACGATGGGAACAACCGCTACTATGGCAAAGTAGGGGGCAAGGTATGGGTAATTGAGAGCGAGCCAGCCGAATAGCAGTAGGGAGGCAATCTCGAAGTACGACAGCGCTCGACCATCACGATGATGTAAGGCTCCGGCTAGAAAGAGTACGGCAATTCCGAACTGCAGCGCCCAGGGTGAGCGAAACGCAGTCAGCCCGCCCAAGAAATTATTTTTCAGGAGAGCTTCGGAGAAAATCTCGGGTCCATAAGGATTGACGGTCGCAAGTATTGCACACAAGAGGAGCAACGTCATTAGCCGCGACCTCGCGGCCCGAAGACGGCTATCGAGAAAGGCAGTAGCTACGAACATAGCCAGAAATGCCAACCCAAGAACGAAATGAGGATGGACATTTGCCCAAACCATGAATAGCGGAGGCAGTGTAAGGAACAGCCCTTTGGAGGCGGGACGTCCCTGGGAATATTCCGTATGAGACTGATGAATCGAGACGTAAAGAAAGATAAACAGCACCGAGCTCAACAAGACCGGCTGAATGGAGAAATAAAATAGTCCGGTTTGGAGTGCAGCAATTATTGCTAGCGACGTCAGAAGGCGCTGTCCGGTTATCGCTGCCACTCCACGGAATAAGACTCCCAGGTAGCCAAGCGTGAATACGCCAACGACGAAGGCATACAGCAGCGGCCAGGAGCCTAGTCGATAGATTTCGGCATAGGTAACGGAACCGAGCCATTGATTGGCCACCCAAGGTCTGGTTTCAGCAAGTCCCAGCAAGAAATCCGACTGTGGAATTTTGGTGTTGCCCAGGATCCATAGTCCGCTCTTAAGGTGCCAGCCCGTGCTGGCGGAGTCTGCTACCCCAGACAAATGGAAGCAAACGATAAGAGCGAGCGCCGCGAAGACCAGCAGATCCTGTACAGCAACAGGCGGCAACCAAGAAGGGGAAGATTCGGATTGCAAGGGCGAGTCCTTATGTGCGCCAGTAACCACTTCGTCGGACAGAAAACGTATCAGCTAGTTGAAACTACCCATTGCAACACACAGAAGCTCTACGGTGAGGGATACTAAGCCTTTGTGGTCTTCATGGGAAACTGAAGCTCGACCTTGCACGAACGCTGCCCGTCCCATCAAATCTTTAGAACAGCTTGAATCCGCTGCATCATCGCATCCGAAAGTCGCTCGCGAGCCTCAAGTGCTCCAAGGTTTTCTTGAAGCTGTTTAACGCTGGTAGCGCCCAGAATCACGGTGCTTACGTTAGGATTCTTAAGACACCATGCTATCGCAAGCTGGGCGAGCGAGCACTCCAATTCTTTGGCGATCGGCTCAAGCTGCTTCACTTTAGAAATTGACTCCGGCGTCAGGTGGCGCTGCAGCCATTCCTGGTCTGCCAGACGGCTGCCGGATGGAACTCCGCTATTGTACTTGCCGGTGAGAATTCCGGAAGCTAGAGGACTCCAGATCGTGGTTCCCATCCCGCGCTTTTCGTAAAGCGACGCATACTCTTTTTCTACGCGGTCACGCACGAACATATTGTACTGAGGCTGTTCCATGCTCGGCGGGGTGCAGCCGATTTTCTCGGCAATGATATGGGCCTCTTCAATCCGCTCCGCCGGCCACTCAGAGGTGCCCCAGTAGAGGGCCTGCCCGGAGCGAATGACCTGGTCCATGGCGCGAACGGTTTCCTCGACCGGGGTATCCGGATCGGGGCGATGGCAGAAAATCAGGTCGACATACTCAAGCTGCATCCTTTTTAAGGCCGCCCTTGTTCCTTCAAAAATATGTTTGCGAGAGAGCCCCGTATCATTCGGGCCGTCACCACCCCAAAAGATCTTGGTTGATACTACCAGGTCTTCGCGCCGGAAATCCTTGAGGACTTCTCCCATCAGCGTTTCTGACTTTCCTGCGCCGTAACCTTCGGCGTTATCGAAGAAGTTTATTCCTCCCTCGAAGGCAGCTTTCATACAGGCTCGCGCACCCTTGACGTCCAAATTGCTGCCGAAGGTGAGCCAAGAGCCAAACGAGAGCTCACTGACCTTGATTCCTGCTTTTCCGAGTTTGTTGTAGCGCATGGGTAGCCCTGTGGGAGTAGTCGTGGATTACTTTTATACCACTGATTTCCGGACTTCACACAAGCAGGTGCCGATTTGCATCTTTCTTCTTAGGATTGCGGCCTATCTGTGGTATTACCCTAGAGTGCGTGACAGAAAGGATCCTCTGCGCCATTTTTGTTGCGCACGCTCAATCAAAAAGGAAGCCCCCAGGTGCTCCGAAAGCTCGATCGCATCTTAGTCGCCAATCGAGGCGAAATTGCCATCCGCATCTTGCGGGCGGCCGCAGAACTAAAGATTGCCACTGTCGCCCTCTATACCTTCGAGGATCGCTATTCCCTTCACCGTTATAAGGCTGATGAGGCGTACCGTATTGGGCCTGACAATGAGGCGCTCAAGCCTTATCTGGACATCGAGGAGATCATTCAACTCGCCAAGCGTAAGCGCATTGATGCAATACATCCGGGGTACGGATTTCTGTCCGAGAATAGTGAGCTCGCTCGGCGTTGCCGCGAGTCCGGGATTATATTTGTCGGGCCCGATGCTGAAACCATGGATCGGGTGGGGGACAAGATTAAAGCCAAAGCGGTTGCTCGAGAGGTCAAAGTCCCGCTTATTGAAGACAGCAAGATCTCTTTGACCAGCCCGGAGGTAGTGCTCAAGGAAGCTGAGCGCATCGGATACCCGGTGGTTCTCAAGGCTGCCTCCGGCGGGGGCGGTCGAGGCATGCGCATTATTCGCAATGCCGGGATGGTGGCGCAGGCTTTTTCTGAGGCTCGGGGTGAAGCGCTCAGAGCCTTCGGCGATGACACGGTCTATTTGGAAAAGTATTTAGAGAACCCTCGGCATATCGAAGTTCAAGTCCTGGGGGATGAGCACGGCAATATCGTGCATCTGTTCGAACGTGACTGCTCGGTGCAGCGGCGCTTCCAGAAAGTTGTCGAGGTAGCGCCATGCCCTCAGCTTCCGAAGGAAAGCAAGGAAAAGCTGTATTATTACGCGCTGACCATCGCGCGGCATGTGGGCTACCGAAACGCGGGAACTGTTGAATTCTTGGTCGATCAGGATGGTAGCATCTACTTTATCGAGATTAATCCGCGCATTCAGGTCGAGCATACGGTCACTGAGCAGGTAACAGGGATCGATATCGTACGATCCCAGATTTTAATCGCGCGCGGGCACAAGCTTAGCGATCCGGAAATCGCGATTCCAAGTCAGGAATCGGTGCAGTGTTCCGGCTACGCCATTCAGTGCCGCATTACGACGGAAGATCCGCAAAGTGAATTCAAGCCCCACTATGGGAAGCTTATTGCCTACCGCAGCCCAGGCGGATTCGGCATTCGCCTTGATGCGGGCAGCGCATATTCAGGAGCAACCATCTCGCCCTTTTTTGATTCCTTGCTGGTAAAGGTGACGGCATCTGGCCGCACCTTGGACGGGGCAGCCGGCAGAATGCTGCGCGCTTTGCAGGAGTTCCGTATCCGCGGTGTAAAGACCAATATTGCATTTTTGCAGAATGTCATTACGCATCCGGTCTTTCTCGGAGGCAAAACTACCACGCGCTTTATCGCCGACAATCCGGAGTTGCTGCAATTTTCCCGCGGTTTGGACCGTGCCACGCGTACCATGCAGTACCTGGGTGAGGTGATCGTCAACGGAAATCCTGATGTCGCGCGGGTCGATAAAACCAAGCAGTTCCGCAAACCGATTGTTCCTGCCTTCAATCGTTATGCTGAGTTTCCCAAGGGCTCCAAGCAATTACTAACTCAATTAGGCAGGGAGAACTTCTGCGCCTGGCTGCGAAACAGCAAGACTATCCAGTACACTGATACGACTTTTCGTGATGCGCATCAGAGCTTGTTGGCAACGCGCGTGCGAACCTTTGATTTAATGGCGGTGGCCGAGAGCTTTGCCCATAACCATCCGGAAGTTTTCTCGATGGAGGTATGGGGTGGAGCTACCTTCGATGTGGCGCTGCGATTTCTCCACGAGTGCCCCTGGGAGCGGCTTGAGCAGATTCGCGCCGCTGTCCCGAATATTCTCCTTCAAATGCTGCTGCGAGGCGCCAACGCAGTCGGCTACTCTGCCTATCCGGATAACTTAGTTGCTGCTTTCATCGAACAATCCTGGAAGTCCGGTATCGATATCTTCCGCATTTTTGATTCGCTCAATTGGCTTCAGGGTATGCGTGAAAGCATTCGCGCCGTACGCGATCGTACGGAAGCGCTGGCCGAGGTTTGTATTTGTTACACCGGAGATATTCTGGATCCGGCGCGGCCCAAATATAGCCTGCAGTACTATTTAGACTTGGCACGCCAGATCGAGGATGCGGGAGCACATATCCTGGCGATCAAGGACATGGCGGGGCTGCTCAAGCCCTACGCCGCGGAAGTGCTGATTAAGGCCCTGAAAAAGGCCATCAATCTTCCGATTCATTTGCATACCCATGACACCTCATCGATTCAGTCTGCGACCTATCTTAAGGCTATCGAAGCGGGAGTGCATGTCGTCGATGTGGCTCTTGGCGCTATGTCCGGCCTGACATCCCAGCCGAATTTTGAATCTATCGCCTGCATGATGCGCGGACAGCCGCGGGCCTTGCCGATTGATGTGCAGTCCTTGTCGCGCTATTCGGCCTATTGGGAGGCAGTGCGAGAGTATTACTACCCCTTTGAATGCGAATTGAAGGCCGGGAGCGCCGAGGTCTATCGCCACGAGATTCCGGGGGGACAGTACTCTAATCTTCGCCCGCAGGCACGCGCGCTTGGGCTTGAGGAAAAGTTCGAGCAGATGAAGGAGAACTACGTCGTTGTCAATCAGCTCCTGGGCGACGTCGTTAAAGTCACACCCTCGTCAAAGATGGTCGGCGACTTTGCTCTCTATATGACGTCCAATGACCTGAGCGCGGAGGACATTCTATCCGGACGCAGCGACATCTCCTTTCCAGAGTCGGTGCGCCAGTTTTTCCGCGGAGACTTGGGGCAGCCTTCGGGTGGATTTCCGAAAAAGCTCCAGGAGATTGTCCTGAGAGGCGAGAAAGCCATGACCGGACGGCCCAATGAGCACTTGGAGCCAATCGATCTTGACGCCGACTTCAGGGCGTTTCAGAAGGAGTTTGGGCAGGACTTTGGATTTCCGGATTATTTGAGTTTCAAGATGTACCCCAAGGTCTTCAAGGAGTATTACGATCACTTCAAGAAATTCGGCCGGGTCGCCGTGCTTCCTACTCCGGCCTTTTTCTTCGGATTAGCTCCCAACGAGGAGATGCTGGTCGAGATAGATGAAGGAAAGACGCTGATCATCAAGATGCAGCACGTTGGCGAACGTGATGCTGACGGAATTCGCCCTGTATTTTTTAAATTGAACGGGCAGTCCCGCACTATCGAGGTTTTCGATAAGACCTTCGTGTCGCAGAAGAAATCCAACCGAAAAGTTTCGGGCGCAAATGATGTGGGCTCACCGCTGCAGGGTAAGGTCTCCAAAGTTCTTGTTAAGGAAGGCGCCCCGGTTGACAAGGACAGTCCGCTTTTTTTGATTGAAGCCATGAAGATGGAAACTACGGTAAATGCGCCGAAGTCAGGCAAAATTTCAAAAATAGTCCTCGCGCCCGGTTCGCTCGTAGAGCAGGACGATGTTGTAATTGAGTACTCAAATTAGGAGCTATCGGGGAAGTCCAGGCTCGTGCGGGGGCGCTAGCTCATAGGCCTCTACTTCCTTCTTTGGCTCCGCGGTGAGCAGAGTCGCTACTCGCTGCTCCTCCATCGACAATTCAATTTTCTTGTTCAGAGCTGCTTCGAGCAACAGTTTCGCCAGCGGCTTCATGGCCTTTTGCAGCGTTTGAGACTGCTGGTTCATGGTTGCTAGTTCGCCTTCGAGTTTCTGGGTATCTGCCGACGCGGTCTCGAGACTAATTCGAGCGGAACCCGCCTTTATCGGCAGCCCCGTCTTGGCCATAAAGTCCAGCTCATATGCGACCCAGCGTTTCATGGTGTTGGCGACGGAGTAAACCTGCTCCTGTGTGGACGAGTTTTCGACCAGAGGGGGTTTAGCGCCTCGGTTGGCCAGCGCCTTCAGTGATTGCAATACTCCCGCCGGTTTCGGATTGGCTCTTAGGCGATAGGTCTCGTAGTCGGGATCGTCTGGGGTGCCGGAGCCGACATGTTCATAGGCGTCGGTGGGAGTGATGTCGAGTGGAGCGGTGGGAAGCTGCGCGCCTTCGGCATCCTTGGATTTGGCTGAGCCCTGCATAATGCGAGCTTTCTTCTCAGCGATGCGCGCTTCGACTTGTTCGGCGGTTGGCTTCGCTCGATCCGCGAGGCGGGTGCCCTTTGCGGCTCCCTGAATAGTTGGATTGCCGCCCAGTCCCTTTTCGCCAAGCCGCGTATCCTCCTGTTTGAGCGGGACGCGGGAGGCCCGGATAAGAAGAATGCGAAGTTGATCGAGAGTTCGGTCAATCACTCCTTCGCTGTGGGCATCGCCGGGCTTTACATGGCGGTCGCTCAGCCGCTGCAGCGTTTTGCTCAGAAAATCGTGGGCCAGAGCCGACACGTTGTTGAAAAATAGCTGCGGAACATGAGCATGCAGGTACCTAAGTTCCGATTCGGCGCGCTGTGCTATTCCGAGCCTGAGGGAAGTTTGGTTTCTGGGGCTTTGCGACAAATTATCGAAAATAGTGTCATCGACTAATTTCAGAGCAGCAATATCTTGACGAAACACTCCAAGTGCCGTTTTCGGCTCAATTCCCGGGGCAGTAGCGCGGGCCGAGCGTTCGACCAGAGCCTGAACGGCGGAATTCGTTGGCGCCAACTGTCTGACTTCTTCCGCGAGCCCAATCGGACTGGCGTTTTTGGCGCTAGGTATGAGCCCCGGCGGGGCGGGGCGCTTCTGTCCTTCGGGCTGCGATTGATGTGCTTCCATGACGAAATTGTAGCGAAGCAATTGGGTCTAACATAACGAAGAAATGAGGGGGCAGAGTTCCAATCTACAAAACATTCAAAAGCAAGGGCTGCCGGGGCAACACTGTGCACCCGGCAGCCCCTCTGCATGTATTCGAATCGGTTCATGGTTTACTTGCCAAGGAAGCGTGCGCGGAGGATGTCGTAGGTGCCATTCTCCCTGAGTTCCAGGAGGCCCTGGTTCAAGACCTTTCGCAGGTCGTTGTTGCCGGGATTTACGGCAAACGCGTAATCCTCCTCGCGAAGTTCTTGGAGCGTGACCAAGTGCCGCTGCGAACTCTGCTGCTCGTAGTACCGAAGTGAAGGATAGTCAAAGACAACTGCATCAACCTGCCCCTGCTCCAGCGCCGCTATGGCCTCAGAGAGCGTGGGAAGAAGACTTGGGGAGCCGCCCAACGCAGTGATTGCGTTGACGCTTGTTGTGCCCCTGACCGTTGCGACATGGTGTCCGCGTAGGTCATTGGCCTGCTGGATGCTGCAATCCAGACGCTGCTCGATCTTGAAGGCCGATATATCGGCAACAAGGTTGGCGGCAACGCCCAGCCCGATGACCAGCAGTACGGCAGTCAGAACGCGTCCCAGTGCTGTCCTCGACATTTTGTCGCCGAACCCCACTGAAGTGATCGCGATGATGACATACCACATACCGTCAAGGGCTCCCTGCGGGTAGCGCTTCGAGAAATCTGGATTCCTCTTGCGCTCCACAATCCACATGAGGTGGCCGAAAACCAACATGATTCCGCAAGCGATGAGCAAGGATGGAAAAGTCGTGCGAACCCAAGCCCAGCACGAATACCACCAGCTCACCTTGCGTTCGCCTGACACCATGATCCCCAACCCCGAATGCAGGGTAGGATGCGAGAAGTCAACTGCCCGCTCTCGAGCGGCGTTGACGCTGATGCCTGCGACCGCGATGTCTGCTGAGCCTGCCTTGATCCCGTCGAAGATGTACTCGAACTCGGGAACCTCTCGAAATTCGATCTGATACCCACGAGGGAGCAGAATGAACTTCAGGAGCTCCACCTCGAAACCCGACCAGTCCTGCGGACCAGTCCCGTTGAGAACGCAGGGCGGGAGACGATTGACGTCGACCCGCACCACGTTTGTTCCCTGCGCAGCCCAGCTTAAGGTGCCGGGGAGCAGGGCAAGTAAAAGCGCGAACAAAGTATTCAATCGCATGGAAAACCTCCCGTAAGACCGTTTAAGACTGGAACTGTGCCAACGCCGGGGGATGGCTCCGCTTGAAGGTATCCCGGGGCTCACAGGCCTGCTTGTAAAGCTGCTCAGGGCAGGTTGGGAAGGAACGCGAGGGGCGCCACGCGTGGGGTGCGTGACGACCCTCGTAATGTAAAATTCAGTTTGACTTATCTTTTACATTCTCATAGTAATTATATGTAAGATATGTAAATGTAAAAGTAAAGAACTTTTTGCATTTTACGTTAGGAATGGCCTACTCGGGGCCGGGTTGAATTTGGCATAAATAGATTGCATGGACCTCGATACCCTTGACCTCCAGATTCTCTGGCATCTTGATACCGATGCGCGCTTATCACTGGCCGAATTGGCTCGCCGCACCAATTCTTCGCGGCAGTTGCTTAATTATCGAGTCGGCAAACTCGTTGAGCATGGTGTTATCAAGGGATTTATCAGCTGCGTTGACATTCACCGTTTAGGATTTCTTACCTACCGCTTCTACCTGCGCTTCGATCGCCTGCATAGCGAGGGCAAAGCTGCCGTGCTCAAGCATCTGGTGAAAGACAAGCACACCTTGTGGGTCGTCGAGACCAGCGGCCCCTGGGATGTCGAAGCGGTCTTCGTATGCAGAAATTTTATCCACTTCAACAATCTGCTCAAGGATTTCCTGGCCACCTTCGAACCTGTATTGGCTGCGCGAAACATTTCAATGAGCCCCGTCAGCTATCATTTCAAGCGCGATTACCTGATAGGGGCTCAGCGCAAGGACTTTACACCGAGTTACTATGGATTCGAGCCGGGTGCCGAGCAGTATGACGAAGTGGACTTAGCGATCTTAGCCGCGCTCTCCAAGGATTGCCGGTTAAGTTTTGAAGATCTTGCAACCGCGGCGCAGGTGACCTCACAGACCGCGCGTGTACGCCTTGAACGTTTGGAAGCCCAACGAATTATTCCTGCCCACCGGATTTTAGTTGACCTGAATAAGCTGGGCCGCCGCTATATCAAACTGTTAGTCAAGCTTCGCGGGCTCACCAAGGACATCGAAAGGAAGCTCTATAATTTCTGTGCTAAGCGGAACTACGTCATTTATCTGACCGAGGTGCTTGGAGATTGGCAAATGGAAATTGAAACCGAAATCGCCGATGACCAGCAGCTTGCTGCCCTTACTCGGGAGCTGGGCGAGAGCTTTTCAAGGCAGGTCGCTGACTGCGAGGTGCTTGAAGTTACTGACGAGCTAAAGCTCGACTATTTCCCCTTCGGGCAGGGTGCTAACCGTGGGCGTGCAAAGCACAGAGAGACTTCTGCTTTGTCCTAGGAGCAGAAGACTCAGTAATCGCGTCTTTATCTTGTGGCGAAACGGGCCCCGGTCCTCGTCGCTGCGCCCCGGGTAAAGTGGAGTAACCCACTCAGGTAAGTCGTCCATGATCTTCCGCACTTTCCGGGATAACCTAATGTTGAAACGCACAGGGCATCTCAGCTAGACTCTTTGCCACCGTCCACAAAGGTTCGCGTCTTGTATAGGCGCATCACACTCAACGACATACGGAGGTTTTCGATGAATCGAAAGGGTTCAATCCAATTCGTTCGTCCAGCGTGGGTTATCGAGAAGGAGCGGGTCGACAAGCGTGCATCGTACCGCACGCCCGAGGATCAGATGGAGCTCGTGTTGGCGTACTCCCGTCAAAATCTCCGAGAGGAGACAGGCGGGCCTTTTGCCAGCGCGATCTTCGGACCGCACGGAGAGCTTGTTGTCATCGGCACCAACATGGTGATCGAAGCGCAGAATCTCCTCGGCCATGCGCTACTTGTAGCAATGGCCAATCGCTGCATGGAAGCGGGAACCTCCCATTTCCATGCCGACGAGCGCGGACCGCTGACCATGGCTTGCGTATGCGAGCCCTGCATTGGGTGTGCTGGCTTCCTGGCAGGCTCGGGGATTCAGTCGCTCGTGTATGGAGCATCCGGGCACGTCAAGGAAGATGTGCTGGAAATGGAGCAGGGCGGCGAAGCTGCTTTGCACCTGGAAAAGCGCGGGCTGACAATAGTCAGAGGAGTCATGGCGCATGAAGCCAAGAGACTGCTCACTGAGGCTAAGTCAGGCGACTGCTTCAACTACAATCCTAAACTCACCTGATGAAGGTACATGAGGGCGGCCCCCTTGACCGAGGAACCTAGTTCTTCGGTCTTTCCTTTATTTCCACAGGGGAGTCCGCAGGGTGCCGCGGCACTTGCCAAAATGATCAATAGAGGGACAGTCTAATCTGCGGAAATGGCAAGAGAGATGGGCAAAGTGCCCCGCCATCGCCGATATTCAATCATGCAGCGCTCGCTTATTTTTGATGCGGGGAAAAAGCGCAGGCAAGAGGCAGTATCTTAGTCCCTGATACAAAACCTCATGCCTGCGCCTAGGGCTTACTCCTTATAATCATGAGCCTGGCTTTCGAAGAGCGTGCGATATTGCGCGCAGCGCTCCATCAATTCCGAGTGCGTACCCTCATCGAGGACTTGCCCTCCGTCCAGAACCACGATTCGATCCGCGCGCCGCACTGCCCCGAGGTAATGCGTCGAGAAGATCACGGTTTGACCGGGCGTCTCATGGAACAGCGTGTTCCAGAAGTCGCGCGCCGCTTCCGGGTCGATCGCCGCTGTCGGCTCATCGAGCACCATCAGCGGAGCGCCGCTATACAATAGGGACGCCAGGGCCAGTTTTTGCAGCTGACCACCAGACGGCTCCTCACTGTTCTTGTAGTCGCGCCCGAGCTGCTGTGAGTATCCGGCAGGATAGTCTGCAACGAACGACGCCGCGCCGCTGCGCTTCGCCGCCCATCGTATCCGCTCCTGATCCGGCGCCTCACCTGCGCGGCTGAGAGCTATGAACTCGTCAACCTTGAGGTTGAAGTGCTGAATATTCTGCGGGAGACAAGCCACCGTACGCCGGAGCGTACTTCGGTCCAGATCCTGCAGACGGACTCCGCCCAGCAACACTTCGCCTTGATCGGGGTCGAACAGGCGCACCATCACGGACTTCAGCGTGGTCTTGCCGGCACCATTGATGCCGACTAAAGCCAGCTTTTGTCCCGCTGCGACCCGCAACGTAAGACCTTTAATGACCTCGCGTGATCGCCTTCCGGCTCCCTGTGGGTAGCCGAAACGCACTGCGTTCAGCTCCAGCGAAACACCTTCGGACGTGACCAACGGCTGCACGCCGCTTTCCGGGAAATGTGTGCGTGATTCCAGCGCCATCATCTCCTGGAATCCCGTCACGTAGAGCGACTGACCAAGCTGCCGTCCGGCAACGGTCGCCACCTCTCCCAAGCTCGAAGCGAACAGAGACAGCGCGCCGAGGAAAAAGACGAAGTTCGCCACCTCGAGACGGTGCTCAATCACGCTCTGAATCAGGACATAGGCGGCGAACACCACCGTCGACATTCCGATAAGAACGCAGATCACGCGTTTAGCGATGCTGCTGCGTTCAATCGAATCGTACTCCTCGATTGCAGCTGCAATCTGCTTGGCGAAGCGCCCCGCGAACCAATGCGCGGCGCCGAACACTTGCAGATACGACAGCGGCTTCGATTCGAGCACGTTGCTGCGGTCTTCCCAGAACCGCCGCCACCAATCGCTCTGCCGTTCATCGACCTTGAACTGACGATAGGCGTGCATGCCTTCGTAGATCATGGTCGGGAGCATCCCCGCGACGATGAGCAGGCATAGGCCGGCATCGAAGCGGAAGATCATCACACCGGCGATCAGTCCCAACGCGATAGCGCGTGCAAACATGATCTGGGCTTTCAGCAGTGCCATGATGCGCCATACGGCACGCTCACGAACCTGCTGGATCTTGTCCTTCAGGTCAGGGTCGCTGTAGGTAACTGGATCGAGATCCGGTACCTTCATAACCTGGGCCTGTTGGACGTGCACGAAAGCCCAGTGATCAATCAGCTGATCGATCACCGACATGACCAGAGGCAGGGCCCCCATCAAGAGCAAAGCTGCTGCCAGGCCGAGCGCTTCGGGACTGAGGCTCGACAATTGCTTGCCGTGCATTAGCCCTTCGATCACCTGACCCGAGCTCCAGCTCATCAGGAAG
>JAYRHW010000186.1:0-11228 GCA_041907145.1 Bdellovibrionota bacterium
CTGCTGCTAAATACAGTATTGGCTTGAAGGAGGAGCCCGGTTGGCGATACGACTGAGTCACGCGATTAAATTGACTGCGCTGATAGCTGTAACCTCCAACTTCGGCGGCAACCTTGCCTGAGTTCGGATCGGTGAGAATGACAGCACCTTCGATATCCGGAGTCTGATCGAGACTAAGATTCTCAATCGTTCCAGGCGGCAAATCACGCTTTGCAGCTTTCTGCTTCTCATCGGGCGGATTGACTGCCACTTCAACGACATCGCCAGGACGAATTACTTGTTCCGGAACAATCCAGCTGACATGGTCCTGTCGGTCCATCCGCTTCTTGGCCCAGCTCGCTTCTTTAAGATTGATAGTTCCCACGACATTGCCGAGGTCGACCTTGGCGATCGCCTTAGCTGCGTTTACCTCTGTAACCAGGGCGGGATAGGGAGTATCAAATTGAGGATCGTCGACTATGCTGCTGGAAAATTCCTGAAGAAACTCCTTTTTCCCGCCAGCAGTAAGGGTAGTAATTGGACCGCGCCAGCCGCGGCGCTTGTCAATCTCGCGCAATCCCTTTCGCAAAGCGGATACCGCATAGGTATCGGCGGTCAAGTTGAGCGCAGTTTCGATTCGCAGCCCGTCAGTGTCGATCTTGAGGTCACGAAATTCCGGATTCTCGGCCAGCAAGCGCCGCACCTCAGAAACATAATACGGCGCACGAAAGATATTATTGGCCGAAGCCGTGTACACTCTGACTTTTTCGTCATAGGCGCGGTCAGCTACTTCTGCCGTTATGAATCCGGCCTTTACCATTTGATCAAGGACGTATCGCTGGCGGCGCTTCGTCCGCAAGAGATGAGTCAGCGGCGAGTACCGCGAAGGCGCCTTCGGTAAACCCGCAAGCATTGCCGCTTCAGCCAGTGTCAGCTCCGCCGGCTGCTTGTGGAAGTACATCAGCGATGCCGCTTTGATACCGTAGGCTGTATTGCCGAAGAAAATCTCATTTAGATACATTTCGAGAATTTCATCTTTGGTGAAGCGCTGTTCGAGACGATAGGAAAGAATTGCTTCCTTGATTTTACGGCGCAGCTTCTTCTCCGGGGTCAGCAGCAGGTTCTTTACCACCTGCTGGGTAATGGTCGAGCCGCCCTGGGTCGCCTGCCCGCTGCGCAGGTTCTTGACGACCGCGCGCACGATGCTGATGGGATCAATCCCCGGATGGCTGTAAAAGGTCGCATCTTCGGCAGCGAGGAAGCAGTTGCGAACGAAAGGGGGGATATCCTTCAACTTAATGGGATAGCGCCGCTCTTCGTAAAATTCCGCGACAGTCGTGCCGTCGGAAGCAACGAGGGTCGTTACGGCTTTAGGTTTGTAGTCAGCTATAGTCGAGAGCTGCGGAAGATCGCGGGTTATATAGAAGTAACCCCAAGCCAGAAATCCAGCACCAGCCACCGCCCCGATAAGGCAGACAAAAAGTATAAAGTGAACGATCCGTCTAAACATGCGCTACGGCTGGTAAATGCGCCGCCAGCATACCATGGGGCCGGGATAGGCAAAACGGCGGAGAATGGATTCTTTTACTCTCTATCTAGTGCTCGCCCGCAGCCGATTCAGCAGCTTCGTCAGGGATCTCATCCTCGCCTGGGTTTTCGACGGCTGACGCCGGAGTTTGCGCCGGTGCGGCTGTCGCGTCCGGGGACTTGACCAGGACCTCTTCCTTAGGATGAATGGCCTTAAGGGTATCCTTACTGATGATGAAAGGCTCCTTACCTTCATCGACAGCGGCATAGTAACGCGTGTCTTCATTCTTAACTTTTGCTGCGCTGTCACCAACCACCAAGGTACGTTCGGTTATCCCCTTCTCCGCACCGGCTGATGCGAGCCGCACGACGACTCTTAGGCGCGGGTTGGAGAACCCATAGTCGCGGTTATCCGTCGGAAAGCTCTCGGCTCTAACGTTCGCAAGCGTATCAATCAATGCCCTTACAAAGTTGTCGTCGCCAGGCTTGCTGTTGACGGTCCAGGAGGTGCCTGCCTTGAGAACGGTGATGGGCTTTTCATCGAAGAGGCTAAAATCGAGTTGGACGACTTGATCGGTTGCAAATCTAAAGGGTGAAGTCTCACGGAAAGACTCGACCGGCTTCAATATGGCGGCAAGGGGGTTGGTATCAAGCTGGTACACCGTGGACTGGTTGTTGATTGCCAAGAAGACCTGGTCCTTGCCGTCCACCTTCTTTGAAGCTAAGCGCAAATCCAGAGAGGGCGCGGTTTTGGCAGTATCCTTAAACTCCAATCGAACAGTTGCAGCCGGCTTATCGAGCCCGTAGTCGGCAAGCGCGGCAGAGTCAAAATACTTGGCCACTCTAAGCGCACGCAGATCTCGAGTTAGGCTCGAAACGACGTCATTGCTGGCCGTATACTGAGCCGGTTCGACCATGCTCCACTGAAAAGAATCATTCATGGCGAGCTTGGTCACCGCGGAACGAGCATCGGTGATGCTCAGCGTTTTGAGATCTCCATCAATAAATGCCACAGGGGTATGGTTTCGAAAGTTATCTCGCCCTTTTGTGGCAGCAGAATACAGCCCTTCGTTGACCAAATATATCTTGTCGCTATCAGCACGCTTTACATAGCGCTTCGAGACATACTCATTCTGCTTGCCAAACTGCAGCGTGCGCGAATTCGCCCCCTCTTGAATAGTGAGGGTCAACGCGGGCTCAGCCAGTCCATACACGCCAAGGTTGGAATCAAGATCCTTCTCCGGCAGCGGCTCATCAAGCTCCAAAGCCATCAACGCCGTGAGTAAGGCATTCAAAGCGGGTCTATCAAGCTCCGAGCCGGGCACCTCGGCTACCTCCCACTTCTTGAGAGCATCGAGATCTACGCTTGCCACTTGCGCGTCCGAAGCCTTCGGGGGTTGCGGATCCAAGTTCTTGAGGGTGAACGATTCCTGCGGTGTACGGATACCGATCGATTGCAGGGCCTCCTTCTGTACGGATGCAAAGAGCTTGCCCTCGGCGCTCTTGGCTTCATCCCGAGGTATTTCCACCTTGAGGATGTAGATGATCGCCGCAATCAGAACGCAGGCAAGAATGAGAGTCTTTCTGATGTTCATACAAAGTTAGGAACTAGGCCAATAAGGTGCGCCGACGCCACCAAATATAGAGTCCGAATGCCAGCAAAATCTCCGGAACCACGAAGCTCCAAGCAACCAGCAGCACGAACGAGCCGCGCGGGATGGGCGCAACCGAGGCCCGCATTGACCGTGGACGAATGGTTACCCCGCCCTCCTCGCCAACCACCCAGTTCAGCATATTGAGGATCAAGTCGCGATTGGCGTAGACGTTGATGTTCTGATTCATGACCCAATCGGAATCGCCGACGACAACTACACGCGACGTCTTCAAGAATTCCGGACTTGCACTGTCTGAACTCTTTGTCGAATCCGGCTTTTTGCTCTCGAGCTTCTTCTCATAAACGGTAGCCAAAGATACCGGTCCTTGAACATCGTTCTCTTCCAGAATGGCGGTCGGATCCTCGCTGTCGAAGATGCCGCTCAGATTCGTCTCTCCCCAAGCAGTTGGGCTTGATTTCAAGAGATCGGTGTACGTCGTCGTAGGGTCGTTTTTGCCGACTGCCTTAACAGTCGAAGCGATATTGAAAATAGTAATGCTTTGCTGCGAGAAGTTCTTGGTGATCGGATGTGAGGCGTACTCTGTCACCATCGGCTGCGCACCAAGCGTCGGTCCGGCAAAGAGCCGCTGCACTTGATCGATAACAACATTGTTGCCGACTTCGATGCCGAAGTGCGCCGCGATCTCCCGTACATCTGCGCCTGCTCTCGGATCGGTGAGGAGCAAAAGCCTGCCACCGCCGTCGGCGTACTTGATGAGCATCTCCTTCTCTTGAGGCAAAAGCGGCTTCTTTGGCGAGACGAGCACTACCGCCGCGGCATCCTCCGGAACGGTGCCCGCGCGTGAAAGCAGCAGCCCGCTGACCGTCAAATGTTCATCATCAATCGCCTCGGAGAGCGCCTTTAGACCTTCCGGGCCCGTGCCGTCGAGCGCCAGCTCATCGTGCCCCTGTACATAATAAATCTTTCGCGCTTCACCCCTGGTGAGCTTGATAATCGCGTTTGTAACGGCTTCCTCGTTGAATTCATTCAGGCGGCTTACGCCCTTCTTATCTCCGTCTCCATATTCAATGTACACAAGGTTGCCTTGCTTCATTCCATAGGTATCCAGAAGCTGCGGCTTGGTGCGGGGGTTGAGAACCTCGGTCCGTACCAGTGCGGGATTATGATACTGATACAGTTCGAGGAGCTCCTGAGCAGGCGCGCCCTCGGAGGCACCGGCAGCATCAATCGCGACAATCTTTAGCGGCTTCTTAAGTCCCTCGATTATCGAGACCGATTGCTTGGAGAGTGAGTTGACGCCGGACTCTGTCAGATCCCAGCGCTTATCATTTCGCGCGCCAAAGTAGTTCAGTACTGCAAGGATCCCGAGGAATACAACGGCGTAGAGGAACAAATTACCGGTGAATCGTGCTCCGCGGCCCACAATCGAGCCTTTGAGATCCATCAGCCCCGAAGCGCCCGTGACGAGCCAGGCCAGCATGAACGCCAGTCCGACGACTAAATGTCCAAAAACCAACGGAACGGTAAATGAGCCGGCGATAACTCCGCCCAGCAGCCCAAACCCCAAGGGGACGAAACCCAAAATGCCCAGGAAGCGATTCCATCTATTCTTCATACGCGGATCCCTTGTAATTCCGTTAGCGCCAACGCTGCGCATCGAGCGCGCGTTGAGCGAAGAAAATTCCCAGCGAAATCAGGCTCAGGAAGTAAATCATGGTCTTCAAACTGATCACGCCCTTAATCGGATCGCGGGCCTGCATTACAGGCGAAAGATACATCAGCACATCGCCCGCAGTCCCTCCCAGCGATTCGGCGGGCGAATGAATGACATACAAGAGCAGCAAAGCCACCATGCTTGTGACAGCGGCCACGACCTGGTTGTCGGTGAACGCCGAAATTGCCAGGCCGATGCTGGTAAATCCAAGGGCGCAAAGAATCACGCCAAGCAAGCCGCTGAAAATCGGGCTGACTTCAGGGTTGCCATAATGCACCAGCAAGAGCGGAAACACCGCTACGAGCAGCGACATAAGCACGACCACGAAGCCGACGCCGAGAAACTTTCCGAATACAATTTCCGAAACTGAAAGTGGGGAGGTGGCGAGAAGCTCAAAGGTTCCACGTCGGCGCTCCTCGGCGATGGTTCTCATGGTCAGGACGGGAATAAGGAACACGAGAATGATCAGAAGTGTATGGAAGTATCCCTCGATTACCCACTGGTTCAAGTTCGGAGCCTGCATGCCCATCTGCGGCATCATGGCGTACCGCTGTAAAATCAAGTTGTACATCTGCAGCAGATTGAAGAAGAAGTAGGCCGCCAGAACAACGAAACCCGTGATCACGAAGTAGGCCACCGGCGAAACGAAGAATGAAAGTACTTCGCGCCTGAATATCGAAATTATATTTCTCATACACATTCCTTACGCGGCTGATGCAGCATCATCGGCACGCAGAGCTTCAGAGCTTACACACTCCAAGAATACTTGCTCGAGCGACTTACTCTGCACGAGATCTGCGATCTTGCCCTCGCGCACTACCCTACCCTCATTGATGATGACGACTTTGGAACAAACAGTCTGTACTTCCGGCAAAATATGCGTGCTCAAGATCAGCGTATGATGCTGAGCTAGGTCGGCAATCATTTTACGGATATCGATGATCTGCCGAGGGTCAAGTCCGCTGGTCGGCTCATCGAGAATGATTACCTTAGGATCGTGAATGATGGCCTGAGCAATGCCGGCACGCTGCCGATAGCCGCGTGAAAGATGCTGACAAAGTTTATGGCGCACGTCGGTTAGAAAGCAGCGCTCGATAGCATGTTCCGCCCTGGATTTTACCTGAGACTCCGGCACGCCCTTGATGCGCGCCACAAAGGTCAGGTACTCAGTGATGGTCATTTCACCGTAGAGCGGAGGGTTTTCAGGCAAATAGCCGATGTTCTTCCTGACTTCATCCGCCTGGGTTTGAATATCGAAGCCGGCGATGGTTGCCGTTCCAGAGCTTGGCGGAAGGAACGTCGAGAGCATGCGGATGGTGGTAGTTTTGCCGGCTCCATTGGGCCCCAAGAAGCCGACAATCTCTCCCTTCTCGACGGTAAAACTGACATCCCTAACTGCGGTGTAGTCGCCGTACTTCTTTGCGAGCTTTTTGACTTCGATCATAGCGAGTCTATACCTATATATGAGCCTACATACGAGCGATAAAGCCGGAAAGGCTTGAATAAAGAAGTAGTTACAATACTGGAGAGGAACAGACAAGGGCAACCGCTAGGAGAGGTTTGAGCTGCCCTTGTATTTGGAGCGCCGCCTAACGGTATGAAAGTGAGTATGCGAGCTGTTTCTATGCTTTCGTAGTCAACCCCGCATAAATACCGGGACTACCACAGAAACACACGAGCGCAGAAGCGCAAGGAAGCGGCTCGGATTCTACTTGCTCAACGCGAATCGAGGCAGCAGGAGGCCTTTACGGCTCGTCAGGATTCATGAGCTGGTTTATCGAACCATCGCAGCCCATGACGTACTGCTTGCCTTCCATGCGGACGGTGCCCTTGGTGCAGTTGCCAGAGTTGTTGCGGCGATCGCGAGGCTGAGAATCGTTGAACTTCTCCTGGCCATATTCGATATCGCGCACACCCTTGTCATCTTCAGGCGAACGCATCATTAAGCTAAGCTTTCCAACCTGCTTCGCCGTCGTGATGCTCAGAGCATCCTTCGGGGTGACATCGAGAGTAATGGTGCGGCTCGTGGCGCGCGGGCCGGAGACGTTCAATGCTCGTCTCTCAAGAGGTGTAAAGTCACCGCCGTACGAGAGTACGCGAGCATTCTGCACGATAACCTTCGAAACGAGGCTACCGTTCTCGTAGAAGGTGAGAACGACGTCGACTCGAGTTCCAGGAAGCGCGTGTCCCTCAACGCCTTCAGAAGCTCCGAGTTCGAATGATACAGCGCGATTTCCCGGCGAAACCGGCAGTGTGGTCTGAATCGGCTCGCGAGAGAGCTGTGAGCGCTGAATCGGCATCTTTGCCTGCAGATCTGCCTTTGCAAACCAGTCCTTCAGCTCATTGATGTCGCGTACGGCGCCCTCAGGCACCTGATTTCTCGGCCAATAAACTTCTTGAAATTTTACGTCAGCGAGACGTGCGCCCGCGCGCACCGGCATCTCAGGGGCGAGCAGCGTCACGGTACCGATCGCCGCGGGTACCGAGCTGGTGTTAGCAGCCGCAACGCGGCTGTCTTCGCTCTTAGAGCCAAAACTGAAGACAACGAAGAGTACTACGAGAAGAGAAAATGCCAGGCCGGCTGCGGCGATAAAGAGAAGTCGCTCGCGTTCATTTGTTTTGCCGCCTAAGGCAGGATAGTAACGTCCAAACTTAGTGCTCATATAAAACCTAGTCCCCCGAAAAAGCCTCCCTGAGCTACGGCCGAACAACAGCAAGAATGAGTGTCCGCGGGAGGTCTAAAAACCAGCTTTGAAATAACTACGGCTTCTTTATTATCCCACCCGCTAGAGCTGTATGCAAAACATAAGCCTCTAGCCTTCAAACTTCAGCAGGGAAATGTAACGGCCAACTAATATAGCTAATTCAAAGGGTTATAAATAAGACTCCCTCCGAGGCGGCACCCTCAGCATAAGTTATCGGCTTTATTGTGAATAGCATGAGTCCGGATTACAGTCCGAGAAGGTCCGTATGGGCCCTTATAAACGTTAAAATTGGGAATAGTTTCGCTATGAAGCCCTGTCACCCTCTTCTCCCTGCGAGCCTAGTTTTGCTGCTTACCTCATGCAGCTTTGTTGAACGAAATACCGTCGGATTATTTCGTAACGAAGATTCGCAGACCGGCTTCATGTCCCCCGCGGTAGCTCCGGCTAAGGCGGACCCGCAAACGGTGACCGTCGAGGTCCGGCCCAGCATCAAGAACGTAGAACCTCCAGCAGCACCCAATACCCGAGTAGAGATCGTATGGGAAATCCCTAAAGACTCGGTCGATGGCTTTGTGATCCGCTACGGATTTAGCAGGACGGACTTGCGCTACAGCGAGCGCGTGCAAAGTGCCGAGCTCGATCGCATGGAGGATCCGAAATTTGGCTTTGTCTATCGCTACGTACTCAAGAACATGCCGCCGGAGAAAACGGTCTTTGTCACGTTGGCAGCGTTCACGGGTGCGCTAGAATCAGAGCCTAGTTCGGTATTTGAAGTGGTGCCGGTCAAAGTGAAGTAATCTCAGCTGCCCCGAGAAGGAGCTTCATCAAGTCATGACTTCTTCGATAAAGAATTTAGTTTTAGGCAGCACCCGGTCGCGTGGATAATATTTTTCGATAATTTCGAATACTTCACGGGGCTTCTTGAGTTTCAACAATTTTATGAGGAAGATTACGTCATCGCGATCGTTCGTATCCCACCGAGCGCTGATGCATTTCATCGCCAACATATAGCGCGGCTCCGGAGCCCATACCTGCAAATGTGAGAGCGCAAGAACGCCTTCCCGCTGGAAACCGGGCACTAAATAGCCCTTCACTGCATCATTGAGCCAATCAGGCGTTAACTTTTCCCTGTCTGCAATCTCCGAAGCTAATTTCCTGATCAGCGAGGCCGGTTCAAAAATCGCATTGACATCCTTGGTGGCAGCACGAGTGTTGTAAACAAGACACATAACCGCGCCGCCAACGATGCCAATTTCGCCTCGCTCGCCGCGCTTCGCGAGCTCGTCGTTAAGCTTCCCAAAGAGCAGAATAATTTCATCTTTTGTCAGCATTAGGCCCTATCTAAGAAATTAGACTGCACAAAGATATTGCTCATTCTAAAAGCCAACGGCGACTCCAGCAATGCCGATGCCTTCAAAGCATCGATGTCGGAGACGAACCACGGATCCGGCAAAAAATGCGGATTTCGGGCCCATGCGGGAGCTTCAATATCAGATTCGATACAAAGCTGCCGCACGACTGCAGCGAGCAGCGATCGAAGGCGTTGATCCAGAGTGCGGGGCGGCGGGAGCAGAAAAAGTCGCGGGTCCTGCGTACGGCGAAATTCATCGACCATGTTGAAGAGGTGAATCCTCCAGGATTCGCGGCCATCCTTCAAAATAGTATAGCCAACTGCAACGACGGAATATTCCGAGTTAATTTCATCAGGATGCGCGATGACTGTTAAGCTAAGCCCTAGCGCCTCGCACACTTTGACGATCGAATTGATTGACGACTTGGCGGACTGTGCGACAATTTCCCGCAGACACGACCTCGAGACCCCAGAGTTTGAGGCCAACTGCCGTTCCGATAATCGGCGCCGCTTCATCAACGGGCGTACAGGAGAGAGAAATTGGTATAACATATAATGCCAGTATGGTATTTTATATCATACCATATGCATGAGGAATGGTAAAGCCGAGTACCAGTAGCGCCGTGCCCCGGCGCTGCTGTCTGCCAGCACGCCGGTCGAGGTGAGCTTCAGTACCGACTCTTCGTGCTCGTCCTGTTTCAGCGATCTCCAGCGCAGGACTGTCGTTAGTTGAAGATTTTTCCCGGATTGAGAATTCCGTTCGGATCAAAATCAGCTTTTATCTTCTGCATAAGCTGAATTTCAGCAGCGCTGCGCGAATAGCCCAAATATTTTTTCTTGAGCAGTCCTACCCCGTGTTCTGCTGAGACGCTTCCGGCAAAGTCACGCACTATCTTGAAGGTTTCCTCGTCGATTAATTCGCAGCGCTTGAAAAACTCTCCTTCATCCATAGGCTTGGGCTTGAGCACGTTGAGGTGCAGGTTTCCATCTCCAACATGACCAAAAACGATTACCTCGAAGTCTGAAAACTTTGCCTGCATCATGGAACGGTAGCACTCTACAAAATCAGCGATGGAAGCGACGGGGACTGCGATGTCGTTCTTATGCGGGATATTCGTGCGTCCGATGGTCTCGCTAATGCGTTCACGCAAAGCCATCAAGTTCAGTCTGTGCTTCTCGCTTTCGGCAACGACCGCATCGGCAACTAAACCGTCCTCGATTAAGCTCATTACCGCCGCCTGAAACAAGTTCTTGGTCGTTGTTTCGGGTGTTTCCACCTCGAGAACTACATAGGCAGCCGCCTTCGCTGCGAACGGAGCGGGAAGCCCCGTATGCGCGGTCACGAGTTCCAACGCATTGCGCTCAAAGTATTCGATGACGTTAATCGTCAAGCCTCGGCTGCGAATCTCACGCAGAACAGTGAGGCAGTCTGCAACTGAGTTCAGCGCGCAGAGGGCCAAGCTGGAGTCCTTAGGCTGCGTGGTAAGGCGCAGTGTGGCTTCTGTGATAATCCCCAGGGTTCCTTCGGAGCCAATGAAGAGGTGCCGCAGATCAAAGCCCGTGGCATTTTTTACTAGCGCGCCGTTAAGTGATAGCTCCTCCCCGGCCCCGGTGATTACCTTCATGCCGAGCACCCAGTCGCGGGTGCTGCCATAACGAATAACTCTGATACCGCCGGCATTGGTCGCCAGGTTTCCTCCGATGTGGCTTGAGCCTTTGCTGGCAAAATCTACCGGATAAAAGAGCCCCTGGTTGGCAGCCGCTTGCCGCACCGCCTCGGTAGTAGCTCCAGCCTGGCAAGCCAGACTTTGATCGACTGCGTTTACCGAAATTATCCTGTTGAGGTTCTTGAGCGAGAGCACCGCCTCTCCATTTTCGGCCGTGGCCCCACCGCTATAACCCGTACGTCCACCGGAAGGCACCAGACTAAGACGCCTGTCGTTGCAGAGCTTTACGATACTGAGAATCTGCGCAGCGTTCGATGGCAACAGTATTACCGAAGGTGCCGCCTTAAACTGGCTGGAAGAATCCTTGCCATAAAAGCGCAGATCCTCAGGTGACGTTACAACGCACTCAGCAGGGAGGATGGAGGAAAATAAGGCTGCCGGAGAGGCCACAAAATCCTTCGACGTTTTGTGGGCATTCTATTTCGAAACTACTTGGGTTACAACTACATGAACAATCTGACTTTTAGTATCCGCCATGACATCGAAAGCTGCACACCAAGACAAGACCTTTATCATCGACTTCGATAGCACCCTTATTCAGGTAGAAGCGCTCGACGAGCTTGCATCCATTGCCCTCAAGAATTCTCCAGCACACGACAGCACGGTGGC
>JAYRHW010000187.1:0-38898 GCA_041907145.1 Bdellovibrionota bacterium
ATTGAGAACTACAAGCACGCCATCGCTGCGGCGAAGCAGCAAGGAGGCGAGGTGCTCTATGGAGGTGAGGTGCTGTCAGGTATGCCCTCCGATTTGTACGTGCAGCCCACAATCATTCGCGCCAAGCCTGGGATGGCGATAGTTCGGGAGGAAACTTTTGCTCCGATTCTTTATGTCATCCCCGTAAGGGATTTTGCCGAGGCCATGAGCCTGCACAATGACGTTCCACAGGGACTGAGCTCGGCCATTTTTACGAGCTCAGTGCGTTCAGCAGAGACCTTCCTCAGCCCCGAGGGCAGCGACTGCGGGATCGCCAATGTAAACCTCGGAACTTCAGGCGCTGAAATTGGCGGCGCTTTTGGCGGAGAAAAAGATACTGGCGGGGGAAGGGAATCCGGTTCCGACTCTTGGAAGGCCTATATGCGTCGGCAGACCAACACGGTCAATTACGGCAGCTCGCTCCCGCTCGCCCAGGGGGTCAAGTTTGACGTCTAGTCTATCTTTGATAAAGTAGATGGCAGCTAGACAACTACTATGCCCTGGTGCTGGAATTGGTAGACAGGCATGATTCAGGGTCATGTGCGCGCAAGCGTGTGTAGGTTCAAGTCCTATCCAGGGCATTTGTAGAATTGTTGAGAGCGGAAAAGGGTTGCAGAATGAAAACGGTACTAAGAATTCTCGTTATTTCGTCGCTTGTATCTCTCGCAGCCTGTAATCGCCAGACTGGCCCTTACGCCGGCATGAAGGGCAGTAAGCGCGGAAATGATAATCCGCAGTACACCGTTGAGCCTAAACTCAATCAGCCCACCAAGTAAATTTCTTTCATCCGCAAATCATCCATAAAACAGCAGTATATTCAATAAGTTAGCCGAACTTTTGGGCTGGCTATTCGTTGATTAATTCCCCAAAATCCACTAAAAAATAGGCCAGTCCGGTCTTTTTCCTTTTGTAGGTATCAATCATTTATGGACGTAAAAGTTTTGGCAGAAGCTCAGAAGCGCGGCCATGAGCAGGTCGTATTCTTTCACTATCCGCGCGTGGGCTTGAAGGCCATCGTGGCAATTCACAACACCGTGCTTGGACCCGCACTCGGCGGCTGCCGTATGCGCATGTATGAGAACGAGAGCCAGGCCATCGACGACGTGATGCGTTTGTCGGAAGGAATGACCTACAAGAGCTCCATGGCCGGATTGGATCTGGGGGGCGGAAAGTCGATCTTGATTGCCGATCCTTCGATGAGCGAAGGGCGCCGCGAAATGTTCTTAAAGTTTGCGGAGTGCTTGAATCACCTGAATGGGCGCTACATCACCGCCGAGGACATGGGGACCTCTGTTGAAGACGTGATGGTCATGCGCGAATTGACGCGCTTCGCTGCCGGTTACTCGATGGACAAGGGCGGCTCCGGCGATCCTTCACCATGGACTGCGCGCGGCGTATTCCAGGCTATGCAGGCTGCCTGCGAGCGTCGCTATGGTTCCAAGGATCTAAAAGGCAAGACCGTTACCATTCAGGGAGTCGGGCACGTTGGCATGTATTTGCTTGAGATTCTCAAGGAAGCCGGTGCCAAGGCCGTCGTATGCGACACGAACCAAAATGCGCTGAAGACTGCGAAGGATAAGTTTGGTGCGCAAGTCGTAGGTCTCGACGAGATCTATGATGTGCAATGCCATATTTACGCTCCCTGCGCTGTGGGTCAGACGGTTAATCCGCAGACCATCAAGCGTCTCAAGTGCGATGCCATCGTAGGGGCTGCTAATAACCAGCTACTCGATAACTCGCTCTACGCTCCGATTTTGGAGAAGAATATTTTGTACTGCCCTGACTTTGTCGTTAACTCTGGCGGGGTAATCTCGGTTGGAGCCGAATACATCGAGGGCGGATGGAATAAGAATTGGGTCACTCAGAAGGTGACCGCAATTTACAACACTACCCACCGCGTGCTCGATGAGTCGGATCGCCGCAAGAAGTTCCCCGAAGTCGTCGCTGTTGAGCTCGCCAAGGAGCGCATCAAGGAGACCGAGGAACGTAAGTTGGCTCGCAGCAACTAGGACCTTCTCCTAGGATTGGCTGCTCTATCCTGCAGATTTGGCTCTGTTTGGACTTTGTGGTCCGATTGGCCTTAGTGGTCGAGAAGTAAGACGTGAAAGTTGCACGGAAGCTTGATGAAGCACTAAGACTCGAAGACCACTAAGTTTAGCGATCCAAAGTTGCCGAGACGCTTGAAACAGCTGAAAATGGGGGTGGCGTAAGCCGCCCCCATTTTTTATCTCTTGCCCCCATATGACAGGTAAGCCGGAAGCTTTCAATAAGCGTCATAGTCCAAACGCTGTGCCGTTTAAACTCGCCTCCGCGTTTACTCCGCGGGGCGACCAACCTCAGGCCATCGAGAAAATCGACCGCAACCTAAGAGACGGCATTGGGTACCAAACTCTATTGGGTGTAACGGGTTCAGGAAAAACATTTACCATTGCCAATGTAATTGAAAGGCAACAAAGGCCTACCCTCGTCATCGCCCCGAACAAGACACTAGCAGCGCAGCTCTATGGAGAGTTCAAGGAGTTCTTTCCAGAAAACCGCGTGCGGTACTTCGTAAGCTACTATGATTACTATCAGCCGGAGGCCTACGTCCCATCCACTGATACCTTTATCGAGAAGGACTCGGCAATCAACGAAGAAATCGACAAGATGCGGCACTCGGCTACTCGCGCCTTGCTGGAAGCCACCGACACCATCGTCGTTGCCTCGGTAAGCTGCATCTATGGGCTTGGCGCTCCAGAGGATTATTTCAACATGATGTTGTTCGTCGAAGAGGGCGAGAGCATCGGCAGGGAAGAGATCATTCAGAAGCTCGTCTACATGCAATACACCCGCTCGGATTTGGAATTTAGCCGCGGGAATTTTCGCGTTCGGGGTGAAACTATCGACGTCTTTCCCGCTGACGAGGACGCGCGCGCGATACGGCTCTTGTTCTTCGGTGATGAGATAGAGGAGATAAAGGAAATCGACAGTATTTCGGGCAGCACCATTCGGAAACTGGATAAAGCTGCCTTCTATCCGGTTAGCCACTTTGTTACTGGAAAGGAGAGCATCAGGAAGGCAACTGTAACGATTCGGCAGGAATTGCAGGAACGCTTGCCGGAGATGGAAATTAGCGGGAAATTACTGGAAGCCCAGCGTCTAGAACAGCGCACACTCTACGATCTCGAGCTGCTCAATGAGATTGGATTCTGCCCCGGAATTGAAAATTACAGCCGCCACCTAGCCGGACGAGAGGCGGGAACTCCTCCGACAACACTGATTGACTACTTTCCGGAGGACTTTCTGCTCGTCATTGATGAAAGCCATGTCACGGTGCCGCAAATTGGCGGTATGTACCGTGGGGACAGGGCCAGGAAGCAGACCCTCGTTGATTACGGATTTCGCCTGCCTTCGGCACTGGATAACCGCCCTCTCAGTCTTGATGAGTTTTGGGCTCGGGCCGGGCAGACTATTTTCGTGTCTGCTACTCCCGGTCAATACGAAATTGATGTAAGCGAGGGGCACGTCATCGAGCAGGTCAATAGGCCTACGGGATTACTTGACCCAAAGGTTGATATTCGCCCGGCAACCAATCAGGTGGACGACTTGCTCGGAGAAATTCGAGCCACCGTGGAGAAGAACGAGCGAGTTTTGGCGCTGACGCTTACCAAGAAGATGGCTGAAAATCTCGCGGAGTATCTACGCGAAATTTCCATTCGCTGCCGCTATCTTCATTCGGATATTAACGCGATTGAGCGAGTTGAAATTTTGCGCGGTCTTAGACGCGGTGACTTTGATGTCCTTATAGGCATCAATCTTTTGCGCGAGGGGTTAGATCTCGTCGAAGTGAGCCTAGTGGCGATTCTCGACGCCGATAAGGAAGGCTTCTTGCGCTCCGGCCGCTCGCTCATTCAAATCATGGGCCGAGCCGCAAGAAATATTAATGGGCGAGTAATTCTGTACGCAGATAAGACGACTGGCTCCATGCAAGAAGCTATCGATGAAACCGAGAGGCGCAGGAAAATTCAGGCCGCCTTCAACGAAAAACACGGCATCGTGCCGCAATCGGCCCGCAGCAGCATCCAGAGCTCTCTTGGAAATGCCCATGATTTTCAAATTTTGCCTGAGGTGATTCTCGGGGAGCAGAAGCTGGAGATTCCCAAGGATCCTGGCGATCAGAAAAAGCTAATCACCAGGCTGCGAAAGGAGATGTTCGACGCCGCAGCCAAACGCGAGTTCGAGCGCGCGGCTGGACTCCGGGATGCCATTAACACAATCGAGCAAGAACTGCTCAAGGTGTAGTGGGGCTTCAATGACACGTCCTGAACATCTCCAAGAGTTGAGGAAAAAAATTGACGCTTTCCCCAAGCTTCCGGGTGTCTATGTCATGCGGGACGCGCAATCCGAGGTCATTTATGTAGGCAAAGCCAAGAGTCTGCGTGATCGGGTGCGCTCGTATTTCACGGGGCAGGATGAGCGTCTGCAGATTGAGTATCTCTTGACGCGTGTGCGGGAAATCGAAAACATTGTCACCGAGAATGAAAATCAGGCCTTCATTCTCGAGCGCGACCTCATCACCAAGTACAAGCCGCGCTACAATATTAGGCTCAAGGATGATAAGGCCTACCTTAGTATCCGCATTGACGAGAATGTCGAGTGGCCTAGGCTCGAGCTCGTGCGTAAGGTCGAGAATGACGGCGCTCACTATTTCGGCCCCTTTAGTTTCAGCTACGAGCTGAGAACCCTACTGGAGGTGGTGCGGCGCGTTGTGCCGCTTCGAACCTGCACTGACACGGTTTTTTACAACCGCCAACGCCCTTGCTTGGAATATCAGATCAAGCGCTGCGCCGGTCCCTGCGCCTTGCCCGTAGATCGCAGGCAGTATGGGGAATGGATAAAGCAGGCAAAGTCCATCCTCATGGGAAAGACGGATCATGTAATCAAGAATATGCAGACAGAGATGGAGCAAGCCTCCGCCGAGCTTCGATTCGAGGATGCCGCCGTGCTTCGCGATCGCTTGACAGTGCTGCAGAACTTGAAGAGCGGGCAGCGCCTCATGTCGTCCATGGGGGAGAATCGAGACGTTTTTGCCCTGTACAGGGAGGAGCAGCTCGTTGCGATTTCAGTGCTTAAGGTTCGCGCTGGCCGAGTGGCCGATAATCAGAATTTTTCGTTCTCTGACGTAGCCGTCTCCGACGACGAGCTGCTTGAGAGCGTTTTAGGCCAGTACTACGACGGCAAACGCGAGATTCCCGATGAAGTAGTTCTGCCGATTGCCTTGGAGAATCTTTCTATTATTCAGGAGGCCGTCGCGGTTCGCGCGGAGCGGAAAGTCGAGTGGACCGTTCCGGAGAGGGGCGTAAAGGCTAGGTTGCTCAGTCTTGCTCAGTTAAACGCCCGTCAGCACTTCATGTCGAGTTTCGACGAGGAAGCGCGCTATACCGAAATCGCAAAGAGCCTTGCTAAGAGTCTAGGCCTGCGTCAGGTGCCACGGCGCATAGAATGCGTAGACATCTCAAATTTTCAGGGTTCTGACATCGTTGGCGCATTGGTCTCATTTTTCGATGGACGGCCCGATAAAGATCGTTACCGAAAGTACAAGATTACGGGCAGGGACACCCCGGATGATTTTGCTTCGATAGAGGAGGTCGTGACCCGCAGACTTTCTCGCGGGCTGGAAGAAAACAATCTCCCCGATTTGATGATTATAGACGGCGGCCCGGGGCAGCTCTCGCGGGCATTCATGGCGCGCGACAAGACGCGGGCGGGGATAGATATCGTGGCTCTTGCCAAGGAGCGTACAACGAGCGATGTGCTATCAACAGAAATCGAGAAGAGTCGTGAAAGAATTTACAGTACTCCTGACACGGCGCCTATCGAATTCGATCCCAACTCTGAAGTTACCCACTTTATCAAGCGAGTGCGGGACGAAGCGCACCGCTTTGTCATCACCTTTCACCGTACTACGCGTTCAAAGCGAGTCTTTTCCTCTGCGCTCGATAAAATTTCCGGCGTTGGTCCCGAGCGGCGATCACGTCTGCTCAAGCAATTTGGCAGTGTGGCCGTACTCGCGAAAGCCTCTGCGCCCGAGATTGCGAAGGCCGGCCGCATGCCGCTGCCGTTGGCAGAGAAAATCTTGCGGGCGTTGAGGGGATAAATACCAGCGACGGACCTGTATTCTCTGCTCCCTCGAGGCTCCTGTGGTTAACCTCATGGCTTGAGAGCTGGATGTATCACTGAGACGCTGAAGTAACTTGTTGCCTCTGCCTCAGCAGTACCGCTGTGCCGACAAAGGTGATACAAATTTGGGGCAGCGCTGAATCAAATCGCGTGCAAGTTTCAAGGCTTCGAGGTTCTCCTGGGCATTTCAATTCTTCCAAAATTACTTAGACGCGGCGCCCTTGTCGGTAGCTACGTTCGACGATTTCGGGCCAATGCTATCGTCGGCTGCGGCTCTCTTCTCCTGGTCGACAGCCTCGATGTCTTGCTGCCTTTGATGCTCAAGTTCTCCATCGATGCGCTTAGCGGAGCGCAATCACTTCTGAGTATCCGCCAGTGCGCCGTAATCTACGTCAGTATGATAATGGTACAGGGAATCTTTCGGCTCTCCTACCGCTACAACCTAGGCGCCATGAATGTTCGTGCCGGTCACGATATTCGCTCTCGGGGAGTATCTGCCCTAATCAATGCTTCGGTTGCCAAGGGCCACGGGCTGCCCACCGGAGAGGTTGTTTCTAGGCTCAATAGCGATGCAGATACCGTGACCAGCATGTTCGACAGTGGGGTGATTACGATTCTGGATGCGGCTTTTTACATTACGACGATACCGATAATTTTATTTTGTTTGTCCTGGCAGCTGGCGCTCGTCGCCCTTTTCTCTTTGCCGCTTATCCCTTGGATTGTATCCCGCTTTGACCGACGTATTCGCGATCTTTACCGAGAGGTGCAGCAGCATCTGGGTGCCTTGTCATCTCTTTCCCAGGAGGCGGTCGCAGGAGCGAGAGTGGTGAAATCGGCGGCCGCAGAGCGGGCATTTAAGCAACGCTACGCGGAGCTTAGCGATAGGTATCAGCAAAGTTCTCTCAGACTTGCGAGAACAGAGGCCATTTTCGGTCCGGCTTTGGAATCGGTGTCGGCCTTTGCCGTAGTGCTGGTGCTGCTTGTAGGAGGAGAGTGGGTGATCGCAGGTGGGTTGTCGCTTGGCACCTTCGTAGCTTTCCAGCGCTACACGCAACAGCTTCTTTGGCCAATGCAGGCTCTGGGCAATGGAATAGGGCTCTACCAGCGAGCTGCAGCCAGCGAACTAAGGTTGGGGAATATTCTGGGGCTCGAGCCGGAGCCGAATGGTTCGAGACATGAGGAAATGAGCGGTGGTGTCGCTATTAAATTTCGAAACGTGGAATTTTCATATCCTGGAGAAACACGAGCGGCGCTGTCTGGGGTAAGTTTTGATGTTAATCCAGGGCAGCGCGTGGCGTTCGTTGGCGACAACGGCAGCGGCAAATCTACAGTCGTGGCTCTGCTGCTTGGGCTACATGAGGCGAGTTCTGGAACGGTCTCGATAAATGGAATTGACGTGCGAGACTGGGACAAGCGGTCATTGCGTCGCCGCTCGGCGGTGGTAACTCAAGATATCTTTATCCTCAGCGGCAGCATCCGAGAAAATATCGCTTTTCGTGATGCTGAACCGCTATCGGATGGCGAAATAGCGAAGGCGGCCAGGACGGCGGCTCTGGACGATGAAATAGCCTCATTTCGGGACGGTTACGATACACTGGTAGGGGAGCGCGGACTTACTCTCTCGGGTGGTCAGCGGCAGAGACTTGCACTTGCTCGCGCCTTGGTCGACCGCTCGGTGAGCCTTCTGGTCTTGGATGATGTATTTTCGGCGGTTGATTCAGGGACAGAGAGCCGCGTTCGTGACGCTCTGTCTCTTGAGAATCCGGGGCGCACCGAAATCATAATTTCTCAGCGACTGGCGTCGGTGCGTGGCGCTGACCATATTTTTGTCTTTGCGGACGGAAAAATTATTCAGCACGGTACACATGGTAATCTTAGTGCCCAAGACGGCTGGTATCGCCGGTTCTTCGAAGAGCAAAAACTTGAGGAGGAGCTAACGGCTTATGCCGAAGCACTCCCTCAATAGTTCTAAGGCCGCCAGCCCGACTAGGTATAACGCCTGGAGATTTTTTGCGCTGGCCTTGGCAGAGCCGAAACTCCTGGCCCTGGCGCTGCTTGCGACCACCATTGCCACGTTGAGCACGGTCGCCGGACCTCGGCTGCTTGGTTATCTTATTGATTCCGTGATGGTTCCTCGGGAATCGAGCTTGCTTGTCCAGATAGTTGCCATCTATGCGGGGCTAGAAGTCCTGCGCCTTGGGGCGGTAGTTTTTCACTCCTATTTATTTCAAAGATTGGGTCAGCGGACGCTAAACAGGCTCAGGCAGGAGTTGTTCTCTCATTTGCTGGCGTTGCCCTTGGCTACTTATGAACGTACCACCAGCGGCCTCCTCGGCACTCGGTTAGTGAGCGATATCAATGTCCTTTCAGCAATTTTTCAGGCCGGGTTCGTGCGAATCTTTGAGCGTGCATTGGAAGTGGGTTTCATTGCGCTCAGCATAATTCTTATCGATGCGAAGCGCGGCCTGGTGTGTATTCTGCTTATTGGAATTTTCTCCCTATTCGCGGGACGTGTAAGTTCCGGTTTGTATCGGGCATACAGCGAGATTCGTACGCTGCTCGGAGACTTCAACTCGCTTCTGACTGAGTCGTTGCAGGGACTGAGGAATATTAAGCTCTTTGGCCGTGAAGGTCTCCAGGCGCGCATGCTGAGCGATTCCAGCGATCGCTTTGCCGCTGCTCGATTAAGACCTATTCTGCTGTTTGCCTCTTTGCATGCGGCGATGACCTTGGTCGTCGGCGGCAGCATGTTCTGGCTGCTTTGGTTTGGTGGTCAAGACGTACTATCCGGGCGGCTGTCAGTCGGATCGCTGGTGGCACTGATCACTTATGTGTTGTGGCTATTTTGGCCGATCATGCAGATCGTCAATGAGTGGAGCACCTTTCTTTCCGGCATGGCGGCTGCGGACCGGGTGTTCGAGCTCCTGGATTGGCCCCTTGAGGAAACAAGCGCAGGGAGCTCTCCGGGACTTCCCACTGGACAGAATCTTCGTGGACATATTGTCTTTGAGAATGTCTGGTTCGCTTATCGTGAGGAAGAGTGGGTACTGAAGAATTTCTCCTTTGAGATTCGGCCCGGTCAGAAGGTGGCCATCTGCGGTCCGACGGGGGCCGGGAAGAGTAGCTTACTGGCCCTGCTGTTGCGCTTTTATACCCCGCAGCGGGGAAGGATTCTCATCGACGGTCGTTCGATCGAGGAGATCCCGCGTATGGAGCTACGCCGGCAGATCGGATTGGTTCAGCAGGAAGTTTTCCTCTTTTCTGGCAGCTTAGAGGACAACATCACGCTTTGGGACACTACGCTCCCGGTCCCAAAACTTCCCGACCGCTATCGCAATCGCAAACTCCTAGAAGGTGGCGTGAATCTATCTTTGGGGGAGCGCCAGTACCTCGCATTTTTACGCACGTTGGCAAGAGCCCCCGGTATTTGGCTTGTGGACGAGGCCACATCGAACCTCGACCCCGGACTGGATCGAGAACTTATGCGACTTCTCGAGCGGGAAGCGCAGGGTCGTACGATCCTCACTGTCGCGCACAGGCTCGCCGGTGTTACGGACTCGGATCTGATCTTAGTTTTGAATCACGGGCTCTTGGTAGAGCAAGGCAGTCATATGAAGCTGCTGACTGAGAACGGTCTCTACGCCAAGCTGTATCGGGTCCAGGCGGCCATGGCTGAAATCAAGCCGCTTGGCGTGTCGGGGTCTGTGGGGCAGGGCGGCTGAAAAGTTCATACAAGCTGTTGCAGCTCGCCATGGCCAAATGCCACTTAGCGCGTTTGGCTGCGTCATTGTGGTAACGCTTGCGAGAGAGTTCCCAAATTGACAGTAGAGCTTCGCGAAATTCGATAGTTTGTAAATTCTCTTCGCTGCTGCCGGAGGTGCCCGCGATAATTCTTGCTCGGGCGAATGAGTGCAGTACGCGGATCACTCGCTCTGGCTGCACCTGATTGAAATCACGCAAACGAGCGAGCAGCAAAAGCTCCTTATAGACCATCCATTGTCTAATACGACTCACCATGTATGGATTCCCCCAACGCCTGTGAAAAGATAACCCCTTAGTCACCTATCAGGGTCGGAGCCAGGTTTGCTTCTGCAAATTAGCGGAATTAATCGTAATAATTACAGCAAGTTGCTAGCCGAGCGGGGTGGTGGACTGCGGGGTGGCCAACATAACTTGGCGCCGCATAAGCTGAAAATCACGGCGGTCGATGGTCCCGGGTGGCTGCCAGTTAGAATCAGTAATCATCTGCTGAACCTGCTGTAGCCGCGTGCTCAGTGATGGATATCCAGGCTTTGTGGTGGCACCAAATCCGAAAAGGGCCCCCAATGGTGCAGCCTTGGTGAGAGCCCCAGTGGCTACTCTGGGGTCGTAGCCAGCTAGCGCTATCAGTCCTACGGCGAAACTATCGGCCTCCAGCTCCAACTCTTCGGACGCGCGCGAACTACGCGCGGCTGATGGTTGATGGCCGAGAACAATATGACCAAGTTCGTGAGCGAGAACGAAGGCGAGCTGGCCTTCATTGGAAAGCGAAGCAATCAAGGGCCTTGAAAGAATAATGTAGCCGTTCCCAGGAGTGCCCGCTTGTTGCGGGGCTTGTGCCAGTAGTACCACCTCTAGATGGCGAAACTCAGGGCCACCCGGGGGGAGCGCCGAGATCAGGCGCCGCAGCAGATAGGCGAAATATGCCTCGCTGAACTGATCGATAATTTGCCCCTCCCGCTGCACAAGTTCGGCGACAGCAGTGTGGGCCGGAAGCGAATCTTCGACCGTGTTTGGTCGAGCAGCCGAGCAGCCGACTGCCGCAAGTAGGCAACTTACAACCAGAATTTTCGATAAGTTTAGGCCGGCTCTCATATTCAAACCTATAACATTCTCGTCACCAGCTGGCTATTGACGGACTTGGAGCATTCCATGCGACTTTGGGCCAGGCTGCGCGCAATTTTCCCTCTGACGGCAGTTCTTCCAGCGCTGATTCTTGGACAGTTGGCGTCCCTCCTGGGCCCGGCGCCGGCGGCCCTTCTGTCCGGGTGTATGGTCGGCCTCATTGCGGCCAAAATGTTGCCGAAGTTCAGGATAGCCTTGTGGTGTTCTGTGAGCGGCGCAGTTTCGGCCTTCGCTCCAACGCCGGAATTTCCGCGACTGGCTTCATCGCAGCCCTACCTGGCCCAATTGCTAACGACCGCCGATAGGCCGCGGGTGGGAGCGCTTAAACTTAAGGTGGCTATCCTTGCAGAAAGGGTGCGCACGCTCGACTATCAACCCATCTCACCGCAACCAAAAGTCCTCTGCCGAGCAGTCGATTTGCCCTGGCGAAATGTCACAGCACTGCAAGCGGGCGCTGTCTTCCTGCTGCAAGGGAGTTTTCGAAGTCTCGAAGCCAACGGAAATCCGTTTAGTTATGATGCCATGCTCGTGCGTCACGGATTCTCGCATACCTGCAAAATTCGATGGGCGAGTGCCGCGATGAACGAATCTCAATATTCTGCAGCCGTGATGCGCCGCGCGATTCGGCAATTCGTATACTCGAAAATCGGAAACAATGAGGCGAGCGGGCTGCTTCTCGCGATGAGCATTGGCGCCCGTAATCTCGTCAGCGACGAGACCGAGCAAGCCTTCAAGCGGACTGGGCTTGCTCATCTTCTCGTTGCTTCCGGCTATCAAGTGATGCTTGTCTTCTCGATAGTCACCTATGGAGCGCACTTCTTCCTTGGCTGGATCGGGCGATCACGTTCGATGCCTGGACTTCGTTTGATCGCTGCCGCGCTTGGACTCCTAGCTGCCGGCGCCTTCGTGGTGATAGTCGGCCCCGAGGCGTCGATCGTAAGAGCCTTGTGCGCAGGCATATTTTCCGTACTGGCGCTGTCGCTTGAGCGGGGAGGGCACCCATTCAACGGGGTGTTGTTTAGTCTCGTGTGCATGAGTCTCTTGTGGCCAGGATGTTATCTTGAGACCAGCGTGCAGCTAACCTTTGCAGCCTTGGCTGGACTTTCGCTCGCAAATCCCTCGGGCGGTGCGTTCGTCCGATACTCCGAGGCCTGCGCTCTTGCCTGCCTAGCGACCAGTATTGTCTCACTTGCCTGGTTCGGGACGGTGTCCGTTTGGACCTGTATCCTGAATCCTGTGCTCGCCCCGCTGGGATCGCTGTTGGGATGTTTGGGAGGATTGCTAGCGCTTGTACTTTGTTGGAGCGGGATTGACAGTTCGGGATGGGGGTTGTGGTTGGCTGCTCGGGCGTTGTGTTGGTTCCGTGATTGGGTGGCTTGGTTTGCCGATGTGCCGTACACCAGTTTGCTGCTGGAGGGTTGGCAGCGATGGGCTGCCGATTCCTGCTTGTTCCTCGTATTTGTCTACATACTTTCTCTGAAAGCAATCAGGTTCAAACGCAAGTACTCACTGTAGGTATCCAAACAGCCATAGGCCAGGCCCTCAAATGTAAGGTGCAAAATGCACTCCTTGGGGCCGAATAACTTGGCACGGAGATTGCTCTCCATCAAAAATAGAGTGCTAATTGCACTCTGGTTGGTCGTCACCGTTACCGATAGGAAGGTTTATGTCATCAAGTCGTGCACTTAGCAGCCTAGTAATTACTGCGAGCTTCATTTCTCCCGTAATCGCGTTCGCCGCACCCAGTAAGGTAACGGTCCGTAAGGGGTCGTTGCAGGTAGTCTGCGACACGCGGACTGCCATGCCGGTGTCGGCCAAGGGCAGTAATGGACTTATCATCACGAGTATCAAGAGGACTGCCGCCCAGCTAAGGCGCGCCCCTGCCGCGGCCTCCATAATCCAGCAACGACAGCTTCGACTTATCGCCGCCGCTCAGCGGCTCTGTCTTAGGGCCGTCGCTCTCCCCACGAGTATATCCGGGTCCGGATTACCACCCTCGGTTACCGACATTGTCGCTCCCTGCCCGGATTTGGACGGCAATCACATCGTCAATATTCTTGACTTGATGCGGGGTCTAAATCTCTATGCAGCGGGGACTCTTCCTGATTTCGACCTTAATGGCGTTCCGAATCAACGCACGGATCTGTCGGCACTGCGGGTTCAAGTGGATGCTCTCAATGGGAATTCGGTAGCCTGCAGCGGCTCCGGCCAAGTGACCCCCACAGCAACGCCGACAAGAACTCCGACCGTGATCCCGTCGGCAACCCCCACAAATAGTCCCACACCTACAGCTACGAATACTCCGACTCCGCCGCCATCGCCCGCACCCGGTGGCATTTACACGATGTTCCCCAGCGTTACGGGAATGCAAAGGATTTACGTGAGCAGCTCGTCTGGAAGTGACGCCAATTCCGGCCTGTCAACGTCTTCGCCCGTAAAGACTATCGCTCGAGGCTACTCCTTGCTTAGAGATGGCTTTCCCGATCAGTTGCTTCTGAAAAAGGGGGATATCTTCAACGATCCTCCGATTTGGTGGACTAAGTCCGGAGTTCTAAACGTCCCCGGAGTGATGCAGCCCGGGCAAACGGCCAATGGCTATATGGTACTAGGGAGCTATGGGAGCGGCGCTCGTCCCCAGTGGAGGACTTTCCGTGATGCGGGCATCTATATGTACGCTCCAGGAAGTCCCCGCGGGAAGCTTGCTATCGTTGGTCTCGAACTCTTTCAAGATGGGAATCGAGGAATTTCTAGCGAGACTGGCGGGAGTCCCGCCCTAGGAATCTACGATAACTGGAGCAATGTTCTTATCGAAGACTGCTTATTTAGAAACTTCTACGGGAATATCTCGCTTGAAAATGTGGGCACCAACAGTGGGCCAAAAAACGTATTCTTCAATGCGATCGTCAATGTAGATTCCTTCGGTGATAATGTGCCAAGGCACAATCAGGGAATCTACATGGGAGCCGTTACTAACTGGAAAATCGCAAATAGTGTATTTGACAATAACGGCCATGGATTACCCGGACAGCCAGACGATATGTTCAACCACAACCTCTACATCAACGCCTCCTCTGGCCCTGGAGAGTTTGTCGACAATATTACGGCGCGTGCAGGTTCGCATGGTTTGAAGAATGAGGCGGGAGGGGTTACCAGTAGAAACCTGGCGCTCAAGAACTCGGTGAACCTATTCAATGGAACTAACAACGCGAATGTTCTCAGTGATAATGTCGTGCTCAATGCCAAGAACATCAACGCCACTGGAAATTTAATCGGCACGGGAATTGATGCGTACGGCGACGGTATCGTACTCAGTAACAACATCATTGCTCATCAGAAATATGCGACCGCGAATATCGATGGGTTCTCGCTCCACGGATTCGGCGGGCTGTTGGAAAATAATATTGTCTATCGCTGGGATAACTCCGGCCTGTCTGCCATGCCTCTAGCCCTTGGTTTCTACGGGGCGTCAAGTTGGACAGTTGTAAATAACGACTTTCAGCAAGTTGCTCCGGTCAACGGCGGAGGAATCGTGCTGAACCCCGGATCTGCCAGCGCCTATAGCGGGAACCGCTGGTTCTCGACCAACAATTCCTCGCAGTATCCTGGCCCGGGGTATCCAAGCAGTGGTGGAAGTATCGTTCGAGTCACTTATCCGCCGAATGCTCAATGCCCCGGCGGCCCTGAAGCTGCGACTATCGAGGGATATATGACGAAGTTGGGATTGACCCCCACCCTCGAGGCCTTCCTCGGAAAGGCTCGAGAGATGTCCAAGGACAACTTTGATACAAGATTCACCTCGGCAGCAGTACGTCAGTATATACGAAGCTGCTTTGGACGATAATCTCCTTGCCTCTGTAGCTTTCCCCTGACGGGGCGTGATACCTGACCCCCCAACGTAACAAAGTCACGCCCCGTCTCTTTTCTTGTGCTCGATTTCATCTCCTCGGCGACGAAAATAGCCCTAGTAAAAGGCTAAACTCAGGGCCCTCTTGGGTCGATAGTCAATAGAGTGCATAATGCACCTAGACACTATGAGCGTCTCTCATCGAACACTCCTCAGCTGCTTCAAAATAATGGTTCTGCCGGCCGTGCGCTTTTGCGTTCGGCATTCCATTGGTGTTCAGGAAGCGCTGGAGATGCTCAAAAGCGCTTTCGTGTCCGTCGCTTGCGAAGAGATCTCCAAGTCAGGACATGAGCCGAATATCAGCCGGGTTAACGCCGCAATTGGCCTTCATCGCCGCGATGTAACCCGCCTTATGACAGAGGGGGAGACGATTCCCGATACTCTGAGCTATGTGGTGAGGGTCCTCGGACATTGGCAAACCGATCGACGATTCAGTAGGAATGGGCGGGGCCATGTGCTCACCTGTGAAGGAAGCGATTCTCAGTTCCATAGACTGGTCCAATCAGTCAGCAAGGATCTGAAACCGGTGACAGTGCTATCAGAGCTGGAACGGGCAGGTGCTGTGGTACGCAAAAATGGCAAGGTAAAGCTGGTTCGTCGGGCATTTGTTCCGCAAGGCGACGTCGAGGCGACGCTAAAACTCTTTGCACGTGATGCTAGCCAATTCCTCGAGGCAGTAGAGGAAAACTCTCTTCGGCGATCGGATCTGCCGCATTTGCATGCGCGCACGCATTATGATCGCATTATCAGTGACGCTGCACCGGAGATCCGGAAATGGCTTATGCGGGAGGGCTCCGCTCTCCATCAACGAGCGCGAAACTATTTATCCCGATTCGATGTCGACATCAACCCAACGTTGGGAATCGGAAAAGAAGTAATCGAGGTCTCCCTTGGCACGTTTAGTTTGGTAAAATCCCATGATGATAATGCTGAAGAATAGAGCGGGATCGAATCTAGGGTATCTCGTTAGTATTGGGGCAGTATTGCTCGCTGGATTTCTCGTGAGTTGCGGGGGAGGGACGGACGGCTCCGGCGTGCGGAGTTTTGAGGGGCAGGTCTTCTCAGTCAGCGCCGAGCCTTTGGCAGGTGCTACGGTTACTATAGAGGAAACCGGAGACAGTGCGACAACGGACGTGAATGGCGAATTTGAGATTCACACCGGGTTGGCCGCCGCAGCAGATACGGCGACTTTTGTGGTAGAAACGGGCAGTACTTCCGTGCGCGGCGAGTTAGTCGCCTTGTCCTCGCGCCCTGCTACGGTCGCCGTTGTAATCGTAGTCGATGAGGCTCGTCAGTCCGCGACGGTCGTTCCGGTTTCGCATCCCACGCCATCTCCGACGCCGCAGCAGCCTCAAGCTTCGCCCACCGCTGCAGCGACGGCGCGGCCTCAACCAACTCCTCCGGGGACCCCGACGGCGACGCCGGCCCCGGCTGTGCCGACTACGACCCCCACGGCGACGCCTGCGCCAATGAGCGATGCCTGTCGCTGCGATGTGAATCGCGATACCTATGTCAACTCAATCGACTTTACGGCGGCACTCAATCAGTTTTCGGCAGGGAATTTCGATTTTGATGGAAATGGAAGCACCCAATTAGCTGATTTACAAGAGTTTAGAGCTCTCTGTGATCCATTAACGGACGCGCGCTGCCTCTAGCAGGAAATCTTGTTCAAGGAATTCTTGGTCGCGATCGGCAATTGATGCTAGTCGGATCTACGAGATGCAAAGCACTCGCATATCCGGCAGATTCTCGACAACCCGCCCTACGCCGCGCACGACGCAGCTTAAGGGGTCGGCGGCTCGGGTGAACGGAATGCCGGTCTCGCGCTGCAGCCGCTCAGTTAATCCGCGAAGGAGGGCGCCTCCGCCTGCTAGTGTAATGCCCTGAGATACGATGTCTTGTGCGACCTCCGGGGTGGTCTGCTCGAGCGCGGTTACCACCGAGGAGATGATGGCCGAGAGTGGTTCATGCAAGGCATCTCTGACGAAGTCGTCATTGATTTCTACCTGCCGTGGGATGCCGTTAGCGGTGTCTCTGCCAAACACAACCATGGTCCGCTGCTTACCGCTCGGAAGGGCAGAGCCGAGGACTAGCTTTACGCGCTCGGCCTCGAAAATGCCGAGCTGTAGTCCAAACGTGCGGCGAATTTGTCTCTGGATAGCCTCATCCATCTCGTCGCCGGCAACCCGAATGGAATGGGAATAAATGGTGCCATTCATGGCTAGGATTGCGACCTCAGTCGTGCCTCCGCCGATATCAACGATCATGCTGCCCACTGGCTTATCGACTGGCAGTCCTGCTCCTAACGCCGCCGCCATGGGCTCCTCGACCAGCATGACCTTTGAGACTCCCGAACAAAGCGCAGCATCGATGACGGCGCGTTTCTCGACTTGCGTGATGCCGGAGGGGATGCCGATCACGATGCGAGGCTTGCGCAGACTCCAGCGGCTGCGGACTTGCGAGAGCATGAAATTAATCATGGTCGAAGTCATTTCGAAGTCGGCGATCACTCCGTCCTTCATGGGGCGAATACAGCGAGTCGCGCGCGAGGTCTTGCCGAACATTTCCTTGGCGGCATGTCCAACGGCAGCAAGCTTGCCGCTTTCTTCGTCGATCGCCACAACGGAAGGCTCGTTGAGGATTATGCCCCGATGCTTGGCATAGATCAGGGTATTGGCCGTGCCCAGATCCATCGCCAGGTCGCAGGACCAGAATGACTTGAGAAGCTCGCGAGGGGTCTCGACTTCGAGGGGTTCTAAGAAGGGAACGCTAAGCCCGGCGGTGTTCATACATCAACTCACTATGCAATTCGATCAGGGGCGCTGCTCCTGCCGTTTCTGCAATCATCGTCTCGATTGGAACGGCTTTGGATCCTTTATCTTTCCACGAGCGTCTGGAGAATTCAAAACGTAGGCGCAATTTGCCGACGGCTACGTGACCACAAACTGCATTGATCTTGGTCTCATAGAATGAGGTCATCATGTTATCCACCAACATAACGAGATCCCCGTTGGGGAGCTTGAGCATCGGAAAGTGAGGAGGCAGGGCCTGTTGAATGAGCCGCTCGACCTGCTGCACTATTTCGATTGCTTGCGCACTGCCGGCGCTGCGCTCAATTTCTGCGAAGTTCGAAAGCTTTAGGCGCAGAACCTCGATGGAATTCATGCCCAGTGCTTCGCCGAGTTGGTATGCGCGCTGAATGAAGCTTTCCCAGCTTTCGCCTTGACCAGCGCCCTGGAGTTGGCCGATCGAAAGGCTCACCAATCGGGAAACTTCGAGCGCCAAATCGTCGAGCAGTTTGCCTTGCAGTTTTGAAAACGCAAAAGCCTTCTTGCTGTCACAGGCTAGCACACCGCAACAGGACTCATCGGAACCTGAATCGCCAAACAAAATCGGGACTCCGATGAAGCTCTTGAGATGCTGATCGGCTGAATAAACGCCCAAGGTGCGGCTGTCGTGCTCGAAAGGGGAGACGTGTATCCCTCGTGCGTGCTTGGCTACCCATCCAATCAGTCCCGTCTCTCTGGAAATCAACGCCCCGGGCAGCAACTCGTTACTGAGCGAATGATAGCCACCAAGCTCAAGCACATCCGCGCGGTAACTATTTGAAATGGTTGGAGAACCAAGCCTGACGGTGTCCGAAAACTGCTTAACTATCGAAGAGGGGATCAGTACGAAGCAGCTGTGTGCGTCGATTATATTAGCGCCAAATCTAGCCATGCGCGCCAAGTCCTGGCGCAGGCCCGATGCGGCTTTAGCGGCGCGAGTGGTACTGCTAGTCGCTGATTCCACGGTTTGGTTGCGGAGAAAAAAGGTACAATGATCCGATAGTTAAAAGGTAACAGACTAGGATCGACCGCACAATTGGGAATCTGGAGCCTTGGGGTTACTCGTCTGAAGGCGCGCCTCGATTTTCATCGGACAGGGTAAGCATTGCGCCCCGGGTACACTAAGCGGCGAATCAAATTTGACTTGAATTGAAGGCGGATCAAGACTGCGGTGCCCTCCGAGGAGATACGTATAAACATTAGCAGTAGGCGGTAGGAAGTTATGGGAATGTTTAGTGTACGAGGTAATGCGTTAGTTGCAGAAGTTGCGGCCGCAGGGCTTTTTCTTGCCGGTTGCAGTTCGGACCCGAAAGTGGCGGCTCCCGAAGCACCAAGTACTCCAGCCACCGCACCAGCCGTGTTGCCGACAACGGCGCCCGCCGCCCCGCATGAAAATCAGCCTGCAGCAGCGACCTTTTCCAAGACTCTTCGCGGTGCCCTTCAAGACAACCACGATCAAACAGCTGACAACCATTTCTCCAACGCCGTGCTCAACGGCACGGTGACCAAGGAGCAGTATACTGTTGCGCTCAAGCAGAACCTTGCAATTTTCGAATGCATGCATGAAGTGATTTCAGCCGACCAGCAGCTGCCGGCCGCGCTGAGGAATCAGTTCTTGGTTGATTTGTCCGAGGTGGTAGCGGCTTTCAAGAAGGATCTCGGAATGAGCTCGAGCGCGAAGGTGGCTGACACGGACGTCTTGACCAGTACGCGCGCACTCGTTGAGCGGCTGCGTTCGCAGTCTTCGAATGGTATCGCGGTTTGCGCTTATCTCGATCTTGGCGGTAATGCCTTTGGCACCCATGATTTGGCCGAAGCGCTGGAGACAAAGGGTTTGACCAATACTGCCGGCTTTACGACCTATACGCGCGAGAGATTCCGCGAGCTAGCGGCCCAGATGAACAACACCTTCTCCGATCAGAGTCAGTATCCGCAGCTTGTCGAAGCGGGACGGGGATTCTATCAAGCGCATGCGCGAATTTACGCCGCGGATGTTTTCCTAACTAAGTAAAACTCGGTCGCCCACTGACCTAGGCCTGATTAGGATCTGGTTTTGCTGCGTTGCTGGCAACTGGAGCGTCGTCGCTTTCGGAATCACCGCTTTCAGGCACCGGCTCATCGGCCTCGTCGCTGTTGGATCCACGGAAGCGCTCCACTTCTTCATCCTCCTCGTCCTCCTCGGGGGGCTCGGGAGCTTGGCGATTCGTAGCAGTGGTCTTCGTAGGAGCGGCTGCCGTAGCAGTCCGACTTTCCGCAGCATGGTGGTGAGACTTCGATTCCATTTCGAATTCATACTCGTCAGCACGCAAGCGGCCGTCAGCGAGAATGAATATCTTCATATGGTGGGTAGCTTCAAGCCGAGCGAGCTCTGCCTTCTTGTTGTTGAGCAAGAAGAGCGCCGGACCGGGGGAGACGCGGGCCTTGACCAGCGATACGTGCCCGACAACAACAGCGGCCTGAATTTTCCGCAGTACCTCGAGTGCGACAAGCTCGGCATTCTTGAGCTTGCCTGACCCGTGGCAGTGCGGGCAGGTCGAATGACTTTGACTTGAGAGGGTAGCGCGCAAACGCTGACGAGACATCTCCAACAAGCCGAATTGAGAGAGGCGTCCAATTTCGACGCGTGCCTTGTCGAAGCGCACTGCTTCTTGTAAGCGACGCTCAACCGCGGCGCGATGCCGCTTGTCCAGCATATCGATGAAGTCGATGACGATCAGTCCGCCCAAGTCTCGCAGACGCAGCTGATGAGCAATCATATCGGCGGCTTCCAGATTCGTACGGTACGCGGTCTCCTCTATGCTCTCGCCGGTCGTGGCTTTGCCGGAGTTCACGTCGATTGCGACTAACGCTTCGAGTGAATCGATAACGATGGCACCGCCTGAAGGTAGTTTTACTTCACGTCTCAAGGTTTCTTCGACACGCTGTTCAATATTGAAGTGCGCGAAAATCGGCTGCTCGTTCTCGTAGAGTCGAACACGCGAGCGATAGCGCGGCATGACCTCGCCGACGAATTCCTTGACTCGATTGTATGTCTCGGGATCGTCGATGAGAATTTCTCGAATTTCCGGTGTGAAGTAGTCCCGGATAACGCGCGTCGCGAGGTCGCTTTCTTTGTAGAGAGTCTCCGGGCAGCGTGCTGTCTGGGCGGCGGTGACGATGCGTTCCCAAAGTTTGAGCTGTAGCGATAAGTCGCGGGAAAGCTCGCTCTGCGAGCGATCAAGTCCGGCCGTGCGTATGATCATCCCGATGCCGGTGGGCATTTCCAGCTCACGGGCTAATTTCTTGAGGCGCTTTCTCTGCTCGGCGTCGTTTATTTTGCGAGAGATACCACCGCGGTCACTGCCGGGCATCACGACGAGATAACGCCCTGGAAGTGAGAGGTACGTGGTAAGCGTGGCACCTTTAAGTTCGCGTTCTTCCTTGACGACTTGTACCACGAGCTCCTGTCCGGGTTCGAGGACGTCCTGGATTCGTGCGCGCCCCTGCGAGCGCTCATTAGGGCGCCCGCCGCGGAAGAACGAGGGGTGAATGTCGTTGATTTGCAAAAAGCCGTTACGCTGCGTACCGATATCGAGAAAGGCAGCCTGAAGGCTGGGCTCGATACGCGAGATCTTGGCTTTGTATATATTTCCCTTGAGCTTTCCGCCGACGTTGGACTCGATCTCTAATTCAAGGAGATCGTTCCCTTCGGTGATAGCAATGCGGCATTCTTCCGCGTCAAGGGCGTTGATGAGCATTCGGCGGTCCATGGATCATTCCTTCTTGAGGGAACCTCTCGAGGACCCGACTTGCCGGGAGCAGACTGCACCAAGGCACTGTTCAAGCAGTGCCTCTCTTCATTACTTGTTTGTAATTGTAAAGACGAGGGAGCAGTGAGCGGTAGCAACGCCGAGGGCGTTGAGCAAGCAAGGGCTATACGTTGTAGGGTAGGCTGCGAGCAGCCGCCGAACGAACTTGCCTCGATTTGGTTCACGTACGTAGACAAAAGAAACTTTGAAACTAGGGTTATTGAAACTTTACTTATCAGGGGCCTTCCGAAAATTCACGATTATGTGAATGATTACAGGCACCTCAAATTTTTAGTGTTACGGCCCGTAAGCTCCACCCCAATTCAAGGGGATGCATAAGAACTCACAGCATCGCCGTATTATCTTAGATGTGCTGGCAAACTTCAAGGTTGACCTATTTTTGAAGATTGTTTCTAACATCGTTATATAATTTAATCAGGTTGATAAAAGACCGATAATTTTGGATTATTTGCCAATCTATGGGGTGATTCAAAGATGCAGCTGGTAATAACAAGGGGCGAGGGGCAGGGCCGTATCTTTCCTATTGAGGAGGGAACTAACCTAATCGGACGTTGGGATCCGGACGCCAGCGCGTTCCCTGAGATTGACCTGGAGAAGGAGGATGTAGATGCCAAAGTCTCCCGAAAACACGCTGTTATCGAACGTAAGGGCGCTGCGGTCAGCGTCGAGGATGTGGGCAGCCGGAATGGCACCTTTATTAATCGCGGGCCCCGACTAGAGCCGGGGGTCAAGCATCCCTTGCAAGTCGGTGATGAGCTGATCGTCGGGAAAATTTTCTTGCGGCTTGAGAACTCCTAATTCGATGGCCGGCAGCTCTCGCACTTCCAAGTATTCAGCGCTTTGCCTACTGCTCGCTGTTTTGATTTTTCCGTCTCGAGGATGGACGGACACTCCGGTGCCGACGCCGACGCGCAGTGTCCAGGAGATAAAGCGTGAGGCTAATCTCACTAGTATTGTTCGTTCCATTGACAAGCTCGAGCGCGAACTGCGCTCGAAGCAGGAAGAACGCCGCAGTCTCTATGGCGAGGGCCGGCAGGAAGAGATATCGCAGCAGATCCAAGATATCGTAACTCGACTGGAGCAACTCAGGCATAATTTCAACGAGATAGCATCTGGCGTCGATCCGGAAGCGCTGGTTTCCCGCGACGATGAGACTTCGGTGGACTGGGCCAAGGATCTTCGGGAGATCTTGAGCCCTGTCATCAACGAGGTTCGCCGGCTGACTCGCCGCCCACGCGAGCTCGATCGTCTGCGCACGTTCATAGAGGAAGCTGAGTCGCAAACCCTTCTCATCGATCAGGCGGTCAACTCGCTAAAATCGCAGATCGATTCGAGTGACAATGAAACCCTCAGAAACCACCTAGCCCAATCATTGCAGGACTTCGAGTCCCGCAAGCAAGCGATCCAAACGCAGCTCGGCATTTCACGGCAGAAGCTCGATCGCAAGCTCAGCGAGCAGCAATCTCTTTCCGACTCCATTCATAATATCTTCCAGATCTTTTTCCGTAGTCGCGGTGTCAATCTTGCCCTGGCCGTCGTTTGCGCATTGCTTTTTTGGCTTGTCGCTCGCCGCATGCACCTGTGGTCTTCGAACTTGTTTCCGAAGGAGTCAGGCGCGCGTGGGTTTTACGGTCGCCTCATTTCCGTCTTTCTGACGCTTTCGACGATCTTTGGCGCGGTAGTAGTTTTCTTGTTGGCGCTCTATTTCGTTGGCGACTGGGTGCTGTTGATTTTGGCGTTGATGCTGCTGCTCGGGGTGCTGTGGGCATCCAAGCAGGCTGTTCACCAGTTTTGGACTCACGCCACGTTACTGCTCAACATGGGGGTGGCCCGAGAGGGGGAGCGCGTCATGATTGCCGGCGTGCCGTGGCTGATCCAGTCCTTAAATTTCTATACGCGACTGGTCAATCCCGAGCTTACCGGCGGAGATATGCATGTCCCGATTCGCGACTTGACCGGGCTTCGCTCCCGCGAGTTTGCTGATATCGAGCCCTGGTTCCCCACCCGTCAAGAGGACTGGATCTTATTGGACGACAAGGTCGTCGCCCAGGTCGTGATGCAGAGCATGGATTTCGTGAAATTGGCGATCCTCGGCGGCGGAGAGCGCATGATGCCGACGAGCAAATTCCTAGACATGGCTGCCTTCAACCTTTCTCGCGGCTTTAGACATTCGTTCTCGTTCGGGATTGATTATCGTCATCAAGCTGTAGCCTTGACCGAAATTCCATCCACGCTTCTCGAGCGTTTACGGCAGGCTCTCGCCGTGAGCCCTTGGGCCCAGTGGGTCGAGCAGGTACGAGTGGAATTCGATGAGCCGGCGGCCTCGTCTCTTAACTATGCAGTGCAAGTCGACTTTTGCGGGGAAGCTGCTCCTGACTATTCCAAGATCGGCCGTTTTATTCGGGCCACCTGTGTGGCGGCGTGCACGGACTGTGGCTGGGTGATCCCATTCCCGCAGATGACTGTTCATGTCGAGGGGCAGGCCGGAAAGGCCTAGCTCTTTCCGAGGAAGCCTTCTATATGCTTTACGAGTGTTGCGGGTTTGCAGGGCTTCGTAAGCACGAGATTGCAGCCAGCATCCATGGCGTCTTGATGAATATCAGGATCGTCGACCGCGGTGAATGCCACCACAGGCTGTTTGAGGCCGCGCTTGCGAATTTCGCGCACGCAATCCTGCCCGTTCATTTTCGGCATCATGAGGTCGATAAGAATGATATCAGGCTTCACTGACTCGACGCACTCCAACGCGGAGAGACCGTCAGCGCGACGTACGACTTCGTAGCCCTTGTCCTCAAACAAGAGGTCGACAATGTCCAATGCAGTTACGTCGTCATCGATAATTAGAATTTTTCTCATACCGGCATTCTCACATCAGGTTGGAGGAAGGGCCAATTCTATTTAATGGATGCAAGGGCAAGAGGTCTGGTTACAGGAAGTAGTAGCACGTTGTTTGGGCCGAGCTGCGACTAGAATGCCGTCTCAGTTTTGGTGATGAAGATAGTCGAGCGATATTAGGTACCTATGTTGCAATCACTTCTTAACGGGCAATAACAAGATAGCAGTACGCTTGTATTGCAGTCGCGGGGAGGCCAGCGAGGTTTGGATTTTCGGATCTTCTTCGCGTAAATTCTTCTCTTACTTAGGGATATTCTGAAGAATTTTTGGGTAGTTGCCGACTAAGTATGCGGGTCTTCCGCTGCCTCGTTCTGGCGGGTGAGCTAGTATTTTCAATGAGGTTTTTGGCCTGTAATGTTCGCACTCGAAATTAGTTTCCAGGATGGAGTGTCTCAGCCGGAGATGATTTTTCTCCGACGTCCACAAGCGCTCGTGGGTGCGTCCGATTATGCGCATGTCTTCCTCGAAGACATGAAGGATCTCAATTTCCAGCTTCGTTTTCTCCGCGACCTCGGCCGCAAGTTTCGCTGCCGCGCTGTTGGCTCGAAAGATGACGCAGGCCTTGCGAAGAAGTACGAGGGCGTTTACGACGGCAGTACCACCATCGATCTCGGCCCTGTCCGCATAGCGGTATCAGCTCTTGATTGCGATTTATCATTGAAGGACAACGAAACACCGGATCGAGCCGGGGTGCGGGTGTTGCGCCAGGCATGTGCTGCAGCGTCGCCGTTATTTCCTGCGGTCGTTGTGCGTGGCAATACCCCGCTCGTTATGTCCTTCGTGCCCGATCAGCCTATTTATATCGGGCGTTCGAAGGTGTGTGCTTTGCGGCTCGACTCTGCCGATATATCGGCGCGCCACGCTCGCATGGGGTATGAGGGCGGCGAATTTTGGGTCGAGGATCTGGGCTCCACGAACGGTACATTCATCAATCAGCAGCAAATAGCGGGGCGGGTGACCGTTCCTGCCGGAACGCCGGTTAGTCTCGGTCGTGAGATCTCAGTCCTGGGGGTTACCTCCGAGGATCAAATCGAGCGCGCATCCAGTGTGCCCAGCGAAGTGGCGAGGCCAGTTGCAACCGTCGAGCATAAGTATCCCGTGTTGCTTGCCATCTCCGAAGTGGCCCGTCCGGCTCGTGTCATATTGCAGCCGGGAGGAAGCGTGAAACTGGGACGCGATCCGTCAAGCGATATGTGGCTCGGTGCGCCCCATGTCTCTCGGCATCATTGTTCAGTATCAATGACCCGCAACGGAGCAGTCTCGATTACCGATCATTCGACCAACGGCACGGCATACGATAAGGGTGTATTGCATCGCGGAGAAATTCTCGAAGTTGGAGTGGAACCAACAGTCTTGGACTTCGGCGGCAGCCTGACCGTGGCGTTATGCTTCGATGCCGAGCACGAAAAGACGTTCGCCAGTTCGCATGGCTCACCACATGCCTTTCATAAGCCGAAAGAGACTGCGCGGTCGGATACCGCGAGAGAACTTGCCGAGGTCGTCGGTACCCTCACAGGGATGCGGCTGCCGGATAGCCTTGATCCGAATCGCCGCAATCTGCGGCTGCGTGATAGAATTATTCGTTTGTATCGTAGTCTGAGCTTTGTGGGGAAAGTCACAATGTTGTTCATTCCCTTCGCGCTCGCGGTTTTGGCATTTATGTTGATTGGGTTAATGGTTCCGATTTTACGATAAGGTTTACATCCTGAGGAGTTATTCCTATGGCTACTGATAGCACTGAACTTACCTTTGTGCGCTGCCCTTCGTGTCGCAGCCTCGTGCCTGCGGTCTCGACGCGCTGCCGCATGTGCGGTGCCGGCCTTGACGCTTCGGGGGAAGGAGAAGATCTCGATCGAGAGAAGAAGTCCGGACGCGTTCGTCAGCGTACGATGTCGCAGCCGCAGAGCGAGCTTAACTCCGCGGTATCGAAGTTGCGAGCTAGCGAGGGCGCTACCGTGCCTCATACGACGCCCGAGGCGACGCAGGCGGTTGTTGCGCCTCCGCCCGTTCAGCCGGCCGCGGCTCCGGGACCCGCGGCAGCGAACTTCGAAGAGCCGGAGTCTTTGGAAGATCCACTCTCGGCGTATATCGAGGAAGTGGACGAACCGGATCCATCAAAGACGCTGGAGAAGCAGAGCCCTGTACATACTCCTCCCGACGTAGTGGTCGAGCACAACGGCAATGGTCACGCCGCGATAGAAAAGCCGGAAATGAAGGCGGCTCCGGCTCGACCGGTGGAGCCGAGTATTCCTGCGGCATCCATCATCACAGCGCGTCCTCCAGTCGCGGAGGCGGTTATCCCTTCGGCAGCAAAGACGGAGCCCGTAGTTTCCGAGCCCGAGGGAGAGGCTCCAGCTCAGCGGGTAATCGTGGAGTCCGGGTTGCGTCGTCATGGCAAGCCTTCAGGTCTATCGTTCTCCCGCGGCCGCGAGGAGGTTCGTCCGCAGTCAGGAGCACACCCGCAGCCGCAGTCCGAACGTCAAGCTCAGCCCAAGCCCGCTGCCATGCCGCAGCCGGAGCGCCAGCAGCCTCGTCAGGAGCAAGCCGAGCGCAGTGAGCGGTCGGAGCGCGCCGAGGCGGTTCAGTTTAGCCGAGAAGAGAAGCGCGAGCGACAGACGCCTCCACAGCAGCAAGTTCAGCCGCAGCGCCAGCGCGAACCAGAGCGCCGCGAACCGGAGAAGCGGGAACCAGAAAGACGTGAACCTGAAAGGCGTGAACCGGAGCGTCGTGAACATCAAGAGCGCCGCGAAGATCGGCGAGAGCACCACGAGCGACGGGAGAATGATCGCCGTGATCACCCTCGCGAAAAGCAGGAGCGCAACACGCAGCCGGTGGCTCGTGCAGCAGAGGGCACCAAGCGTGCTGAGCAGCAGGCCGGACGTCTCTTTGGATGGCTCGTTAATTACAGCCATCCCGATGGCGTTGCGACCGAACTGCGAGAGGGGAAGTTCTTCGTCACGGCAAGCAGCCTGAAGAGTTCGGACCTCATTGTAGACGATCCCAGCATCTCGACTCCTCATGCCCTCGTCTCGGTTACCGTGGATTTGGGCTTGCAGGTACAGGACCTAATGAGTGACCGGGGCGTATTCATTCGACGACGGGGTGACGATTCCTATCGACGGGAATCTGATGTAGCCCGCGTCGAACACGGTGATTGGCTGCGATTTGGAGATGTGGAGTATCTTGTTTCCTTGATTGCCCATGTTGGCGTCAAGTGATACGACCATAAAATGAGTGTTCTCGAGGGTTTTCGCCAAAAACGAGTATTAGTGCGCTTCGCGGTGGCGGCGCTGTGCTTGCTGCTGTGTTCCTGCAGTTCGGTGCCGGTAGCCGAGGACATCTCGCAGAGCCAGGCTAATGAGATCGTCGCGGTCCTGACTCAGAATGGTATCTACGCTACGGCCAGTAAGGCTTCAGGCGGTCGCGGAAAATACTCGGTGGACGTTAAGCGCAGCTTCTATTCCCAAGCCGTGTCGCTGCTTCACGAGAAGGGACTGCCTGGAGAACATAAGCCGACATTCAACGAAATGGTCGCTCAAAACGGAATCATTCCGAATTCCCGTGAAATTGATGCTCTGAAGCTCGATCATGCCCTTGCTACCGAAATTGAGGAGATGCTGCAGAATCATCCGGGAATATCCTCAGCCCGCGCCATTGTCCGTTTGAACTTTCTCAAAGCCAGCCAGGACCCGGCAGTATCGGTAGTGATCCAGCAGCGCCCGGGCATGACGATTGAGGCGGCATCTATTAGCCCACTCATCGTTAGAATCGTTCCCGGTGTTAAGGATGAGAATGTATCGGTGTCGATTGCCCCAGCCATCGTAACGGCGGGCGAGGCGATCAACGAAGGAGTCCTTAACGATAGCGGACGAATTGTGCGGGTGCCGCTTGCGCCCTTCTTATTCTTTTGGCGCATACCCGAGGATGACTACGCGCATATCGCGCTGGTACTGGTAGCACTTTTGGCCATCATTGCCGTCGTTGGCGCCATCTTTGGTTACTGGTTTGGATATTATCAGCAGTCGAAGCAATATTTTGATACGACTCTGCCGGAGATTGTTCCGCGCGCATCGGCCAAATATGAACGAGTGCGACGCGAGGGCCGTTCCGGAGAGGATGGGGGCCCAGTACAGGGTTAGAATGCATGGATGCCCAGCGTTTCCGTTCATTGGCTCCTCGGCTCCGCGCGCTCGTGGCGGTAGCTGTGCTGCTTGATGGCCGCGAAGCAGGGGAGTACCTGGCTATCGATGCTACGAACGGCGATGGGCTGAAGAAGGCTGCTGCTGATCTCGCTGCGCAGGACCCGGAGTTGCGAATGCCTTACGTGGGCTCGGCACTCAGGGCAGCGCTGAAAGAGATGAAGTGAGATTGATATTGTGGCAGGTGACGGATCGCCTCGAGTTTTGACGACCGTTACGGCGGGACAGGCGGCTAAGGGACAACCCGAGGGCGTCGATGATGAGTATCTCCGCAGCGTGTTGCAGGAAGTGCTGCGTCGCGAGCAGCGGCTGGCTAAGCTCGAAGAAGAGCGCCGGCTGTTGGACTTCGAGTTGGCAAAGCTGTCGGCAGATCGAGTAGCGAAGCGCGGAGATGCCGGAAGCATGAGGGTGCTTGAATCGTTTCGGAAGTCCTTGCAGGTAAAAGCCTTGGCGCTAGAGCAGGGTCGGGCGGAGGCGAGGAAGGATCTTGAGCGGGCTCTCGAACGCAAGCGAGAGGTCGAGGCAGAAATGGAACGCCAGAACCGGAAGGGCTAAGCGCTGAATATTTTGACCGTATGAACCAACAGGGAACAGCAGATGAAGGCGTAGCACTCACTCCGTGGGATGCGAGTCGCTTTGTGCGCTCAGTCGAGGCGCGGGAGATGCGCTACTCGCGCGGATTCTTGCGCTGCCGTCCTGAGCGCTGGCTGCCGGGTTTCCCGACGCATTGGCTTCCGCTCGCGCACTCTCTTGGCGTTGAATTCAAATCAGTAGAGGTTAAGCCGCTGCTGGCGCTCCCCTCGAGCCTCGATCACGCGTTTGGCGGCGTTGTCGATGGAGAACCGATAGGCGTTTACACTGACGGGGCGTCTGCGCGAACATTGCTCAACGCCTTCGTGCCCGGCGCATTGCCCGGCGGCGCTGAGATTGTTCTCGAGTATCTGGCGCGACGATTGCTTGCCAGTTTGGCCATGTCTTGGAGCGGCCCGGAGTCTTCCGTTGTGCAATTCGAAGCGCAGAGCTTGCCGCGACAAACCGACGTTGCAGGAGTCATCCGATTTTCGTTTACTGTGAATGGCGAGCAGGCGCAGGTCTACTTGGCTTTGGGGAAATCTGTCGTAGAGCGGCTGGATGGACTTTGGCGAAGGCAGGTGCAATCCACCGCAAAGCCCGCGGATGCCGGCAATCAGCTGAGCATAGAGCTAGCCCAATTGGCAGTGCCTCCCACCATGCTTGTCGAATATTTGAAATCGGGAACCGTAGTGGATTTGGAGGTGCCATCGAGTGACGCTGTTACGCTGCGCCTTGGGGCGAAACCATGGCAGGCTGGACGATTATGCAGCATCGAAGGAAAGATTGGCTTTGAGGTAATGCCGGGGCCTGTGAGTTCACCAATTCTGCCGGACGGTACCACCAGGCTATCGATCCAGTTTGGGACGCTGCCGGTGGATCCGGGACTTTTGGCTGAACTTTCCCAACCCGGTGCGCTCTATACGTCGTCAATTCCGCTTTCCGATGTAGTTCAGCTCATTATTAACGGGGAGAAGGTCGGAACGGCCTCTCTTTGCTGCTATCAAGGTCGCTACGCTATTACCGTGCAATAGCGTCTCTCAATTTCCCTAGCGAGCTGCCGAAAGCCAGCCTATTATAGCTCGCATGGACTCCTTACCAGCTTACCTGAGCGGATTCGTCGCCCTGTTGCTCCTTACCTCGTTTGTGAAGATATTCACTTCGCTGCATATTTTGCGGGCAGGCATCGGATTACATGGCGGCAGTTATGGCGTCGTGATTCTCGGACTATCGCTAGCCTTATCGCTTCTCGTGATGTCCCCGCAATTGCGGGCTAGTGGGGGTTTGGAAGGATTGCTTGGCGGAGAGCAAAAGGCAGCTTCCAAGCTTGACGAGCGTTTTCGTCCATTTCTGGAGAAGCATGCGAACCCGGAAGTAGTAACAAAGTTATCAGCGCTCCATGCCCGGCTCGATCCTCAACCGGCCGCCGCGAAGGACGCTGCCGCAAAGCCCTCCGCGCAGACAACTCAGACGACAGAGTTTTCCGTTCTCGTGCCGTCCTTTCTGGTTTCTCAGCTGCAGGAGGCGTTTCAACTTGGAGTAATTTTTCTAATTCCATTCGTCGTTATTGATTTGCTGGTGATGAATGTTTTGGTGGCCCTTGGCATAGCGAATTTGTCGGCGGCAGTCGTGGCTTTCCCTTTGAAGTTGCTGCTTTTCTTTGCGGTTGATGGCTGGAGCCTCGTTGCTGAAAAGCTGATTGGAGGGTATCTGCCATGATGGCCGACGGCCTGTACGAAGTCCTGATGGAGGGGGTCAAAGCTCTATTCCTGATCGGAGTGCCGGTTGTGCTGGCGATTTCCATAGTCGGAACTATCGTGGCCGCACTGCAGGCCGCTACAACTATTACCGAGCCAGCGATTGGATATGCGGCCCGGCTTGCTGCCCTCATAGCTCTGCTCTACTTCCTCTTTCCGGCCTTTTCTCGTACCTGCACCAAATTGGCCCTGCTGGCGTTTCAGTGAGGGATCAATGGCTGCCGTGTACGCAATACTTCTCGTACTGAGCGCGGGCGTACCCGCCGCCGTCGGCTGTTTGGGACTGGCAGCGGCGCTTCAATTGTTTTTAGGCGGGGCGGCCCATGATTTGGGGACTGCGCAGCTGCTGAGTCTAGGGGCTGTTTTGCTGAGTATTCCTGCGGCTGCATTGCTAGCTGGAGTGTTCTTCGATTCGTTCGTTGAGAGTGATGTCAGACTCAGTATCTTTTCTCAGTTCCTTCCAGTCCTCGCCTGCGCCCTCATGCTGAGCGGCAGTGGCTGGATAGATTATTTGTCCGCGGCTCTCGACGAGGGGTTGAAGTTGAGTGTCACCAAGCAGATGGCACTCTTTGTGTCTTCCATCAGCGCCGCATGCTTTTGCGCGGCTCTGAGCGCCTTCGTCATGCTGATGGCAGCGGTGTTATTCGAGTTGCCCGTTCGGTGGCTTCAAGGCGCCGTGCAGGCGCGACTCGATCTTGCTCTTGCGGGCGCCAGACCGCTCCTCATCATTTTGGGGATCTCGATTAGTTTCAACTTGCTCCTGGGACTTTTTAGCCATGAGCTGTGGCCGACAACCATAGCGGCAAGAATATTTGGTGCCTGATGGACGATCGAACCGAATGGCCCAGTGAGCAGAAGCTCCGCAGATTGCGGGAGGCCGGCCAGGTTCCCATCAGCAGTTTTGCATGCCGGGCCATGGGCACCATGTGCTTTTTGCTGGCCTTGTGGGCCTGCCGTGGCAAGTGCGCCGCCATGGAGCAGGCCTTTAGCCGGATCGCCAGCTCGGCCGCGCCATTGTCGGCCGCGATTGAATGGGGCGATTTTGCCTGGAACCTTGCCGCCGTAATCCTCGTGCCGCTCCTTGCCGGGTTGACTGGCAGCGTTCTCACCGGGCTGCTGCAGACTAAATTTCTCTTCCGCCTCGATTTAGCTGCCTTCCGCGGAGCGCGCTTATCGACGTTTAAACTTCCGGCACTCGCGGAATGCACGACCCGGCCGTTTGTGTCGTTAGGGCAGGCGTCTGTATTTCTCGTCGTGGGGGCTTTGGTCCTGCGCATAGCCTGGACGGGGATGTCCTATATGCTCAACCGTGATAGGATTTATGCTGAGGCATGGTCGATCGGCTTCGTGCAGCTTGCGCTTGTGCCACTTTGTGCCGTGCTCGCGATTGCGGCCTTGATTTCGTGGTTCGTTGCTCGATTCCACTTTATGTATCGACATCGCATGACTCGCCGTGAATCCGATTCCGAGAGCGTCGAGATGGAAGTAACGCTATGAAGAGATATGTCAGTGCAAACCCCGATCCGTTCTCCCTTTCACCCTTAGTGGCGCTGCTGCCGGTCCGAGGGGATGTGGGTAGACTTGAAGCGCTCACCTCGTCGCTTTTCGCCCGGTACGAGAAGGTTTCATCCATTCAGCGCGAAATGCAAGAGAATGTCGAGTCTCCGGAAGTCCTGCGGCGCACCTCGGCTGAGGCCGCCATGCTGCGGCAGGTGCTTGATTGGCTGGCAGTGACGCCGGGTGAAGGTCGAGAGGAGTCCTAAGGTGAATCTTATTCGAAAGCGCAGCCCCTCGGAGGTTCTTAGGCGCGGGTACTCCGACGAGGAGATCTCCCACCTTTACGAACTGGGGCGTCTAAGTCTGGAAGGCGGAGACATCCGTAGGGCGGAGGCGATATTCGTGGGCCTTACCGAGGTCGCGCCGGATTTCTCGAGCGCGTGGCTTGGTCTGGCTTGTATCCACATGCAGAACCGCAATTGGGAGTCGGCGTTGCAATGCACTCGCGCGGCGCTCAAGGTGGATCAGAACTCCGCGGCCGCTATGCTCTATCTGGTGACCTGTCTTCTAACCACGGGAGACTTTAGTTCGGCAGGGACGTACTTGGGCGAACTCGGGGAGATGATAGAAAGCGGATCGCTCGAAGATCCGCAGCTTCTTAGATTTTACCGCATGCAGTTGGCGCGATACCAGAACCGTGGGTGAGCGGCGGCCTGCCGACGAGGCCTCTCCGAATACTTCTGAAGACTTGGTGGTTATTCCGGTACTCTAGGCCAGGCGAACCACTTGATAGGAGCCACTAAGACCGCGAAGGGTATCCGACTTCAATGAGTGGTCTCGGTAGTTGAAATTCGAATCAGGATTTGCCTTTCTTTTTATCGGCATCTTCTTCCTCGGTGCCGATGCCCGAATCGACGGCCATACGAACGGCTGATTTGAGCACCTGCTTTTTCTCTTCCGAGATGGAGGAATCGGCGAAAAGCTTATCAGCCTCTTCGTCAATTAAGCGGAATAGATTGTCACGCTCTTCCAGACTCATGACACGAGTAGGGCGGCGCTTGCCGATTGCTCCCGCGCCTTTAACCCCGCCAACACCGGCAGTAGGCTTGATACCTCCAACAGAGCCTACTTCATCGGCGCCCTGTACCGATGTAGTTCGAGAAGTTCCTTTGACCGAGCCGACTTTGCCGTCGTCTGATTTTTTGCCCATGGATTAGCTCCGTTTGAGAATTTTCGAGAAGGGGCCTAATGGCTCCTCCCTCTTCAGTTTTATGCCGACAGCTTTAAGGCCCGGCCGAACCTTCGGACACGGCGCGGGCTTCCCTTTGGAAAAACTCTTGGTGAGGAAGGCAAGAATTACTTTGTGTTCGCGCACGATGTTCAGCTCGTCAATTTCCCATTCCGTCGCCAGGTTTCGCATGGAGCTGCCTTCCCAGTAAAGCTTCCACAGCATGATCTGGTGCACGAGTTCCAGCGTGGCGATATAGTGCACCATGCGTTTGTAATCGATAGCCTCATCGGGTTGATCGTTGGCGATCCCCTGTTTGAAGGCTATGATACTCGCGCCGACGAGCAATTCTCTAATCGATGAGCGAGCGCCGTCCTCTCCCTCGCCGTAGTCGTCGCCGCCCGGCAGCTCCCCGTTTCGAAGTTCAGGAAAGACGTTAAACAACTCAGCAGAAATTTCGCGCGCCTGTTGCTCGGCGTTGGACATCGAGCCGCGTTTCCAGCCACGTGAACGACGCGCCGCCTCGGTCGAGGCCTCATGAATACGTTTCCTTGCGTAACCGCGAAACGGAACGCCGCGCGAAGGTTGAAACCGCCGGGCACAAAAAATAAGAGCCTCCATGGCCGCGCCGTCGAGGCCATCGAGCCGCCAGTCCATGTTCCAGGACCGAGCGACGGAACGGGCGATGCTCTCTGCCCAGCCCTGATGCTCCAGAACCAGCTGATTGGCCTCCTCGAGCGTTAAAATACCCCCTTGTTCTGCTTCCACTATACGTCCGCTAAGGCCCCCTTATGATTAGATCTTCTTGGAATGATACTTAATTTCCTTGGTTAAATCCACTGTAAATCCAGTGGCTTATAAAAAATCTGAAGCGGTTCTGCGAACTCTGCTGATGAGTGTTTAGAAGCAACGCTCATTGGAGAAAGTTCGTGAATTCTGACGCATTAGCCAACTGGGGAAGGGACCTTAGAGACACCAGACCTGACCTTGGAAGAGCTCTGCGGCGAGAGGTCTACGCCATGCTGAGCACGGTTCTTAGCAGCAGCGACCAAATTCCCGACTCCAATACCCGGCTTACGATTCAGGCGCACTGCCTGGATGTAATCAGCGCGCTTGAGGACCTCATTCAGCGCTTCGGGCTCGATGAGATGATGCAGTAACGACTTCGACGGTTTTTTAGGTTTACGGGGATACACATGAATGCAATGCCGGCTCGCAATCTGAAGTATAAGACTAACGACGATATCGCAACGAGCGTTACTCCGAACCGCCGCAAGGCTCGTGATCAAAAAGTCATCGAGTTGCCGTTGCCGAAGAAATCAAAGTTCAAGGGCCTCTCTCCTCGTAAGCAAGAAGAACTCGTTCTCGAGTATCGCATGAAGGCTCGTAAGCTTGCCCGCAGTATTCTCCGCAAGTGGCACGCGCGTCTTGATTTGCAAGAAGTTGACTCTGTCGTCGACCTTTCATTGTGCGAAGCCGTGCGCCGCTACAATCCGAACAAAGGCGCGAGCTTCATGACATTCCTCTTTTATCATATGCGAGGAAATTTGATTCGCGCTGTCGCAGCCGCCGCCACCGCGAACGCTGTGCCCTATGCCGCCGCTGAGACCGAGGAAGGCGCGGGACAGCAAGCCGATCAGGCGTCGTATCGCGGGGTGAATGCGATTGAGATCGCCGAGGCCCTCTGCAGTCATGATTATGTAATGCCGGATGAAAACCTACTGAAGAAGGAGATGGTATCGATTTCTCAGGATGCTTGCGAGAAGCTCGACTCCCTCGAAAAGGAAGTCATTTATCGCATATATATCCAGGAACAGCAGTTAATGGATATCGCCAGCAGTCTTGGTTACAGCCGCTGCCATATTTCTCGCGTGAAGAAGAAGGCTCTCGAGACCTTGTATGGCGATATGTCAAGCGCGATTCACAAGGGCGACGAGGAGAGCATCGGACCGCGTCCAGATTTTGATGATGAGAACGGAAGCGGCGAGCGTCGCAAGATCCACCGCCGTCGTCCTCGTTCACGAAAGGCAACACGAGTCCTCGACAACGTAGTTGAGGCCCAGTTCTAGCAGGAACGCCTGCCTAGGGCATGTGCAATGGTACTCGGGGGTGGTTGAAGGAAGGTTCAACCACCCCCGTTCTTTTCCCCGCTCCTACCGGCAAGGAATCGATTTAATCGATAGGGATTGAGGCTAGGAGGGGAGTTGGGAAGGGCCCGCCTAGAAACTGAGTCCTCATCACAGGCCCAAAAATCCATCTTTCGACAATCCCCTAGCCATAGTACCTTAAAAATGATTAGGGACCTGATGCCCCTAAAGCTCTGCGTGTCATCGTTTGAAACCGTGGGTTTTAGCTATGAGCGTTTTTGAGATCGCAGCGTTCTTCTTTGCCGGCGTAATGGTTCTCACCATGATTTTCGGGAGCTGGAGCTGAAGGCCGCAGCTAGCGTACATAGCTGGCCGCCATTCCTGGGCTGTGTCTTCTTTTCCCGGACAGTGTTTTCTTTTTCTGGGTTTTCTTTTTCTGGGTTTTCTTTTTCTGGGCAGTGTCTTTTTTTCCGGACGGTGTCCTCCTTGTCTTCGTCTCCTCTTGAACTAAGCGCGCCGCAAACCTAAGATTTTGGTTTTTATGCGCGTCCGGCTGAACCTTCCGCACTATAGTCTATTGGCCCTGCTGCTTGCCCTTTGCCACTTTGGCGTCTTGCTGCCGCTCATCGGTTTTGCGCCGATTGGCGGATCATCAGAAGCGCGTGAGGTACATATTGCCCGCATTGTTTTCGAGACCGGACAGTGGGTTCTGCCCAGTAGAGACGGGCTCTTGCCGTCAAAGCCGCTACTCTTCCACTGGATAACGGCGCTATGGGGGCTGCTAGCTGGGGAGGTAGGCCCATTTGCCGCGCGCCTTACGACGCTCATTTTTTCTTCTCTTATGGTCCTATTGACGGCGCTGCTGGCTATGCGGGTTGTCGACGGAAATTCCGCAGCGAGTAGGTTTCGAACGCATGCGGTGGGAATCCTGGCTGCCGCTGTACTGACGACCACCTACGGTTTTCAAAACTTGGCCGCTGACGCTCGAGTTGATGTCACTGCTAGTGCCCTGGTTCTGCTGGCGATCGCTCCGATATTCGCGACGCTCGCGTGCCGGGAAAGCAAGGAAGCTGTCTTGGCGGCACTTTCTCGCTCTCGGCAATGGGAGGCTTTTTACCTTGTATCTGGTCTGGCCGTGCTGGCAAAGGGACCGTTGGGGATCGTACTTCCGGGAATCGTCGTCGCTGCACTTTTGTGCGCGCGTTGCGGCTTTAGTACTGCTCTTAGACACCTCCTTACACCGCGCATCGGCTGGATCTATTTTATCATCGTTGCAGTGCCCTGGTACTTGGCGGCTTGGAGGTTGGGAGGGGAGGCATTCATCCAGAAGCAGCTGCTTTTCGAGAATTTGCAGCGATTCACCGGCGGGGAGGATGTGAATTCGGAAGCATTCTGGTTCTACGTCCCCTCGTTTTTGCGAACTGGATTTCCTTGGTCCATCCTCGCATTCGCCTCGTTTCCGGCGTTGATACGATATGGAAGCGGACTGCGGAGCCGGGAAGCTGCCCTTGAAACTCCCGGAAGAAGAGCGGAATTTTTGGCGGCCTTGTGGTTTTGGGTCGGCTTCCTCTTCCTTTCGGCTGCATCCGGGAAGCGGCACTCCTATTTGCTGCCCTTTTACCCCGCGTTGGCAGTATTCGTGGCGCTGCGGATAGACAGATTTCAGCGTGAAATGAGCGATTCCCTCCGTGCTCGCCTTATTCCCTGGGTGCGATCGCTGCCGTGGATATTTGCCGGCCTGCTGTTCCTAACGGCAGCTGCCTTCGATCTCATTCGCGCGCCGCTTTTCAGTGCGGACCTGCTCATGCAGGAAGTTGGGCATTTTCTTTCGCGGATATCCTTGCGAGTAGAGGTGCTCTGCTCGCTGGCTCTGGCCGTTCTCGCCCACGCGAAGATGAGGAACGGTGGCCCAGCCCGGAGCGATCTCGCACTCTGTTTTGCCGCGATCGTACTTAGTTCAGTACTGGTGTATTCCGGTTTGGCCGTTAAAAATTTCATGAAAGGTTTTGATAGGGCGGCATACACGATTAACCGCATGCTGCCAGAAGAGACTCGACTCTCTGTGGTACGCGAGGCGCGCGAGGAGTTCTTCGATCCCTTGATGTTTTACCTGCGTCGCCCTGTTTCACTGGTGAATCGAGGGGAAGTTCGCGCCGCCTGTCCGGGTGCGCTGGTCGTGCGCACGGATGATTTTCATGAGATAGCGGGTCGGAACACGGATCTAAGAATAAGGGTACTTGGGAGCTTTGCCACTCTTGCCGGGATGCATCGACTCGACGCCGAGCCGGAATATTATCTGGTCGAGTGTCAGCTAGGCTAAAGGCTATTCGGAGCCATTCTCGTTCTTGGTTCTCTGTTCTCTCAAGGGGCGGAACACTCGATGCGTCAATTTGCCGCCGAGAGTGATTAGCAGAGCGATGATTGTCGTCGAAACCGCCCAGTCAATCTTATCTAAGCCTACCGCCATGCCAATACCAGCGGTTACCCACATAAGGGCGGCTGTGGTGAGACCCGATACTCCCCGCTTTGAGCGAAAGATTGTGCCGGCACCTAGAAAGCCGATACCCGGAATGATTTGGGCTGCAATTCGCCCTGGGTCAGCATGTGCGGCATTGACGGTTACCACGATGGACAACATCGAAAATATGCAGCTGCCCACGGATATTATGGCAAAGGTGCGAATGCTTGGATCTTTGCCCGAGAGCTCACGCTCGAGCCCAATGACGGCTCCAAGCCCCGCGGCTACGAGCAGGTGTTTGTTGAGGTAGAAGCTCAGAATTGCTTGCCATTCCATAATAGATTTATAACCAACCGCTCATGGTTGTGGAAGCGGTTAAAGATTAGGCATGTCAGACCAGGAACATCCAGAAAGGCCGGTAGTGCTGTTCGCATCCGGGAATAAAGGAAAGCTTTCAGAGGTGCGTGCGGCCGCAGAGCGGTTTGGGCTGCGGATTGCGGGCCCTGAGGACCTGTGCGCTCAAAGTTGCGTCCGTTACGGATTGCCAGGCCCTCTTACCCTCTTAGAGGAAGTGGAGGAGCCCG
>JAYRHW010000188.1:0-47834 GCA_041907145.1 Bdellovibrionota bacterium
CGCCCTATTGGCGACATCGATGTCTACACGTTTATAGCGCTGGGGCTGGAGTCGATAAGGACCCTGCGCTTTGTAGGTCAGGAGCCTTTTGCGCTTCTAAACCTTGGTCGGCCGATCTTCAATCCAGGCTGGCTGACGCAGATTCTCTTTGCCCTGCTCTATAAGGCCGGCGGGCTTACACTTCTTGAATACGTCCATACCTTTATTTGGAGCGGTGGATTTTTGTTGGTGGGCCTGGCGACGGCTCGGCGCTGGACAGCGCTTCGGTTCCCGGCTGTCCTTGGAGCCGTACTACTTTCCGTTTTATGCACCATTCCATTCTACGCTGTCCGTCCTCAGGGGATGGCGATTCTCTGTTTCGGGCTGCTTTGCTTCGCTGAGGCATCAGCAAAGCGAACTCGTTCCCTCGTATCGGGGATATTGCCAATCCTGTTGCTTTGGCAAAACTCTCATCCATCGCTTCTCGTCGGCATAGTGTGGGCTGGCGGCATGTTTGTAGGAAGCTTCCGAAGCCGCTATCTGATCCTCGCTATGCTCTGCTTCCTCATGCAGTATGCAACTCCCGATGGCGCTTCGTACGCTGAGATTACGTGGAGAAACTTTGATATTTCACGCAATGTACTAAAGGTGAGCGAGTGGATGCCGGCTTTGCATGAATCAGTCAGTCGCGCCGTACTTCCGGTACTCCTCTTATCCCTCATACCGGTTGCTGCCGTTCGCAGTCTTAAGGCAAGTTCGTATCGGCCCCAAATAGTCGTTTCCGCCGTACTGCTAGTGTGTACTTTCTTTGCGGCTAGGTTTGGGGTTTTCCTCGGCCTCTCCCTCATTCCACTGACTGCTGTCGCTCTCGATAGTCTATTGGGCAAATCGCCACATGAGATGAGTAGCCCGATTCCCCTTTCTCGGACGGCTATCGCGTTGGCGGGGATGTTCCTCCTTTCAATTCAGCTAGCCATAAGACAACCGGTTCCCCAATATGGGGTCGAATATCCTGACAGATGCTTGCGGGAACTTCATCAGCTCATTCCTGAAGGGTCTGCTGTCGTCGCTCCTTTACGGTGGGGCGGGCCATTGATGCTTAATGGTTATCGACCCGTGATAGATGGCAGATTTTATTTGTACACCCGAGAGCAGCTTAGCGAGGTGCAGCGCGAGGAATCTGGGGAGGTTCCCATCCTTCAGATAGTGGAGCGATACCATCCCCGTGCTTTTCTCTTGGATCCATCGGCACAGGCGACGCTGATTGACGAGCTTGCCAACAGCAGTATTGAGCGCCAGCACATGCAATTTCCTGGCTGCTCCTTGACCTTGATTTTGTAGGGACAGCGCTAAGACCCCACGCTCTCTAAGCGCACCATTGGCTCAATTGTACTGGCCCTTGATTTCCCCATGCGAAGTCATTTAGGTGGGTGCTAACAACTTCTTCACAGTCTGCTAACTATAAACAAACCAGTTCACAGGGCATTCGATTGTCTTGGCCCGTGCCGAGTCGTATGCTGACTGGAATTGCAATTTATCATCCAGGATTCAGCTCGTTAAGAGTTTCCCTATGACCTCGCTTGCCGCCATCGACGTAGGATCCAACGCCATCCGCTTAGCCATTGGCTCATTGGATAGTAACAACAATTTGCTCGTAACTCAGGACTACCGGGAGGCGGTGCGTCTCGGTGAGGATGTCTTTAAAGGGGGAATCATTTCCGAGGAGACAGCGCGGCGAGCAGAAGCAGCCTTTGGCCGCTTCCGAACTCTCATCAAGAGTCATGCAGTAAAGAAAGTCAAAGCGGTCGCCACCAGCGCATTACGCGAAGCGCACAACCGCGAGACATTTCTCAAGCGCATACAGAAGACCACGGGCATCAATATTTCCGTCATTAGCGGCGAAGAAGAGGCGCGGCTTATTTACGAAGCTGTTGCGCAGAAATTTAATTTCCGCCGTCAGTTGGCCCTGCTTGTCGACATTGGTGGAGGCAGCGTCGAAATTACTTTGGTTCGCGATGGCGACATCATCGTCAGCGACAGCATCAAGATGGGCACGGTGCGCCTGCTCAATATTCTCGATGAGCGCAAGCGCGGGCAGATGATCTTTTACCGTTTGGTTCGTGCGTATGCTGATGGACTGAGGAGGCAGCTCAAAAAGGAGCTGCGGTCTCGAACCATAGATCTATGTATCGGCACTGGAGGGAATATCGAGGCCTTCGGTGATTTACGTAACTTAATCCTCAAGAAAAGCGACCGTTCGATTATTTCCATGAAGGAGCTGGATCAGGTTGTAACGAAGTTAGAATCACTGAGCTATGAGGAGCGTATAGAGCGGCTCGGCCTTCGTCCCGATAGGGCCGATGTGATTATTCCGGCGTCAATCATGATTCAGGAGTTGATGCACCAAGCAGGCGTGAAGGAACTGCATATCCCGCGCGTTGGCCTAAAGGATGGGCTGCTCTTGGATATGATTCCGGAGTCTTCGCCGATTAAACCTGCTAGTCATCACCGGCAGGTCATGGCATTTGCCAGAGAGCTTGGCAGGAAATTTTCCTTTGACGAGGAGCACGGCAACGCTGTCTCCCGCTTTGCCGGTCAAATATTCGATCAGACCAAGGAAATCCATAAGCTCGGCCCCGAGACAAAGCAGCTCTTGGAAGTAGCAGCGCTGCTTCACGATATCGGCCAGTGTGTGAACATCAATGGGCACCACAAGCATTCGTATTACCTGCTGCGAGCTACTCCATTCGTGGGACTAACCGAAAGGCAGAAGGTGATCGTTGCCGTGACGGCGCGTTACCACCGCAAAGCTCCGCCCAAGATGGATCATCCTGAATTTGCCGGTCTGGTGCCAGAGGATCGCGAGCTGGTTACAAAATTGGCCGGAATTTTGAGACTAGCAGACGCGCTTGATAGCGAACACGCCTCGCGCATTTCGGCCTTCAGGCTAACCAGACGCAAGTCGACGCTCACGTTTTCATTGCGGGGGCAGGGGGATTTGCTTCTCGAGCGTTGGGCCTTAGCCAATAAAGCATCTCTGTTTGAGGAAACTTTTGGAATGAAAGTGGCGGTAGCGGAGTAGGAGCGATATGAATAGTGCCGGGAAATTGCCAGGGAAGTTGATCGCAGTTGAGGGGCTCGATGGTTCGGGCAAATCGACGCAGGTATCGCTGCTTCGTCGCTGGCTGGAACTCGAGTCTTACAAGGTTTACTTCACGGAATGGAACTCCTCTTCCATCGTCAAACGGGCGACGCGTAAAGGGAAGAAGCGCAAGATCTTGACGCCCACGACCTTTTCGTTGATCCACTGCACTGACTTTGCCGATCGCTATGAGCGTCAAATCATGCCGCTCTTGCGTGCAGGATATATCGTTCTGGCTGATCGCTATATTTATACGGCCTTTGCGCGTGATGCGGTTCGAAATTGTGACAGGCAGTGGCTCCGCCGCTTGTATTCGTTTGCGCGCCCGCCCGATATCACCTTCTTTTTTGATGTGCCGCTGCCGACGGCTCTCAATCGTATCCTCACCGGACGTCCCGAATTGAAATATCACGAGGCTGGAATGGACTTGGGCCTATCCGACGATCCCTTCGAAAGCTTCAAAATATTTCAGGGCATGATTTATGCCGAGTATAAGCGCATGGCGCCGGAATACGGGTTTACTACCATCGATGCTACAAAGCCGCCTGAGGAGCAGCAGGCGTTGATGCGCGAGATAGTTTCCGAGCATATCTCATTGCCGAAGTTCAAGCTCAGGCGACCATTGTTTGGTCCCCTCGAGCCGATTCGCAGGGAGCAGGACAATGGCTAAGAAGTACTATGGAAAGGGGCTGCCAAAGGTAAAAGCCTCAGAATTAAATGGAACGCTATTGGTCATCGAGGGCGCTGACGGTTCGGGGCGCTCAACGCAGGCCCGCTTGCTGCGCGATTGGCTGGAGCGGCTCGGCTATCCGACTACAGAAGTGGGTCTCAAGCGCTCAGAGCTTGTCGGCGAGGAGCTTGAATCGGCCATGCAGGGAAATGTGCTTGGGCCGACGACGCTGAGTCTATTCTACGCCACTGATTTTGCTGACCAGCTCGAAAACCGAATAATTCCAGCCCTGCGGGCGGGCTTTGTAGTGGTAGCCGATCGTTACATCTATACCCTCATGGCGCGCGACGTCGTTCGCGGCGCTCCACGGCCCTGGATACGTGATGTATATGGGATAGCGGTGGTGCCTGATAAAGTCGTTTTTCTAGAAGTCCCGCCGCGTACTCTTGTTGAGCGCAGTTTTCAGAAGCAGGGAGAGTTGGATTATTGGGAATCGGGTATGGATATCCAGCGTTCCGGTGATATGTACCAGTGCTTTATCCGCTACCAAGCCAGCATCCAAAAGGAATTCCACGTCATGCAGCAGGAGTATAAATTCGAAGTGCTGGACGGAACGGGTGAGCCCCTAGAAATTCATAAGAAGTTGCGTGAGCGGGTGCGCTCGGTATTGAAGCCCACAGGCAAAACCCGCAGCTTGTCCAAAAAGTCAGCTTAACGCTTGCGGGCCTTGGCGGTCTTCTTGGACCGCTTCAAGTAGACGGAGTTCCGCTTGGCTGCTTTATTGCCGCGAATTTTTCGCACTGGCGTCGTCTGAAGAGCGGATACCGGACGATTAAAATACTTCTGCAAAAACTGCCGACCAAGCTGTGAGGCTTTCATGTAATGGCCCTGCGGGTGCACGACGAGAACCGCGAGTGCGATCTGCGGATTGTCGCTGGGCGCGGCTGCCACGAACCAGTTGTTAATGCCCTCCGGGTACTGACCTTTGAGCGTGCCGGTCTTGGCGGCTACGGAGATATCGGGGAAAACAGGCGAGCTTCGATTCATGAAGGCTCGCCTCGATGTGCCGATAGTGGTCGTGCGCTCCATCATGTCAAGGATGGTGCGAGAGGTGTCGGTGTTCATGAGACGAGTAAGCGCTTCAGGACGCTGCTGATACAGTACCGCGCCGCTTTGCGTTACGACGGAATCGATAAGCGCTGGCCGCAGCATAACGCCCTTGTTTGCGATCCCGCCGATAACCGAGGCGGCATGAATCGGGCTGAAGGTAACATCGCCGAATCCAGCGGCGGTGCGACCCATCTCAAATTCATCATCAGGAATTTTCGCGGCACTTGGGGCGAGGGGTAGATCGAAATGCAAATCCGAGTTGAAGCCGAATGCGCGAGCGTAGGAGCGCAATACTTCCGGATTGAGGAACCGCAGAGCAACGCGCGAAAATACTGGATTGCAAGACCTGCCCAGCGCATCAGCGAGACTCATCATTCTCGTGTTGCGCCCGTTGTTCGGATCGAAGTTCCACTCGTTCAATGTATAGGTGCCGCCGCGAAACCCAATCATGGTATCGGGAGACAAGCCGGCGCGCTCGACTGCGGCCGTGCTGGTCACGATCTTGAAGAGAGAGGCAGCAGGGAAGCCAGCATGAAGCTCCGGATGGGTCAGAGCGCTCGACTTGCCTGCGATCGCCAGAATTTTCCCGGTCTGAGGCTCCAGCGCCACAAAGGCTACGTGGGCCGCCTTGGCTTCATGAACCATATTGGTCGCAAATTCCTGAAGTTCCGGCTTCACGGTAAAGAAGACGAATTCGTTGCGGGAACTGAGCGATGCTAGGCGCCCCTCGAGAGTTGTGTTGAGCTGCGGAAGCTCGGAAAGGAACACGCTACCGGCCTGCCCAATGCGCAAGTCGACGCGCTCAAGAGGGGGCATCGGATAAGTCTGAGCGCCGCTTGCACGTTTTCCAATATCGAGACGAGAAGTCGGCAAGTTCGACGCGGCAATTTCCGCGGGTTGTGGGGCGGTGTTCGGGGCAAGCATAGCCTGGAAGCTCTGCGTGCCTCGCTGGGCGGGGTCCACGGCGTACGCGCTCATTGTCAGCACCAGAGCGGTTACAGCGGCCAATGAGAGGGCGCTACATATTATTACTGAATGCCAGCCTCGTCTCATGCCGACTTACAAAATCCAATACGCATGGTGGTTCGATTAGATCGGTTCAAAACCCTACAGTTTTAAGATGCCCAGCTGTCCCCAGGGGCACTGCAGCGAGGGTATCCTCTAAGCATTTTTTTTGTAGAGCGAGTATTCTCTTAGGGTATCAGCCCGTGCACAACGTGCCAACGCATGAACTAGGTCGGCCCCCTGGCCAGCACGGAAAATCATCCGTGTTTAAGTGGCGTTACCAGGGCGGGCACGCCTTAGACTGGAGATACAATACGCTATGGAAATTTCCCGTTTTGCTACGTATTATGGTCTGCGTTGACCGGCAGTGAAGTAAATTGGTTGGCATAAGAGTGAGGTATTGTGGCGTTCTGGGCGAAAAAAGATGAACTAAAGCAGTCGGTTGTTCAGCCCGCTTCGGCTAAGCCCATCGCTCCGCAAGCAGCGTCAGTAGCAGTGTCCAACCTTTCAGATCCATCGACGACTGTCACTTCAGCTGGTAAGTCCAGCGCTCACGAAGATGGTCAGGCAAGTTTTGCGCTACCAGCAGGAAAACTACGTACCGCCATTGGTGTTGGTACCTCGATTTCCGGCAAGCTTAGCTTTGATACTCCTGTTCAAATTAATGGATGCGTTCGGGGAGAGATATTCTCGAGCAAGTCCCTTACCCTGGGAACCTCAGCTGTCGTCGAGGGAACCATTGTGGCGCCTGAGATCGTAGTTTTGGGGCAGGTGAGCGGCACTTTACAGGCCGGTGAGCGAATAGAACTTAAGGCAGGTGCGAAGGTATCCGGAACGGTCCTGACCTCGCGTATGCTATTGGAGGAGGGGGCCCAGCTCGATGCTTGCGTAGCGCCCAACGCGGACGCGGCAGCGCGGATTTTAAGCGGCCTATCGAGCTCGATTGAAGCATCGAGCTACTCCAGACGTGATCCAATCAAATCAACGGTGGTGCGACCAAGTCCGGAGCAGATGCCTCAGGATGCCCAGCTTCACTGAGTTTTGTGCCCAGCTATTCTGCAACAAAAAACCGCCTCAAGGGGCGGTTTTTTGTTGCTTGAAACTGGCCCCAGCCTTTTTGGCTTCAGCCTACTTGGTTTCGGTTGCAGCTGGTTCAGCCGCGGCTGGCGCTTCCGGAGTAACTTCAGTGGAAGTTAGTAATCCGTAATCAAGCCCCTTCTTGATGCGAGCTGACTTGCCGCGCAGATCGCGAAGGTAGAAGAGCTTTGAACGACGAACCTGTCCGCGAGAAACGATCTCGATTTTCTCGATACGGGGGCTGTGCAAAAGGAAGGTCCTCTCTACGCCGACATTGTACGAGACCTTGCGCACGGTAAAGCTAGCGTTGAGCTTGTTGCCGCCATGACGACGGATAACAACACCCTCGAATACCTGAACGCGCTCCTTCGAGCCTTCGATGATCTTAGCGTGAACACGGAGACTGTCTCCGGGACGGAACTCAGGAAGATTTGCTTTGAGTGACTCTTTCTCGAGATTGAGGAGAGCATTGGCGGCAGCAGACATTGGAACCTCTGTAGCTAACGAATGATACTTAAATATAATTGTCGCCGGTTGTTGAAATCATTCAACAATAGCTTCTGTCCTAATAATTAGGGCTGTGTATACTATCAGAATCACAACAAAAAACAAGCAACCCAGGCCTGGCTAGATGTATGAGCTCTACAAGAAAAGCTAAGAAAATTAAGCTAGTTAGAGATCCTGAAAAGGAGAAGCTCTTTCGCGAGCTCAGTGAGCAGCTGGCTCAGAGGGGTTATACCGTGCGTCGTGAGAAGCTTAAGCAGGGCTTTGGCTGGAAGGTGGTCAGCGGGGCATGTCAGGCCCTAGGCCAGCGCATGGTTTTCGTTGATCAGCGTCTTTCGCAGGACGATCAGATTTCGTTTCTTCGTTCTCGGCTGCTGGCTGTGGAGTCCTCCGAAGCGCAGAGCGCGGAAGTTCCGGCCGCCTGATTTTCTTCCTTCATTTTGCCAATGCGCACCGCCGAATTTGGGGGAGCGTCTGGCTGCGCTTCGCAGGGGCAAAAACTTTAACTAATTTAAAGTTAATCGTTGCCTGACCGAGATCTCCATGGTAATTCTTCAGGCTGAGCTTCGACGCTTTCCGAGCATCTAACTTCTTCTTTTTCCAAGAGAACTTCTATGATTTTTGACTCCTTGTTTGGTCTCTTCTCGAATGATCTGGCCATCGACTTGGGAACTGCGAATACCCTGATCTATGTGAAGGGCCAAGGAGTGGTCTGCAATGAGCCCTCAGTTGTGGCAGTGCAGAATGATAGCTCGACCGGACGTCGGAAGGTCGTAGCAGTCGGGGCAGAGGCGAAGAGCATGCTTGGTCGCACCCCCGATAGCATTACGGCAATTCGTCCGATGAAGGACGGCGTCATCGCTGATTTTGAAATTACTGAAGAGATGCTTCGTCGTCTGATACGGAAGGCGAATTCACGCGGGTCGCTGGTGCGTCCCCGCATCATCATCAGCGTTCCACACGGTATTACGGAAGTCGAAAAGCGCGCCGTTAAGGAGTCGGCGGAGTCTGCTGGTGCTCGGGAAGTTTATCTGATTGAGGAGCCGATGGCAGCCGCCATTGGTGCCGGGCTTCCTATTACCGAGGCATGCGGGAGCATGATCCTCGACATCGGTGGCGGTACTACCGAGGTAGCCGTGATTTCCTTGAAGGGTATCGTGTATTCCCGCTCGGTGCGCGTCGGCGGCGATAAGATGGACGAGGCCATTTCGAACTATGTGCGTCGCCGCTATAGCGTCCTGATTGGCGAGCGCACCGCTGAGCAGATTAAGATTGCGGTGGGGGCTGCATTGCCGACTGGCGAGCGTCTGACTATCGAAGTGAAGGGGCGTGATTTGGTGCTCGGTGTTCCGAAGGCCATCACGGTTTCCGAGGAGGAAATTCGTGAGGCTCTATTCGAACCCATCAATCAGATTTTGGAAGTGGTGCGAGTAGCGCTAGAAAAGACACCGCCCGAACTGTCGTCTGACATTGTCGAACGCGGAATCACCTTAGCCGGTGGCGGCGCGCTGCTCAGGAATTTTGATCAGCTTCTTTCCCGTGAGACGGGCCTCCCGGTGGTTCTCGTTGACGATCCGCTTTCGGCAGTTGTCGTCGGATCGGGCGCAGTCCTCGATCAGCTTGACCTCTTGAAGGATGTCGTTCTCAATTAGCGTAGCCGCACCAGCGGGTTGTATTGCGGGAGTCTCACGAAAATGATGACTCTGCGTCCACACCTGTGGTTAATTACCGTGCTGGGCGTCCCGCATCGGAATTGGGGGCTAACTTTCATCCCCGAAACGCTCAGGTTAGAATGATTCCTCCCTATGGGTCGAGCGGTCGATAATCCAATTCGTATAGGCGGCATTTCCTTGCTGCTCTTCTGCTTTTCGCTGTTTCTTACCTCGTACTCATCCAAGAACCCTGCCGTCGCCGGTGTAGGCTCGGCGGTAGTTCAGCAGATCCTGCATCCATTTCAAGTGGTGACGCGCTCTGTTTATTCTTCCGTTGCCGGTATCTGGTACGGCTACGTAGCTCTCGTGCATACCGAGCGGGATAATAAGCAGTTCAAGGCTCGGCTCGAGTCCCTCGAAGCTCAAAATGCCAGACTGCAGGAGCTTTCCCACGAAAACGATCGCCTTCGTGGGCTTATGAAGATGAGCTCGGAGAATAACGTGCCGGTTTCCGTCGTTGCGAATGTGATCGGGTACGATGCCTCGAATTGGGTGAAATCCATTTCGATCGATAAAGGGAGCAGCGACGGCGTGCAGCGGGGACAACCCGTCATCGGTGCTGCCGGTGTCGTCGGTCAAGTAATTGCAGCCGCTCCAAAGAGTTCGCGCGTGCTTTTGCTTACGGATCATGCAAGCGGGGTCGATGCCATAATCCAGAGCAGTCGGGCTCGCGGCGTAGTCGAAGGATTGGGAGGGTCGGTTTGCCGTTGGCGGTTCGTACTCGCAGCAGATGAAGTTAAGATTGGCGATAAGGTTATTACCTCAGGAGCAGATGGAATCTATCCGAAGGGACTGCTGCTTGGCGTTGTTTCGGACGTAGATGAGAATAGCAAGGGACTCTTTCAGTCTGTCGAAATCGATCCCGCCGAGGATTTCTTGAAGTTGGAGACCGTGCTGGTGCTTACCGGAAAGCAGGGGGAGGGTAAGTCATGAGTCTCGTGCGCTCGGCGCTCTTAACCTTTGCCTTTGGACTACTATCCGTGCTCATTCAGGGAACTGTAATTAAGGCGCTTTTCCCCGGCATCATCGTTCCCGGACTTGCACTCATACTCGTTGTCTTTCTGGCCTTCTATAATACGTCGGTGTTCGGAGCGGCTTTGGCCTTCGCGCTCGGCTTAGAACTTGACCTTTGCTCTGGGTTGCTTTTGGGGCCGTGGGCTGGGGCATTTGTAGCGGCATACGGGGTAGTGGCGCTGCTTTCTCCGCGCATATTCGTTGAATCTCCCGTAGCTATCATGCTGACCGTTTTCTTTGCTTCGCTTCTCGCGAGTTTCGCGTATCTCGTGGTGATTGCACAGGTGCAGCACGTAGAAATGGGATTTTCCGCAGGCATGTTCTTGGAGGCGCTGCTTACGGCGCTTGTTTGCGTTCCCGTTATCGGCCTATTTCGCCGCTGTTACCTTAGATCGTCGGCTTCGGGACGACGCCTCGGAGCGCACGCCTAATGGCTGTCATGTCGTCCGACCGGCCCGTAATCAACGTCGCTTGGCGGGTAAACGTGGCGATTGGCGTGGTATGTGCCGCGTTTTTCGTGATTGTCTTGCGCCTTTGGTACTTGCAAGTTCTGCATGGCGAGCAATTCCGCGAGCAAAGCGAAAACAATCGGTTAAGCACGGTTTATTCACCCGCTCCGCGCGGCATCATTTACGATCGAAATGGCAAGGCGCTCGTCGGTAATCGCCCGTCCTTCAACGTCGAGTTGGTGGAAGAGGACAGTCCCAATCCCAAGGAGACAATAAAGCGAGTCGCTGAAATTGTCGGCGTATCGCCCGAGGATCTCACAGCTCGGCCGCTTTCGAGCAAGCGCCGCCGATTCGAGCCGCGGTTACTATTGCGCGATGTGTCGCGCGATACCCTGGCTTTGGTCGTAGCGCATCGCTATGAACTGCCCGGAGTCATTATCAATGTAGAGCCTGCTCGCGAATATCCCTACGGTGAATTTGCTTCGCACGTGCTCGGATACATTCGTGAGATTACGAGAACGCAGCTTGATAGCTCCAGCTACACCGGCTATCGGCAAGGAGATCTGGTAGGGCAGTTCGGGTTGGAGTCAAAGTGGGAAAAGTACCTGCAGGGAAGGCGCGGCGTGCAGCTTGTCATCGTGAACGCCATGGGAACCCGCATCGGAGAATCCTCCTTCGAGCCGGAGGAAAGTGGACACGATCTCACGCTTACCTTGGACTTCGACGTCCAGCACGCTGCCGATGAGGCTCTGCGCGGCAAACGCGGCGCTATCGTGGCGATGGATGCCAACACTGGTGAAATTTTAGGGCTCTCGTCGAGTCCCTCATTTGATCCGAATCTCTTCACCAAAGAATTGTCATCGGCTCAGTGGCGAGCCCTTACCGGCGGACATGAGAAGCGCATGAACAATCGAGCGGTCCAGGGTGTGTATCCTCCCGGCTCGGTATTCAAGGTATTTATGGCGGCGGCAGCTCTTGCCGAAGGCGTGGTCAGCAAGGACGAGCGCATTAATTGTCCCGGTTATCTGCAGTTTGGTTCGAGGAACTATCACTGTCACAAGAAGTCAGGGCATGGCGCGGTCGATCTGCACTCGGCGCTCGTGCAGTCCTGTGACGTCTATTTTTACACTGTCGGACAGCGACTCGGAATCGATCGAATTCACGAATACGCCGCTAAGTTTGGACTTGGAATGTCTACGAAGCTCGAACTTGCTGACGAGGCGCGCGGCCTCATCCCGTCTTCGGAATGGAAGCGTCGAGCTTTCAAGGATCCTGGCGAGCAGAAGTGGTATCCGGGCGAGACGCTCTCCGTAGTCATCGGGCAAGGCGCGGTCACTACGACACCGTTGCAAATTACCAGAGCCTTGGCAGCCTTGGTAAATGGCGGGCATGTGATGAAGCCATACCTGGTGAAAATGATCGGCTCAGTGGGGGCTGCATATCACGATGATAAGTTCAGCCCGCAGGTTGAATCAGAACTGGATATTCCAAGCCCCGTGCTTAAAGTAGTTCGCGAGGCCTTGGTGGGAGTAGTCAATGAGGAGCGAGGTACGGGCAAGCGCGCGCGTCTCGACAAGAACAGCGGAATTCTCGTGGGGGGGAAAACCGGGACGGCGCAGGTCGTATCCCTGGATTTGGGGACCTCGGGGCAGCATAACGACCATGCTTGGTTTGCGGGGTATGCTCCGGCGGACAATCCAAAAATCGTGGTTACTGCCTTAGTTGAAAACGGCGGCCACGGCGGCGAGGCGGCTGCTCCGCTCGTTCGCCAGGTGCTGGAAGCCTACTTTAAAATCGGCAAGGAGCTGAAAGCTGATGCCGGTGCGGCACCTGCTGAAGATGAAAGGGATTAACGTGGAAATACGGCGATGCTGATCGACCGAAGGTTACTTTCGCAGTTTGATTGGGTGCTTCTGGGCCTTGGATTTCTTATTCCACTGATGGGCTTGGTGGTGCTGTACAGCGCCGGCTACGATCCGGATGCCAGTCAGCACTTTTTGAGTTGGCTGCCATTTTCAGTAAAGAGCATTGCTTTCGAGAAGCAAGCCCTCTTTCTCCTCATGGGCTCAGTGGCGCTCTTAGTGGGGTTGAGCGTTCCACCCCAATTAGTCGCCCGATACGCCTATGTCCTGTACGTGGGGTGCTTGTTGGCGCTGGGCGCAGTTTTGCTTATTGGCGTCGTTTCAAATGGATCTCGACGCTGGATCGATTTGGGCGTTGTGAACTTGCAGCCAGCGGAGACCATGAAGCTCGGATTGATTTTCGCTCTGGCGCGGTATCTCAGCAAAAATCCTCCGAAGCCGGGGGGATATCGCTTCTTACAGCTTTTTATTCCATTTGGCATGATTGCGATTCCGATGGCGATGATAGTCGATCAGCCCGACCTGGGCTCGGCGCTTTCGCTTGGCGCAATCGGTTTTGCCATGGTGCTGTTCGTGGGAGTACATGCCCGATCTCTTCTCTTCATGGCGTTGGTTGTACTGGCTTCGCTATATCCAGCCTGGCACGCGCTTCATCCCTACCAGCAGCGACGTGTAGAGATCTTATTCAACCCGAATATGGATCCTAAAGGCAGCGGATACCATATTATCCAGTCGAAGATCGCCGTGGGATCGGGAGAGACCTTTGGTAAGGGATACATGCGGGGAACCCAGACGCAACTCGAGTTCTTGCCGGAACATACGACAGACTTCATATTTTCGGTCCTTGCCGAGGAATGGGGCTTTGTCGGCTGCATCGTCGTGCTCACGGTGTACCTGGCTTTCTTCTACCGAATTTTACGTACGGTCGGGCGCAGTAAAGAGCTTTTTCCAGCTTTAGTGGTCTTTGGTATCGGTTTTTGGTTCTTCTTCCATGTATCTACGAATGTGGGGATGGTAGTGGGCATTCTGCCGGTAGTTGGTATTCCCTTACCGCTTTTTAGCTATGGCGGATCAGCAGTTTTGTCCGGCATGTTGGCCATCGGTCTAATTCTCGGATTTGGAATGAGACGCTTGCATTACACTGGTAAAGGTTAAACACTAGTTTCCATCACTATGAGACGCTCATTCTCCTTAGTTTTACGTCTGACCTGCCTCCTTGCCTTGGCACCCGGCCATCTTTGGGCTGCTGATGCAGCTAAATATCCTCCTCACTTCAAGCCAGAACCGATTGCAGCGTCCTTGCGTGACGCATTTTACGAAGCATTCATCGGAGGCAAGGCGGTTTCCGCAGCTCCTGAAGTGCCCGATGATAAGCAAGCGGATCCAAAACTGAAGGATGTTTGGCTTGGCAACAAGCCCGAGCTTTCTGCCACCATGGACTCCGTCGAGGTCGAATTTCGACCTATCGACGATCCTGCCAATGCGGGCGGGCAAGCATTCGTCCTGACTTTTCTCTTTAAGTTCGATTATGATGGTGCGAGACAGATAGTCGTTCGTACTTCAAAGCCCGGGTCATCGCTGTATGAAGGTGGAATTATATTTCGCCTCGTGGGTCCGAAGGTACGAAAGGCCGTTCTTCGCGGACAGCGCGGGACTCATGTGCTTCTCGGAACACCTGAATCTCTTCAAGACGGCATCTATGGAATTCTCGCCTGCCCCCTGACGGTAGTAGCCCCCACTCGGAATGAGGCGGGCGAGATGCAGGCCGTTGCACCGATTCGCTATCGCCCCTTCGCAGTGCGCATGAATGGACTCGAGGGAATGGTAGAGGGGACGGCCCTGAGTGGAGTTCGACCAGGCATGGCGAGAGCAAATATTGCTACGAGTCCGGGTCTTGCCAACGAGGGTCTCCACTTTGATGAAACATTCTCTAAAGATCCGCATGTGCAGGTGCGCTACCAGGGGGCTCCAAACTCGGAGTTTTTGCCGGTCGAGGAAGGCGGCAGGCTTGTTGAAGGAATGAAGCTGCAGCTCGAGCTGCAGACAAATGCTGGATATACACGGGAAACAGAGTTGGTCGAATTGCTCGAGGTAGCACCGGTTGAGCGGCAGCTCGAGTTCGGCGCCGTTCTGCAGGGCAAGGAAATGCGCGCTGATAACACTCAGTGCTACTCAGTACTGCGAAGTAGTCAAATCAGAAATATGTATTCCCGTTCTGAGTTCGTCATTCCGCGATGACCTATTGCGATAGCGTCATGGTTCCCTGGGCGAGCTGAGTTCCACCCAAAAAGTAAGAATGGAATGTGCCGGTAAATCCTCCGCTCGCATAGGTTGCATCGAGTGTGGCGCGCTGCAGATCTGCGCGGCCGGGGATTAGAGTCTCTTCGATTTGAAGCCCGCCGTTCGAGGTGATCGTAATATCAAGATCACCGATCGAGGTTCCTGTCTTCGTGAAGTGAATCGGGAATGCCACGCCGCCGACCGTGGCGTCAAATTCAACGGGGGCTGGGGTTAGTGAACCGAACATTTGGCCGCCAATATTGATGCTCACGGACAGAATTTTCCCCGTTAGGGAGAAGTTCGCTGAAATGGCGCCTGAGGTTGAGAAGGTGGTGTTATTCCAAGTCCCACTCGGATAGGAGACTGCCATATTTTGAATCACTTTCGGCACAAGGGTTCCAGCGCCGCAGCTCTTTACGAGGGTGAGGGTATTTCTCAGCGAGCTAAGCTTGGATGAGAGCTTGTGAGCTGCGCTGCTGCCGCTTCTAGCGCGCTTCAGGGCAGCGCGGGTGCTCGTGATAGATGAGGACAACGCGGTTTTGGCCGCGCTGAGCTTGATGCCCTTGCCGTTGAGTTTTAGCGCTTTGCCGTTGCAAGAGTACTTATTGCCCAGAGATTCAGCAGCAAAGGAGGGGGTTGCGAGGCAACTCGAGGCGGCAAGAAAAATTAGAATAAATCTCCTCATATCCCCACCCATCGAAGGTTAATTTGGCTGCACCATAGCCAGCATGGGACTTAATTTCAACTGAATTTATCGGGTTTGCGACCTCGGGGGCACTCGTATAAGCCGGCTATCGACGCCAGTTTACTAAGGAGGGGATTTGCATATACACTGCCACCCAATCTTAAAACGTCTGGGATCGAGCATTTGGGTTAGTACCCTCCAGGAGGACTCTATTCAGTGGCAACCATAATTGATGATATTTCCCGAACCTTCCAAGAATACCTCCTGCTGCCCGGTCTCACGAAGAAAAATCACACTCCCTCCAATGTAAGTTTGCAGGCCCCAATCCAGCGCTATGGCAAAAAGTCCGGACCGCGGGCCTGTCTCAATGTTCCCTTTGTGTCGGCTGCTATGCAGTCCGTAGCAGGACCTGACTTGGCAATCGCGCTGGCCAGAAAGGGCGGATGCGCATTTATCTTTTGCTCGCAGTCGATAGAGGAACAGGCCTCGATGATTCGCCAGGTCAAGGAGCACAAAGCAGGATTCGTGGAGTCGGATTCAAATCTTGCTCCCACGGCAACACTTCGTGAGGCGATCGATCTGACGAATAGGACGGGGCATTCGACGATTGCCATTACGAAGGATGGCGGGAGAAACACCAAGTTACTGGGAATCCTTACCAGTAAAGATTATTGGGAGTTCAAGGATGATCTCTCGAAGCCAATTAAGCATTACTATACCCCGCTCGAGAAGCTCATTTTGGCCGAAGAAGGCATTAGCCTACAGGGCGCGACCGAGAAATTGTGGAAGAACAAGAAGGAATGTCTCCCGATAATCGACAAAAAGGGGAATTTGAAATATCTGGTTTTTCGCCGCGACTATTTCGATCACAAGAGTAATCCGGACGAACTGACTGACGAAAAGAAGCGACTTTTCGTCGGCGGGGCGCTCAATACCCATGATTATAAAAAACGAGCTGCTGCGCTCGTCGATGCCGGCGTCGATTGCTTGTGCTTTGACTCGTCTGACGGATACACCGAGTGGCAAACCGAGGCTTCGCGCTTCGTCCGCAAAGAATACGGAGATAGCATTATCCTCGGCGGAGGCAACGTCGTAACTGCTGATGGATTCCGTTACCTGGTTCAGGAAGCCAAAGTTGACTTCGTGAAAATTGGCATCGGCGGCGGCTCCATTTGCATAACCCGGGAACAAAAGGGGATTGGACGTGGACAAGCATCGGCGGTGCTTGAAGTGGCGGCCGAGCGCGACAAGTACTTCAAAGAGACGGGCACTTACATTCCCATTTGCTCCGATGGCGGGCTCAACAACGATACCCAAGTCATCATCGCTCTCGCCATGGGCGCGGACTTCGTCATGATGGGCAAGTACTTTGCCATGACCGATGAGAGTCCTACCGAGAAGGTCACCTATCAGGGGCGTGTCTACAAGCCGTACTGGGGCGAGGGGTCGAATCGAGCTCGAAATTGGCAGCGCTATAAGCAGGGCGATGGTCCGGGTTTGATTTTTGAGGAAGGCGTCGACGCCTATGTACCCTACAGCGGGCCCCTGGCTGAGAAGCTAGACGTCACCCTAGCTAAGATTCGCGCCACGATGTGCAATGTTGGCAGTCTGACGCTGAAGGAGTTCCACGACAATGCGCGGCTCACCCGAGTTTCAGAAATGACCATTGTTGAGGGAGGCACATCCTCCGTTGAACGCTTCGATAGAGTCAGTCGGGACAGCTAATCAATACCTCAAACATGTGGAGCAGTAAGGGATTCTTAGAGCGCTGCGAGAAACTCAAGGAAGCTGGAATCGAATTGCAACTTGGTCCTGGAAAGCGCATCGCGCGCGGCTTCGCTGATTTGGGCTTCGAGGAGTTCTTCAGTCTTTCTGCCGGTAAGATGGTTTCCGTTTACACCGGGCAGCTCGGCGAACTGCCGGTCGAGCATCATAAATTCTTCTTTTCTGTCCTGGATGCAGATGCCATCGTTGATGCGATTGTTCGCCACGGCTGCGACATTGTATCCTTTAAGTTCGAGAATCAGCGTTCTTGGAAGCTGAACATAGTACGGGAAGTAACCAAGCGTGAGAAAGTACTTGAGCACCGAGAGATGCTTTCTTGCTTGGCGGACGGGCTTTTGGAGGCGATGAGGCGGGAGTAATGAGAAAACTAGTGCTGGCTTCAGCTTCGCCCCGTCGCCGGGAACTTCTCGAGGCCTGCGGATTGAAGTTCGAGATCCACGCCTCAGACGCTGAAGAGTCGCGTCTGGCTGGGGAAAGTCCTCGTCAGATGGCGGAGCGTCTTGCCCGTTTGAAAGCCGAGGTCGTGGCGCAAAAGTTTCCGGAGGCGTTTGTGATTGGCTGCGACACCGACGTTTGTGTCGACGATCAGATTCTTGGCAAGCCGGTGTCAGTGGAAGATGCCGTGCGACTACTGGGGCTCATTCAAGGACGCACGCACTCAGTATGGGGCGCCTTCGCAATCCTAAATCAGCAGGCGAACATATCTGTGGTCTTTGCAGATGAGACCAGGGTGACCATATCTCCCATGAGTGACAAAGATATTCGCGAGTATGTCGCTACGGGCGAGCCTATGGACAAGGCGGGTGCATATGCCGCTCAGGGTATAGGCGCTCAATTCATCGAGCGGGTGGAGGGATCTTATACGAACGTTGTCGGACTGAATGTAGCCTCGTTTATGCAAGCGGCTCGCAAGTTACAGATTATTTGATCATGAGCGTCGATTCAGAAATCGAAGCTAACCTTGAACAACTGCGCCAGCACATCGATGGAGCTGCGAGGCGTGTCAGCAGGGCACCCTCGGATATCACACTCGTGGCAGTTTCCAAAAAGCAGCCGCTTGAGCGAGTGTTGGCCTATGAGCGAGTATGCGCAGCTCGAGCAGAGGCTGTGACGTTAGGCGAGAATTATGTTCAGGAGTTTCGGGATAAGCAGCCACATTTGCTCAAGCCCTATCGAGCGCACCTTATCGGTCCCTTGCAGCGTAATAAGGCTCAGCGTGCGGTTGAGTTGTTTGACGTCATTGAGTCAGTCCATTCATTCGAGATAGCGAAGGCGATATCGCAGGCTTCGCAAAAGATCGGCAAAGTTCAGGAGATTTTCCTGCAGGTAAACGTCTCCCAAGATCCCGCAAAAAGCGGCTGGAGCGTAGCGGACTGTAAGGCATCATTTGCCGCTTTGCTCGCGCTTCCCTCGATAAAAGTGGCAGGACTCATGACCATTACCTGGGACTATGATCAGGCAGAGGAAGCCCGGCGTGATTTCATCGCCTTGCGCGCGCTGCGAGACGAACTTCCGGTAAAGGGCTTGAAGCTTAGCATGGGTATGTCCAAAGATTTCCAGGTCGCCATTGAAGAGGGGGCCGACTTTGTTCGCATCGGTACGGCGCTGTTTGGGGAGAGGAACAGTTGATGCGCGTAGTACTTGCGCTCGTCGGCAGCCTGTTTGTCTTGTACTCCCTTTCAAGTTACGGCGGTGTTCGAGCGGCGGACGAGGAGGTTCAATTCCGGGCCGCAGAAGGGTTGGCATTCAATGGCTCCGCGGCCGTGACGCAGGATTTGGAGTCTTGGCCGGGTTTCGGCTTGGCAGTCGGCGTTGACGGCAAGCAGTACTCGGTCTTCGGTCCTTTGGAACCCGTAGTGCTCTCAGTCTGGCTGAGAGTGGCAGAGCCGTTGGCTCTGCGTATGGCGAGATCTGCAAACATCGCGGTCCCCCACAGTTATTACGTCGAGGCAGGAACCGGCCGGGCGGCTGGAGCTCCCCAGCGCCTTCTCGAATGTAGGCGATTCCTCGCATCGTTCTTCCAGTCGCTCATTTCGGCCTCGGCAGTGGGGATATTTTATCTATTTGCGTTGACCGTTTCTGGGTCCGTCACTGGCGCGCTAGTGGCATCGCTTATGCTCGGTGTAGGGAGCCCGCTCTGGACATATTCGGGAATGTTCTTTGGAGAGACCTACGCAGTGCTTCTCATTTGTTCCGCGCTGTTATTCCAGTCTCGCGGCCACGCTTTCCTTGCGGGCGTGGCGCTGGGTGCGAGCGCCTCCGCACATGTCTCCAGCCTCTTGTGGGCTCCTTTCCTGCTGCTGATGACTGGGATGAGAGAAGAAGGATCAGCGACATCGAGACGCAGGGAGGCCATATGGTCCCTTGTGGGGATCACTTTGGCGCTTGTGCCGCTCGGCTGGCTTCAGTGGGAACGCTTTGGTGAGATACTGGAAACAGGAAGACGACTTGGCAGCATGGAGGCCAGGCAATTTGGCTATGGTGAATTTATTCTGCCCGAAAGAGGCTTGGTTGGATTGGTGATTGGAGCTGGAAAGGGTTTGTTCAACTACGCACCGGCTTGCTTGCTGGCCTTATTTTTTTGGCAGCCCATTCATAGGGCGCGGCCGCAGCTTGCTAAAGTTTTGTTGGCGGGAGTGAGCTTCCGAATCCTTTTTTTGGCTGCGCGTTCCGATTGGCACGGAGGATTTTGCTTGGGGCCGCGCTACCTGCTGCTGCTATTGCCGGCCGTTTTGGTGGCGTTCGCATTCTGGTATCGGGAACGACGCCCGAGATACCTCGCAGTAGTCTTGCTGCTGTCTCTTTTGGTGCTTCAGCAGGCATTTTTTGCAAACGTCGAGATCTTTTCCATGTATCATGCAGTAGTCGATCGAGCTGACCGAGCTGGGCTGGATCTTTTCGCAGCCGACGCGCTCTACCTCGATTGGTCGTACACTCCCTTTATTGCCGGCTGGGATTTCGGCCCGGCAAGCTGGTTTAGCCGGCTTTTGGGTCAGAGTGTCTCAGCGGCCACGCTGTTCTTTGGCTGCCTGGGGACGGCGCTCGCAGCTTTGCTGCTTTCAAACCGGAAAATGGGCGTAAATACAGGTAGTTAATCCGCAGATAGAATTTTGAGTAATTGCCGTTCTTGCCGACATCTTAACCATAGCAGTCTCATTGGATTTTTTTGTCAGCAGCACCGTATGAGCGATCAGGCTAGTCCGCGAAGCATAGATTTTCTCCACGACGTCAACATGCGCGTGACGGTAGAATTTGGGCGCAGTAAAACTTCGGTACGGGACCTTTTAAAATACCAAAAAGGCTCGGTGATTGAGCTCGAAAAAATGTCTGGCGAGCCCCTGGATGTGCGCCTCAATGGAAAGTTGGTCGCGCGCGGCGAAGCGGTTATCGTAAACGATCGCTTCGGTGTGCGTGTAACTGAAATCATATCCCCTGAAGACCTAGCCGATGCCCTCGGCGACGGCAAAACCAAGTAACTCCTGTCCCCCTTGCGCATAGCCTCGCTTGGTATAACCTTGGGAAGGAGATTTCTATGATAATTTTGGCTAATTTGCTTGCCGGTATCGCGACTGTACTCGACATGCTCTTGGGCATGGTGATTTTTCTCGTCGTTGCGCGCGCGGTGATTTCTTGGGTCAATCCAGACCCCTATAATCCGGTCGTAAGATTCCTGCATTCATCGACCGATCCGATGTTGACCCCGCTTCGACGCTACATTCCGCCTATCGGCGGGTCCGTGGACATTACCCCAATCGTGCTTTTGCTCTTGTTGTATTTTTTGCGTGTCGCGCTGGTCGGCTCACTGGCCGATTACTCGCGCAAGCTCGGAGTGCAGGCGATGATGGGAGCGCTTGAGCACGGACAGCAAGTTGTTTGCTCGTATCTTCCACTGTTATTCTGATAGCTTAGGCCCGCCAGCTTGGTCCAAACCCTTGACTATACTCGTCTTCATGCTTACATAAAAAGGCAGGGCCTTGGTTACGAGGCCGGCTTTTTCCCGAATAACCTCTTTATCGCGGATCGCGGTGCCCGGGAAGCAGAGCCCAATCTTCGGAAAAGGATGTTTTATTATGCCGATTTACGAATACGAATGCCCAGTGTGCGGCGCCGTCGAAGTCATCCAAAAGGTCAGCGATAAACCGCTCAAGGAATGCCCACAGTGCCTGGAGAAGGGAAAGCATTCAAAGGTTACCCGCTTGGTTTCCCCGGCCGCATTTCACCTCAAGGGCAGTGGTTGGTACAAGACAGACTACGCATCGGGCTCCAGCGGCAGCAAGGCCCCGAAGAGCAAGACTGAGAAGTCGGAGGATTCAAAGAAGGAATCTGCAAGCGAATCGAAACCCGCTAAATGCAATCCTGGCTGCGGCTGCCACTAATTCTTGCTTTTACGACCAGTATTGCGTCCCTTTTTCCTGCTACGTTTTCTTCGCTTAGGCAAAACCCCAAAGCGATCGTCCGCGAGCGCGATTCTCTGCACGAGGCGCTTAGCCACTGATTCAAACACATCGAGCTCGGCGCTGAGATAGAGCCATTTCGGCAGAATCGGATGGGCCACGAGATCGGGAAATTCTGCTATCAGTGACTGGTGCCTGATCTTCTCGGTCGGGACCAGGATCCCATTCCAGGGCTCCTCTGTATCTGCGAGCACGAGCACCAGTAGTCCCTGCACATATACAGCTTCGCAGCCGAACATCGCCTTGCCCACATAGGAAGGATCGAGCATCAAAGGCTCTGCCAACCAAAGATGGGAGTTCTCAGCGCGTGGCATAATTCAACTGAAGCGTTCGCGAAGTGCGGTCATGGGCCTTTCAAAGAAACGATAGCAAAGGGCTGCTACCAGGAGCGATCCGCACAAATACATAGTAGAGCCGAGATGACCGATGCCGATCCAGTGTAGCAGCAAGGATCGTACAGGCAGCTGACAGAGATACAGCGAATAGGACCACAGGCTTATCCACGTTATGCCCTTGGCAAGGGCGCCGCTTGCCGATTTCCACTCGCTCAGCGCAGGGAGCACGCAAAGGACTGACAAAGAGGTAATTATAAAATAGCCCGTGCGAGCGAAGTGCGAGGAATTCAGCCAACGTTCGTCAGTAGAAAAGAAAATCGAAAAGGAGAGGAAGAATAGTAGCATGCCGAGAGCGCTCATTTGCCTGCGGTAGCGAGTCCAAAAGTCCGGGAAATAGATACTGATCCCGGCAGCGAGCACTCCGTAGCCGGGAGCATCTAAGCGGTAAAGCAGAGTCCTTCTGACCTGAGCGTCCCAGGCCGGCTCGAAAAGGAAGACAAGCAAGCAGCGGAGCGTAACCGTTGCTGCAAGAAAAATGCCGAGCGACAAAAAAAATGTGCGCGGGATATCCGCATTTGTCCGGCGAGCGAGTACCCACATTAGGAGCGGAAAGAGAACATAGAACCACTCTTCGACGACGAGACTCCAGGACTCGCCGAAGAACGAGGTGCTAGCCAGCGTATGTTGCAGAAATATAAAATAGCGCCAGAACTCCCCCAAAGGCTGAGAAAAATAGATCGCAAGAGCAGCGCTGAGACCCAAAAAGAGAAAATAGGTAGGAATGGTGCGGAACCAGCGCCGAATCCAGAAACTTCGAAGCGCCTTCCAACTCCGGTCGGCGGAGAGAGAGCGGATGACGATGCGCGCTATCAAATAGCCGCTTAAGACGAAGAATGCCTCGACACCGAAGTATCCAAAATAAAGAACGCTGGCTTCGACGCGTGCAGAGCGATTTTCGTAGAAAGGCGCAATGTGAGAAATAAAGACGCATAAAATTGCAACCGCTCGAAGTAGATCGAGTCCAAAGACACGCTGCTCGGTAGTTTGAGTCATGAAACGGGGCGCAGTGATTCGACGACTGTCATTAATGACTGTTTACTTTGAACTTCGCGTTCGGAACAATGCTCCAAATGTTGGAGTAGCTGAAAGAGACTTTTGGCGCTTGGCTGCGGCTGGGTGCTCAAATCGAGAAACCCGGAACGGGAAAGCAGTTCACCCAAAACCCCATGACACAGACGCAATGATTCTTGGAGAGTTTGCGATGTATCAAGGGCTTCGAGGCTTGAGCTGAGGAGATCGTAGGTATGGTCGCTGTCCTCGGCGCCCTCGAGCAGCAAAAGGTCGAAGCTCTCGCATATTACCGATGCGATTGTTAGTCGGGAAAGATCGTCTCGAAGTCGGCGAAAAGCCGGGATTGCGGAAAAGTTTTCAAGTACAGGGAGCGATCCGCGTCCAGTCTTGATTTCGAAGATTCCTCTGTCGAAGACATCGAGGCGGCTGCCAAACCGCCTTTTGCTCTTGCGTGCGTGTTTGGCAAGGACCGATAGTTTTCCTTGAGATTTGCTAACCAGCCGGAGCACCAAATCCGATTCACCGCTGGGATATGCGCGGATAATGATGGCTTCGACGTTTGACTTAATCATGCGCTGCAGGTGAACCAGTCCGATAATTGTTGTCGATGGCCGCTGACGTTGCAAATCGAGAACTTAATGATTATACCTTTGATTCAGTCGCTTAAAACAGGGGTATGAGGCCGTCAGCGATTCTGGCGCGGAGTAACAAAGGCTAGCATGGGATTGAAAGATAAGAAGAAGGCAGAAGCAGAGGAGACCTTGAAGCAAGCCGAGGAGCAGTCTGCTCCCCGCGATGCGGATTTCTCTAGTCTGGATGGAGAGGCCCAGCCGGCCGAACAGCCCGCCTCCCAGGAAGCTCCAACCTCTTCGGACGCAGCTAACTCAGAGCTCGCCAAACTAAAGGCGGAGATCGAGGAAAATAGGGATAAATACCTGCGGGCGCTGGCCGAATTTGAAAATTACAAGAAGCGTGCTTTGAAGGAGCGCAGCGAGCTCCTGAAGTACCAGGGCGAGCGTATCATTTTCGACCTCCTCGAGGTGCTCGATAACTTGGAGTGGGCTCTTTCCCATCCAACTGCTGACGCCGAAAAGCTTAAGGCCGGCTTAGAGCTTATTCACAAGCTATTTGTCGATGTGCTAGGGCGCTGGGAGATAAGAGCAAGTTCTGCCGTGGGAAAGGATTTTGATCCAGTGCAGCATCAAGCTATCAGCAAAGTTGCTGTTGATGATTCGAAGCCAGGGACGGTTTTAAGCGAGCTCAAAAAGGCCTACTACTACAAGGATAAGCTCCTGCGGCCTGGGGATGTCGTAGTCGCCGTTGGTAAGGAAGCCGCTGCTGAGTCTGCCAGCGCTGCTACGGAAGAGCCTAATACTGAACAGGGCGAGAACGGAGCAAGCTCCTAGAAATTTAGTCTCTCGCCACACTTGAAAGCTTTCCTTATGGTGCTTAAAAGTATTGAGCGAGCTTGGTGCATGTACAATTTCATGCTGATAAAACGAGTTATTACAATACGTTAGCACTAAAGGGTTAGGGAAATGGCTAAGACAATCGGTATCGACCTTGGAACAACAAACTCCTGCGTAGCCGTAATGGAGGGCGGAAGCCCAACCGTTATCGCTAATAGCGAGGGCTCACGCACGACACCGTCGGTTGTGGCCATGAACGAATCTGGCGAACGTCTCGTAGGCCAGGTTGCCCGTCGCCAGGCCGTGACCAACCCTAAGAACACGATTTTTGCGGTGAAGCGTTTAATCGGCCGTAAGTTCGACTCTTCGGAGGTTGAAAAGGCGCGCAAGGTTCTCCCGTATGAGCTCGCCAAGGCTTCCAATGGAGACGCTTGGGTGAAGCTGCGCGGCGAAGCAAAGAGCCCGCAAGAAATTTCCGCGATGGTGCTCACGAAGATGAAGCAAACCGCGGAAGACTATCTCGGCGAAAAAGTCACTGACGCCGTTATCACCGTTCCAGCATATTTTGACGATGCTCAGCGTCAGGCCACGAAGGATGCCGGAAGGATTGCCGGACTTAATGTTCAACGCATCATCAATGAGCCGACGGCGGCAGCGCTTGCGTACGGCTTGGACAAGAAGGGTGAGAAGACGATTGCAGTATTCGACCTCGGTGGCGGCACCTTCGATATTTCCATTCTTGAACTCGGCGACGGCGTCTTTGAAGTGAAGTCCACGAACGGCGACACCTACTTGGGCGGTGAAGACTTTGATCACAAGATCGTCGACTTCCTCGCGGATGAGTTCAAGAAGGATCAGGGTATCGACCTTCGCAAGGATACTCTGGCTCTCCAGCGTCTCAAGGAGGCGGCCGAGAAAGCCAAGCATGAGCTCTCCACAGCTCTGGAGACTGATGTCAATCTTCCGTTCATTACGGCGGATGCCTCTGGACCGAAGCACCTCAATATAAAAATTTCCCGAGCCAAGCTCGAGGCTCTCTGCCGGGACCTGCTCGATCGCCTGATGGCTCCGTGCAAGACGGCGCTGAAGGATGCGGGGATGACAGCCGATCAAATCGGAGAAGTAATTCTCGTCGGCGGAATGACGCGCATGCCGGCAGTGCAGGCTCGAGTGAAGGAGATCTTCGGCAAGGAGCCTTCGAAGAGCGTAAATCCCGATGAAGCTGTCGCTATCGGCGCTGCCGTGCAGGCCGGCGTGCTACAGGGTGACGTCAAGGATGTGCTCTTGCTGGACGTGACACCGCTCAGCCTCGGAATCGAGACTTATGGCGGCGTTGCCACCAAGCTTATCGATAAGAACACGACGATTCCGACACGCAAGTCGCAGGTCTTCTCGACGGCCTCGGATAATCAGCCGGCAGTGTCCATTCACGTGCTTCAGGGTGAGCGTGAAATGGCGACTGACAATAAGACGCTTGGGCGTTTTGAGTTGGTTGGAATTCCGCCGGCTCCCCGTGGTGTTCCGCAAATCGAAGTTACCTTCGATATCGACGGCAACGGCATAGTGCACGTCTCAGCGAAGGACCTGGGCACCGGCAAGGAGCAGTCGATTAAGATCACGGCAAGCTCGGGACTGTCCGAAAGCGAGATCAAGGATCGCATCAAGGATGCAGAGATGCATGCTGATGAGGATAAGAAGAAGCGCGAGCTTATCGAGACCAAGAATCAGCTCGATTCCTTAGTCTACGCCACTGAGCGCTCTTTGACCGATCTTGGAAGCAAGTTGTCGACCGAAGATCGCGCGAAGATTGACGGTGCACTTGCCGATGCCAAGAAGGCTCTCGAGAGCAAGGACCCCGACGAAATCCGCAAGGCTATGGAACAGCTCACGAAGGAGAGTCATAAGCTTTCCGAAGAGGTTTACAAAAAAGCAGCGGCTTCGAGTGCGGCTGCAGGCGGCAGCGCCGGCAATGGCGCGGCGGCAGGCGATGAGGCTAAGAAAGAGGACGGAGACGTCGTTGACGCGGACTTTGAAGAAGTGCGCGATACTAAGTAGACAGAAGTGCTGCCTCGGGGGGATTTTTTCCTCAGAGGCAGTGCTTTTTGAACGCCAACTATAGAATGGTGTATTGATTTCCGAGGTTGTACGGCGTGTCCCAGCGCGATTTTTACGAGATCCTTGGCGTTGCGAAGACAGCCTCGCTCGACGACATAAAGAAGGCCTACCGCAAAAAGGCCTTGCAGTTTCATCCTGATCGAAATCCCGGAAACAAGGAAGCAGAGGACAAGTTCAAAGAGGCTACGAACGCGTACTCGGTATTGAGCGATGCTGAGATGCGTCAACGCTACGATCAATTTGGTCCGGCCGCTTTCGATCAACGAGCCGGCGGATTCAACGGCTTTAATGGCGACTTTGCCGGCTTTGAGGATATCTTCGGTGATATTTTTAGTTCCTTCTTCGGCGGCGCGATGGGCGGTACCGCTAGTAAGCGCAGCCGCGGCCGGGCTGGACGAGATCTGAAGTTTGATCTCGAGATTAGCTTCGAGGAGGCTGCCTTCGGTGCCGAGAAGCAGATTAACGTCGAACGTCGCTCAGAGTGCGAGAGCTGTGATGGAACGGGCGCGGCGCGGGGCTCCAAGCCGGAAACCTGCTCACAGTGCGGCGGTGCCGGACAAGTGCGTATTCAGCAGGGATTTTTCACAATCAGCCGAACTTGTCCCGGATGCAGCGGCAATGGTCAAACAATCAAAAATCCCTGCGGCTTCTGCCAGGGCACGGGACTTAAGGCCAATAACGTAAAGGTAAACGTCAAAATTCCGCCCGGCATTGATCACGGGCAGCGACTCAAGCTGCGCGGTGAAGGCGAGGCGGGGCAGGGCGGCGGTCCTTCGGGGGATTTGTATGTTCAAATCGCCGTGCAGGAGCATCCGGTATTCGAGCGGCAGGAATCAGAGCTCTTGTGCGAGGTGCCGATTTCTTATGTTTCCGCTGTGTTGGGGGCCGAAGTCGAAGTGCCAACCTTGGAGGGCATGGAAAAGTTAAAAATCCCCGCGGGAACGCCTTCCGGCAAAGTTTTTCGTCTTAAGAACAAGGGCATTCAAATTCTGGGCACTAACCGGCGCGGGGATCAGCATGTTACTATTTCCGTTAAGGTTCCGAAGAAGATATCGGATAAGCAGCGCACTGCACTCGAAAAACTTCGTGAGTTTGATCAGGAAAATCTAGAAACTGATCAGAAGGGATTCTTCCATAAGGTTAAGGATATTTTTACCTAACGCCTACGGCTTCTTCACTTTAAACTTGCCGTCTTCCTCCTGCACCCACAGATTTTCAATGTGAATGACTTGCTGTTGAGGAGGCGATGAGCCGCCTTGTTGAGGAGAGGGCTGGGCTGACGATTCTCGCGAACTTGCGAGCGCTAGTGACTGCATTGTTTTGAAACAAATCATGCACAGCGTATACCAAATCACCATGCCATAGAGTGTCAACTCCGGCAGGGAAAAGTACATGCGCGGTCGAAGGAGTCGGCCGTGAAATATTTCAAAAATGCCGAGACAGAGCGCCAGGGCGCAAAGCACGATAACGATGAAATCGAGTGCTTTCGGTCGGAATACTTGCTCACTGAAGCGCACGGCATCCCGCCCGTCAAATTGGGCAGAGACTGCGAGGACCGGAGCCAGGAAGACGGGCAGGACTTTCCAAAATGTCGAGACGGCAACTCCGATGAAACCCAACAGGAAGAGCTGTGTCGTTCCTTTTTGGGCGAGTTTTTCGGCAAACCCGAAGTACAGGACCGCCATTACCGCTACAGGAATTAAATAGCGGAATTGGAGTCGAATACCATGGCCGAGCGCTCTAAGAGAGCGCGCGATACTTGGCAAGGCCAGGGAAAAGAGATCCCAAGACTGCAAGTTTCCCTTCATCCATAGCACTCGCACGGGCAGAGCAATGGCGGTTATGTACACCGGAATGGAGAGTGCCCAGACGAGTACCGAGATCCCGATGGTGAGAAGCCGCAAGTGCAGAGGCTCCAAATTGATTGAGGAGCTTGCCTGCGTAAGGGCGGTAGTGGTCATGTCGATCAAGTAAGCTGCGCCCCAGACTCCAAGGCTAACGAATGCCGCTGTATAACCTAAAAAGAGAAGATGACCGTTTTTGAGAGCCCTCAGAGGAAGGATGAGCTCATCGCGGCAAACGAGCAGGCCGTGCACGATTTGCCTAAGAATAGGACTGTCCTTCCAAAAGCGGCTCATCATCAATTGCAGCGAGACGATAGGAAATATCTACTCCCTATCATACCCCTTTGCCGGGACTAATGGTAACAGGGGATTTTTGAAATGAGTTCTAGAGCAGATTAACCCCGGGAGCCCTAAGCTGGATAAAATTCAGCGCAGAAGCGCTCGTAACATTTGCGTAGAGGGAGTGATCGCCGACTCCGCAACTCAACACCGAACCAGATGACACGACCCCGACGATACCCGGCTGATTCGCTGCGGTAGTCATCACCGCAGGCCCACCGGAGTCTCCATTGCAACTGTTGCTACCTTGACCTTCGTAGACCGCTTCGATGTGCTGGGAATCAACTGAATCGACGCGGGACTGCCCGCTTCTTAGGACGTTCAGCGTACCGTTCTCGTCAAGTCCGTAACCATAAATGGAGAATATGTCGCCTGGCTCAATAGGCTGACTCGTCAGTATCGGCAGTGTCGGTCCGCTCACGGTTCGGCTCAGCCGGATGACAGCTACATCATTATCAACGCTAACCTGGTCTCCGTCAGTTGCTATAGCTGCTGCCGGGTGGACAGAGGCAGAGCCCGAAACATTCGCGCCATTGAAGGTAATTGAGGTTCTGACATTTGTCTTTTGAAGGAAGCAGTGAGCAGCTGTCAGAACGTCCGTTGAAGTAATCAAGGTACCCGAACAAGTAAATTCTCCCTCGGAGCTGGAGATATTGACTCTTACAACCGGGGAGTTGGTGTCTGAGCAGGGAGTACCGTTGATAATCCTGGTGCTAAGACCAATCACCGAACAAGCATTGGTCAGGAGTGGGGGCTCACCTCCACCCCCGCCGTCTCCGCCGTCGCCTCCGCCATTTCGACAGGCGACCAAGCTTAAGGCGAGGATACTAAGAATGATGAATTTGCTCGGTTTCATAGGTGTAGAGCTCTAAATATTAGTTGCAAACTTAAAAGGCTTCTCGCTTCCCGTCCAGGTGGTCCATCCACACTATCCATGGCGCGTTTAGAAGCCATTACAAAATGGCATCTAGACGCGCTCCGCTATGCGCTAAGACAATGCCGGTCAGGAAAAGTACCTTCTTCTATGAGACGGGGTAAGCCTCGCCTCGGTCACGGATTTTGTCTAATCCTGTCGGAAAGTTTACACATCGTATTAGAGTGGCGGTGTGTTAGAACCACTATGGATTTCAGGCTAGGTCGGATTTGGAAATGCAACGCGTTAATTTCAATCGTTTTTTGAGCTGTTGTGCAAGCCAACGGCAGGGGCCCAGGAATTTTATAAAACGGTATTTCCAGCTCCCCCTCTGTGTCTTGTTAATCTGTATGTTGAGCGCCTGCTCGGTCGAGCAGTATGAGAACGGCCGGCTTGGATTTCCTGAGGCAGCTCGGCCTGTAAGCTCCAAGTCTCGAGATGTCGTTCGATTTATGCCCTGGGAGGTCTGGCCATTGGGCAGCGATCTCACCGGCGCTGCGTTGAAAAGTCCGCTGCTCAAGCAGGGGGACAACGCACTTCGAGCGGGGCAGCGTGGTGCCGCTCTCGATCAATACTATCAAGCGCAGCATGGTCCGCTTGCTCCGGCAGAGAACGAGGCAATGGTCATGCGCATAGCAAGCACCGAGCTTGCCCTCGATCAACCGAACAAAGCGCTGTTGACCCTCAGCAACTATTTTCGATCGTCAGGGAAGGTCGTCGATGATGTCAGCGCGATCTATTCCTTGGTCTTCGCATATTCCTACGCTCGCAAGGGAGACATGGCTCAGGCCCTGGCCTGGTTTAGTCGTGCGACGCGAGTAGCCGGCACTTCGGAGCCCGGCATGCGCGATACTGCGGAACAGGGAATTCGCAGCGCGCTGAAGACGCTTTCAGAGGCCATGCTGGACGGAGTTAGTCAGCAGTGGGCCAACGATACCATCATACGATCCTTGGCCGGTGAGGAGCGCGCGCGCCGATTTTCCGGTGGTTCAATCGAGTCGAACGCAGCCTTTGGTCCCTGGACCACTTCGGTATCTGCAGCTGCCGTCTCAGCGGGAGGTACCACTACTATCGGCGTGCTGCTTCCGCTCACAGGGCAGTTTGGCAATCTCGGCAAGAGCGTGAAGAATGGAATGGATTTGGCTTTGAGCGGCCTGCAAGCGGAGTCCAGTCAGGCACCCATGAAAGTTTCTTACCGGGATGCAAGTGCAAGCCCCGACGAGGCGGTGGCTCAGGCTCGCGGACTCGTCGCGGAGGATGGAGCGACCGTTCTCGTGGGACCTCTCCTTTCTGAGCACGCGGTCGCGGTAGGGGAATTTTCCCGGCAATCCAGAGTGCCTCTGCTTGCCCTCGCGAAAAACTCGAATTTTCCAACCGGGGAGTCGGTCTTCAGGCTCGGAGCAACGGTGGAGAGCCAAATTCGCTCGCTCATGGACGCCTGCCAGAACAAGCTGCGCCTGCAGCGTTATGCATTGATTTATCCAGATGACAATAGCGGGCGCGAACTTGCCGACGCGTTTCGCCGAGAAATCGGAGTGAGAAGTTTGTCTCTAATGTATGAGACTCAGTACCCCCGAGGTAACAGCGATGCATTCGTTTCGATCGCTCCCGCACTCGAAGCAACCTCAGTCGACGCCGTCTTTCTTGCCGATAGTGTCACTATGGCGTCAAGATTTTTTGGCACCCTTTCCCCCGCTTTTCGCGAGCGAATTACACCGATTGGCGCGGCTCTCTGGGATGCTCCAACGCAGCTGGCGAATTCGAGCGCTGCCTTGGAAGGCGCTGTCTTTGTGAGTCCATTCTTGGCAGGGAGCCCGAGGCCGGCGATCGTGCAGTTCAGTCAGGCCTATCAATCGTCCTATGGAGCAGCCCCGGATTTCTTAGCGGCTCAAGGCTTTGACGCGTTGAGTTTGGTGGCGGCTGCTGTACGACGGCAACAGTCCGAAGGAGTTTCCTTGCCTTTAGCCATGCAGCAGGTTGATCTCTATGATGGTCTAACGGGTAGAATCACCGTTCGACCGGATGGGGAGTTTGATCGACAGTTCTCAGTCGCGCAGCTTCTGCATGGTACGATACAGGAGTTGCCTGAGCCGCAGACCCCAAGTTTCGTATTACATGGTAACGGAGAACCCGAAGTTCGCAACAATCTCGCGGGACCTGGTCTTGGATCGAACAGAACTCAGTAGCCTTAAGGTAAAGTATGGGAATGAAGAAGAAGTCAGCTCAAGCAAAGAAGCAGCGCAAGCAGAAGAAGCCAAGCAAAACTGAAGCGCATGCAGGACTTGAAGGTTCCGGTGTCCAGGTGGAGCTGCCCGATCATTTGCCCGTGCTCCCCGCAAAGGATCTCGTGGCCTTCCCTTCGGTCATGATGTCACTTTACGTGGGTCGTTCGTCGAGCGTGCGTGCGGTGGAACAGGCCATGAACGAGGATAAGCTCATCTTTCTCGTCGCGCAGAAGAACCAGGAGACCGAGGATCCCGATGCTGATGGATTATACCGTATCGGCGTGGTGGCAAATGTCGTGCGCACGCTAAAGCTAACGGACGGTCGCTATAAAGTGTTGATGCAGGGAATCATCCGCGCCAAAGTCCTTCGCTACGAGCAAGGCGAAGAGTTTATGACCGCTAAGATCGAGTCGCTTGTGCAGCGTGAGCCGCTCAACATGACGACTGAGGAAGAAGTCACTATCAATCGAATCCGTGAGAACCTGCAAAGTCTCGTCGAATACGAGCATATCCCCGAGGAAATGCTTTTAGTCACCGAGGAAATTCAGGATCCGGGTGTACTTTCTGACGTCATATTGGCGCACTACAAATTGGAGCAGCAGCAGGCGCAGTCCTTGCTCGAGGAATTGGATCCTATCAAGCGCCTGAGGCGCACTGATGCGCTTATCACCGACGATATGAATCAGTTTCTTATCTCAGAGCGTATCCGAGACAAAACTCACAACGAACTTAGCAGGGGACAGCGCGAGTATTATTTGCGCGAGCAAATTCGCCAAATTCAACGCGAGCTCGGAGAGAGCGAGAGCGCAAGCGAGGACCTCAGTGCGCTGAGAGCGGCATTGGATAAGGCGAATCTTCCGACGCATGCCCTCGAGGAGGCCAATAAGCAGTTTCGCAGGTTAGAACGCATGCCGGCGGAGTCGAGCGAGTATGCTCTCATCCGCACCTATCTTGACTGGATGGCCGAAGTGCCGTGGTCCAGCCGAACCAAGGATAATTTGAGTCTCAAGAATGCCGAGCATATCCTGGATGAGGATCACTTTGGTCTGGAGAAGGCCAAGGAGCGCATTGTCGAGTATCTCAGTGTCAGAAAATTGAATAAGGATTCACGAGGGCCGATTTTGTGCTTCGTCGGTCCTCCAGGCGTGGGGAAGACCTCGCTTGGCAAGTCGGTAGCGCGAGCTCTGGGACGCAAGCTCTTCCGGGTCTCCTTGGGTGGCGTGCGTGACGAGGCCGAGATTCGCGGACATCGTAGAACATACGTGGGCGCATTGCCTGGCCGAATAATTCAAGGAATGAAGCAGGCGGGGAGTAAGAACGCCGTCTGCGTTCTCGACGAGCTCGATAAGGTCGGCGCTGATTTTCGCGGAGATCCAGCTTCGGCCTTGCTTGAAGTGCTGGATCCTGCCCAGAATTCCGAATTTCAGGATCATTATCTTGGCGTTAATTACGACTTGTCCGAGGTGCTCTTCATCGCTACTGCAAACACCATCGATACGATTCCGGATGCCTTGCTCGATCGCCTGGAGGTCATATTCATCTCCGGCTATACCAACGAAGAGAAGCTCAGTATCTGTAATCGCTATCTGATCCCTCGGCAGCTCAAGGAGAACGGGCTGGAGGGGCAGACGGTTAGGTTCGAGGAAGCAGCCATTCTTTTCTTGATTGATCGCTATACGCGCGAAGCAGGGGTGCGAAACCTCGAACGCGAGGTGGGTTCGCTTTGCCGCAAGATGGCGAGAGAGTTCGCCGAATCAAAGAAACTACGCAAGGTTGTAACCGAGAAAACCGTTCAGGAGCTGCTGGGCACCACCAAATTCGATCCCGAACTGGATGAACATAAGGATCTTGTCGGCATGGCGCGTGGACTAGCGTGGACCGTGCACGGCGGAGAGGTAATGCCGGTTGAGGTGTCCGTTGCGAAGGGTGGGGGAACTCTCGCGCTTACCGGGCAGCTTGGGAATGTAATGCAGGAATCTGCGCAGGCCGCGGTTTTTTATGCGCGTTCCAATGCGGCAATATTGGGACTGGATCCAGGTTTTCACCAGAAGAACGACATTCATATTCATGTACCGGGCGGTGCTACTCCGAAAGACGGACCGTCTGCGGGCGTTACCATTGCGACTGCCCTTGTCTCGGCGCTCTCGGAGCGAAAGGTTCTGAAGGATGTAGCGATGACCGGCGAGATTACTCTGCGCGGGAATGTTCTGCCCGTGGGAGGACTCAAGGAAAAAGCCCTCGCCGCACTTCGCTATGGGATCACGAAGGTAATTATACCTTTTGAGAATATAAAGGATTTAGAGGAGATTCCCAAGGAGCAGCGCGACAAGATCAGATTCTTGCCGGTCAAGCATATTAGTGAGGTGCTGCAAGCCGCTTTAGAGAAGCCTCGCGATAAGCAGCGCGTTCGGACGAGGGTCAGAGGTAAACGGCGAGCCAAGCCGCTTACCGCGGAGATTTAGGGATTGCGGACTTTAGTTGCTATTTGTGCAGCGCTCTACCTCTGTAGCATTTCCTCGCCGCTGCGAGCAGAGTCGTCTCAATCCTGCATGTATCAGGATGATAAGGGCGTAATCCATCAGGTGACTTCGCGCGAGAGAGTCCCGGCGAGTCAACGTGAGAAGGCCCGCTGCTTCGATAACTCCAATCGCCAGTATCTAGCAAAGCCCGAGGAAATCGAACTTAAGGGTACTGTCCGCCGTGAGGATATGGTTTCGGCCGTGGGTCGTATCGAACTTTCCTGGCCGCGTAAAGTGGAGTCACTTTTCGGGCGTACGCCGCAGCGCGCGATGGCTGATGCGGCATATTCAGTGAGCAGAGCGCTTAGGAGCGCCGGCTTTCCCAACAAGCTACAGATGCTCAACCTGGAGTGGAAGGTAGTTTTTATGGACGAGGACCTTCCTGAGTCCCAAATCCCGGCCTATTTGGTCAACAATTGCCACCCGGCATGGATGACTCCTCCGTCGAATATCTACGTAGTCGCACAACGAGCAGCAGTTGGCTGTGGTGAGAAGCGCAGCGTTCGCGCGAGTGAAGCGGACGCTCAGTTGGCTCATATCCTGATACACGAAATGGGGCATGCGATTGAATTTCAACTCCTGGAGGGAGAGCAGGCCAACGACCGAATGCGCGCGGAGGGCTTCGCGGCTTGGTTCGAGCAATATGGCTCACATTTCTCATCGATAATTCCGAAGGGCACTGTGGATGCGTTGTATGCTTCTGCCGCTCGCGAGTCGCTGCGGGCAAACCCAAAGGTCTTTCAGTTCACAGGAAGCTTTGAAGATTATGGCCGCGCCTCGCAGTATTTTAAGGCCGTGGAGGCTCGTCGCGGGGTGCGTGGAGTCATGGAAGTATATAGCCTGATGCGACAGGAGCATTTAAGCTTCGTAGAGGCCATCTTGCGTTCGATGAGTTGGGATCAGAATCGACTTTCAGCCGAGGTCTCCAAACTCGTGCAGTAGAGAAATGTCTGTGTCGTTGGGGCGGTATATCCTCAGGCTCTTCTTTTAGCTGGAGATTGTTCATGAGACGGGTAATTCGAGCGGTAACGGTTTCCATCGTAGTAACTTCTTATCTCTTTGGTCAGCCCCAACAGGCCCTCGCCGGAGGGATTAAGCTTCAGCTGCGTGGCGGTGACTTCGAGAACTATCGAGTTATTGCCCTTTCAAAGACTGGAGCAGTTGTTAAAACAGCGACGGTTAGCAGCAATAACTCGGCTAGATTATCAGGCATGTCTGGAAACTTCTCACTTCAAGTTTTGGACAGTGGCAATCGATACGCGGGGCCCGCTGTAGCGAATTGTTCGCGCACGCTACGCACAGCCGGTTGCAAATTGAGCAACTCTAAGCTTGGAGTCGGATTCTCCGGCAAGCAGAACGTGGGAAGTTTGGTTTTTAAAAAGTCGGATTCCGGATATTTCAAGACAACGGTGACACGCTCTCGAGATCTGCTGCGCTTGAAGTCGAATATGACCTCGCGCGCTACTCTGGGCGCTCCGCTTGGCAATGCCAGAAACTTGGGACGGGGAACGAGCACCGCAGCGAGCGCCAATCTCTCGAACCCCGCGGATGGTAATCGGGATGGAGTCCCAGATGTATATGCGGCCGACGATGACGGCGATACTATTATCGATAATTACGACACCCAAGACGACAATCCAGCCGCGGCCTCGGCCTCTGCGGTGACGGCCTCCGAGGTCCGGGTCTTTTCAAATTTGAAGCTCCCGATTGAAAGCAGCCTCAATGCCAATACCGGGACTAGCCCTTCTGTCGATGAAGTCGATTCAGCGCTTTCAAATAACGGGACACTCGCCATTTCCGTGGTTGGGGACGCGGGAGCGGGCGATACCACCGAGCTTGACTGTGGCCAATTGAACTATTGCAGGTCCGGCGGCACGGGCCATACGGTAAATGGCTTCATAAGCTTCCCCGATGGCTCAGATGCTGATTCGGATGGGCTCGGAGAGATTACAGCTGGCGGAACCGGGGATTTCCAACTGCAACATGGAGCGACAAGCGACAAGATTGGCGCCGGCGACACCTACCTGGAAATTGTCACCGGCACGGATTCAAGCGTGACAAAAGTTCCCGGTATGCTTAACTTCGTATTCAACACCACCCCGGCCCTAAAGTCCCTGGAGGTACAGGGAGGAGCGACTTACAACGTTGTCTACCCTGCAACAAATTCAATGCTGGGCAGCACTAATAATTGCTTTCAGGTCCCAAGTGCAGGGAATCTGATATTCACGATTACCGGTTGGCGCCCTCAACGACCCGGCAACGATACACTCGGTGAAGCGAGCTTTGTCGATATCGGAAAGGCTCGTTATACTATCGACATCCCAAACCTTCCGTGCACCGGGTCCGGAGGATGCAGCGGTATTGGACCAGGGAATTGCGCTACGGGAACCTACAGCACTACTGACCCAAATCTAGCAGCTGCTACATCCGGTTCTGGTTTGCAGGACTCCAAGGCCGATGCCGACGCGGATGCCAACAATACTTATGTATTTACCCTCGATTTGACGAGCTGTCTTGGATCGACCTCCTTTTCGAGCGGAGAGAAGCTCTTCCTCGACTTGCAGGCCGTCAGCTCCTATGGCGATAACGCGGCGCAGAAATTCTGTGTTGAAAGGCAGTAGCATTTGTCTCGTCACCCCCAGCGAGAGTGACCCAAGTTCGGGTAGTATTTCCCATGATTCTTCCTAGGTGCGGGGAGTCTTGGGTCGCACTCTTTTTTGCTTAGCCTATGTCCCTTTGATAATCTTCAGGGGTGATACAGACAGGCAATCAAATCATAACATTTCGCGGATTTGACGCTCCTTCGGCGGAGGTACGGATGCCGCCTGCTGCCGCCACGCCCGCTGTACGGCCGGCAAGTCTCGAGTCCAAGTCACCAGCTCAGCAAGCCCGATCTGAGAGTCGTGGTCCTACACCAACCGCACCAGGCCCTGAGTCGGAGACGGGTACGCTTAACACAGCGGCCTTTCCCGAGCGCCCGACGACCAAAGTGATTTCGGCGCAAAGCGCCGGGACCCCGCAGTTAGGTATCACTCCACCGCTTCCCCGTGAAGCACGGAGCAACGAAGCAACTTCAAAGCCTTTGCCTGTGCGCACGCCTTCTGAGCTGCCCAAGCCGATACCAACTATCCAGAGACAGGCCGTCGTGGAGGCTCGCTCTCGCGAGCTTACTCGCACACTTAATGACCGGAAGAACGGAACGTCCGATCGACAGGAGCGGGCACGCATTAACTCCACTCTTCGCAGAGTGCAAGACCCCAGCGTATTGATGATTCCTAATACGTCGAAATTTACAGATTTGCAGGGAAATGCAATCGGCAAGGTATCTCGCCGGTCAGTCGTCCAAGATCCTCAGGAGATTGTGCTAGGGTCCTCACGCTTCATTCGTTGGGCAGCTTTTGATTTTACTATGCCTCGGCAGACTGCTGATCGAGTCCGTCCGCAGGCGGCACGAGTTCAGCCAGTGCTTCGATTTACGGCTTATCTTTCCGAAGATGCGATTCCGCACCTGAAGAAATTTATCGTCGGGGAGCTTCAGGAGCGCAACCTTCGCACCGAGCATGGTACGCGGGTAGTGCGCCCCTCTGCCAAGGAAATTCGAAAGCGCTTTTTGGAGGACGGACGTAAGACTTTTGATTTCACCGTTGGAGGCATTGAAGTCCACTGCAATTTGGACGGAAAAGTCGAAATATTTTCACCGCTGCGCGACGCAAGTATCAACTTCATTGAACGATCACAGCTTAGAGACAACCGCTTGGTATCGCGCCTTGCCGAGCTCACGCGCTTCTCCCGCCTTAAGGCCTGGGTGTCGCACACCTCTCAACCGCTCAATGAGCAGGTCAAGGGTGGGTTCGGCACTTTAGCGCGAGCCTTGAGTCATATCCTTCCCGCTGACGACTCGTATTAGGTTATAGCAGTTTGCCGTGTAGCAACTGCGAAGCAATAGTGAAGTAAATTATCAAACCCGTAACGTCTACGAGAGTTGCTACAAAGGGAGCCGAAGACGTCGCTGGATCCGCGCCAATTTTCTTTAGCAGGAACGGAAGCATAGCGCCGGTGAGCACGCCCCAGAGTACTACGCCTAACAAGGAAAATGCCACGACGAAAGCAATATCAAGCCAATGATCGCCGTACACCGAACCAAAAAGGGACCAAATAACCACTCGTAAAAATCCGACCGTTCCGAGAATTCCCCCGAGGATAAGGCCCGCGCATATCTCGCGTTTCATCACCTTCCACCAGTCAGTCAGCTTGATTTCTCCAATGGCGAGTGCGCGAATTATCAGGGTGGCCGCCTGTGACCCGGAATTACCACCGCTTGAAATAATGAGCGGAATGAAGAGGGCGAGAACTACCGCGCTTGCGATTTCACTTTCATAGTAGGTCATCGCCGATGCGGTTAGTAATTCTCCAATGAAGAGCATGACAAGCCATCGACCGCGCTTGCGGATCAACTGCATCATGGGGATGCTGATATAGGGCTCCTCAAGAGCTTCGACGGCGCCCAACTTCTGAATATCTTCGGTAGCTTCTTCCTCTGCTACGTCCAATACGTCGTCTACCGTGACGATGCCGAGCATGATCCCATTGGCATCGACTACCGGAAGTGCCGTGCGATCATATTTTTTAAACTGCGCAACGGCAGCTTCTTGAGGATCTTGAACTTGGAGCGTCAAAAACCTTCCGTTCATCAATTCGCGAACGGGTCTATCCGAAGGCGCAAGTAGCAAATCTCTTATACGTAGATCGTCCTTGAGCTTGCCCTTATCATCGATGATGTAAAGGACGTGCATATTGTCAGTATCTTTGCCGTTAGCCCGGATGTGGGCGATTACTTGCTCTACCGTCCAGGCATCCTTGATAGCAATGTAGTCGGGAGTCATAAGACGTCCGACGCTACCTTCGGGGTAGCCCAAGAGCCTCAGAGCTGTGGTGCGCTCCTCCTTTGAAAGTAGCAGAACGAGTTGGCGCGCAGCAGCGGCGGGGAATTCTTCAAGAAATGCTGTGCGATCGTCCGCTTCCATACCATCGAGAAGGACGGCTATCCGCTCCTGTCCGAGCGCGCTCAGCATGGACTTCTGACTCTCGAACGAGAGGTACTCAAAAGTGTCGGCCCCGAGCTCTTGGGGTAGAATGCGGAATACCAAGGCCTTGTCGTCGTCCGGCAGTTCGGCCATGAGATCGGCTATGTCTGCGGGGCGAAATGCCACAAGCAAATCTCTAAGCTTGCGAAGCTCGCGAGCTTCAATCAGCTGCTTGATGTTGTCGTGAACTACTTCCGAATACATGGAGGTCATGGGAGCTATGGCCTGCAAAAACACCTAAAAAACAGCACTAGCTGATTCCAGCCTTTTTTAGGAGCGATCCGAGATTATTCTTGGCTGGTTTATCTTCATGCATCTCGAAGCGGTCCCGGTTTAGCCCGCAGACGGTGCAATTTCCGCTCTTATCGCACTCGGGCGCCCAGTACAGCGAAAGGGACAGGATCAGCATTTCCTGAAGAATATCTTCGAGATCAATCGAATCACCTTCGAAATAGGAGATTCCCACGTCGTCTGTAAAACTGGCCTCGACGTTCTCCGGAATCTCCTCGGCTGCCGGCTTATGGTGCAAGGTCAAGTTTGCCTGGATATCTAAGGGCCGATCATGCTCGTCGAGGCAGCGGGCGCACTGCTGCCGGTACTTGCTCCTAATCCAACCCTTTGTTTCCGCCCCGCTTTGGGTCTTGCTTACGAGAAGGTCCACCCGAGGCGCTTCGGTGAATACAATATCCCTGCCGCGGCCGGAGGACATCCGCGCATTGAGCGCGTCTAAGGGTAAAATATCACTGACTTTTAACCCGGTGTGCGGGATATCGCTAATTCGTACTTTCATGAACGTTGATTGAGGGCAAAAAGAATCGACTTTGTGATGACTCTTGATATACTCCTTGCGGTTTATACGCAACTTTAGCGGCCTGTTTTTCGAATAGAGAGCAAGGAATTGCTTGGGGTCAGGCCGCTTCGACTCGTATCAAAGGAAGTACTATGGGCGTCAATAAAGTCATTCTTCTCGGAAATCTTGGCAAGGATCCGGAGCTCCGTTACACAACATCTCAAACCCCGGTTTGTAGCTTTAGCTTGGCTACCGGGGAGCGCAGAAAGGATGCCGGTGGCAATTGGGTCGACCATACGGAATGGCATAACATCGTGACGTTCGGTAAGACGGCAGAAAACTGCTCTCAGTACCTAAAAAAGGGTCGTCAGGCATTCATCGAGGGCCGAATTCAGACCCGTAAGTGGCAGGATAAGGAAGGTAAGGATAGGTATACGACCGAGATTATCGCCATAACGGTGCAGTTTGTCGGCGGGCAGGGCAAGAGCGCGCCCAATTTATCGGATAATGTTGAAGAATCGGCGTCCGCTCCTCCGGCTATGCCGAACCTCAAGAGCGCTGATGCTGTGGCCGCGTCTGCTGGCGCAGATGAGGTCGCCTTCGACGATGACGATATTCCATTCTAAAGAATTCGATCATTTTGTAGGTTTGACGACAGATTGAGGGGCTCGCTCGCCTGGAGCGTAGCGCTCGCCTAGGATGACCACCGCGTTTACCAGCACAATTAAAATTGCGGCTGACCAGAGTACGGCATACTTTCGAAAGTAGGTTGAAACTCTATTTGCGTAGCAGGCAACGGCAAACCCCAACGGTAAGGCCGGGAATAGGTAGCGCCCTTGCGCTTGGAAGTCGATATGAAGCGTGTGGTAGATCGATAGGGTTAAGAGCCCGAGGAACCAGAGGCAAAATGCCAGGACTGCGAATTGCAGCATGCGGTTATTTGATCGAAGTGTATCGACACAAAATGCCAGCAGAGTTGAACCAAAGACTAACGCTGCGAACTGATACACCCAGTCATCCAAGAAAACATTGAGATATCCAAATACGCCCAACATGGAGCGGGCGCTGTCTGAAAACCAGTGATGCGCGAGCAAGCTCTGCCAGCCTGCGCTGTCAAGGAACCATTCCCGCCCGAGTGGATGAAATTCCGACATTTTCTTCAGAAGAAATGTCTGGCCTAAAAAATCGTCGTAGAGCAGCCAGTTTCTCAGATACCAGGGGCTCGCTATGAGGACAGCGCTGCAGCCGACAATAAGCGAGACTGTCCAGGCATGACGCGATGTGGGGCTTCGTCTGAAAGCAATTCCCAGCACGAACAGAGCAAAAGGCGGAATGTACGTCAGATAGTTATACTTTGAGCTGCAGAGCAGTCCGGCGCCCAATCCGAGAAGGAGGGAGTGCTGCAGGGTAGGCTTTTCCACGAACAGAAGCGTCAAGAGGAGACACAAGGCGCCGAGAGCTAGTCCTGTAATGTCTGAATTCATGTAGCTGGAGACGAAGATCACCTGCGGGATAAATGCGAAGCTAAAACTTAGCAAACTAGTTACGAGCTGATTTTTAGTAATGCGCCACGCGCTTAGGTAAATAAAAATCAAATACAAGGTTCCCCAAGCTATGGAAGCGAACCTGGCCCCAAAAAAAGGCTTTACCCCCAGCAGCGCATGCCAAAAGGCTGCGCTGCCTGCCCCTGCTAGGTAGCTAAGCGGCGGATAGGTCGTATAGCTATTGGTGCAGGGGAGCAGTCCGTATTCGTTCTCGCGGCAGCGCGAAAGAATCTGCAAGTCGTCCTGGCCGGCAATGGGAAGTCGATGATGATCGAGAATGAATCTGACGTTCATCTTGAAGTGAACGAACTCATCAGGCGCCTCGTTCATAGGTAAATGGAAGGCCAGGGTAATTGTAAGGGACAGAAATGCTGCTACCAGTGCGCACAGACAAAGAAAGGAGCGGCGAGCTGACGTATCAGTCGCCGCAAGGGTCGGGGTCGTGATAGGCGAGGACTCACTTTCCACGGGAAAGCGCAAAGAGGCCAAAGGCGCTAACGACCATAGCATGGGCAATTTCTCCGCGCCTAACCATCGCAAATACTTCGTCGAGCGGCTTGAGCACGACTTGGATATCTTCGCCATCATCCAGCTGTTGTTTGCCCTTGATGGTCACCCCGCGCGCGACATAGAGATGACAATAGTTCGAGAGCAGGGCAGGGTTGGGGCGAATCTTTCCTAGATACTCAATCGACTGAGAAGAATAGCCCGTCTCTTCTTCCAACTCGCGCAGGGCGCTCAGAGCCGGATCTTCCCCGGCCTCTACGCAGCCGCCGGGAATTTCGAGAGTGAATTCGTCACTTCCGTGCCGATACTGTCGAATGAGTACCACCTGATTGTCAGAAGTGATTGGGATTACATTTGACCAGTCGAGCCCGTCGATCCGAACGAAATCGATAGTAGCGTTCGTGCGGGGATTTACCCGGCGAGATTTTTTCAATGAAAATATCTTGAAGTCCTCATAGGTAGACTCACTCAAGACATCCCAATTTCCTTTTTTGATAGCCATGGAGGTAGCTTAAGTCGCCTGGTACTGCTTCTACAAGCACCGTTACCATAGCGACACTGCTGATCAAACTTGGTATCTAGAAGCCATGACGAGAACCTTCTCTGCGTTCATCGTTCTAGCTGTGCTCGGCTTTATATAGCCAAGGGGCAAAACCCCGCGGCGTTCTGATGTGCAAATTGCCACAGAGTTGTTTCTTGGAGCCTCAATGTCTACCGTTCAAGTAGCAGATCTGATTGGGAGACTGCCTATCGAGAATAGACTGGCAGATATGATGGATCCTCATACTTGTTAGGAGTTCGATACCTTGATCGCGGAGAAGCTTACCACAATGATCAAACTTGCTTTCGCTGAACAAGCTGGGATTCAATAGGCTGATGAAGCACTTTGATTATCTGGTCATAGGAGGTGGAATAGCGGGTCTGACTTTTGCCGCCCGCGCCGCTGGGCATGGTAGCGTCGCGATCCTGGTGAAGAAGGGAGTAGCAGAAAATTCGACCTCCTGGGCGCAGGGGGGCGTGGCCGCAGTGACCAGTCCGGACGATACTTTCGATTTACATATCGAGGATACCCTGCGGGCCGGTGCCGGGCTTTGCAACCGTGCTACCGTTGAAATTGTTGTGAAGGAAGGGCCTGCGAGAGTCATGGAACTTATCCAGCGGGGGGCCAGGTTTGATAAGGAATCCGGCGGGGCTGGTTACCACCTGCATCAAGAGGGCGGACATTCTCGCAGGCGAATATTCCACGCTGCAGATCAAACCGGCTCTGAAATTCAGCGCACACTGCTCGCAGAGGTAAAGCAGCATCCCAACATAACGTTCTTCACCGATGCGAGCGCGATCGACATCATCACTACTCGCAAGTTGGACATCAATCGCAACCAGGTAAACAGGGCCCTTGGTGCATATGTCTACCTAGCACAGGGCTGCATCGAGCCCTTCATTGCCAAGAGCATCCTGGTGGCCACCGGCGGAGCCGGAAAAGTCTATCTCTATACCTCCAACCCTGATGTAGCCACGGGGGACGGCATAGCGATGTGCCATCGTGCCGGCTGCCGCGTCGCCAATATGGAGTTTTTCCAGTTTCATCCGACGTGCCTCTTCCATCCGCAGGCCAAGTCCTTCTTAATCACGGAGGCCATGCGTGGGGAAGGAGCAAAGCTCAAGCGCATAAACGGCGAGGAGTTTATGCACCGCTACCATGAGCGTCGTGAACTTGCGCCGCGCGATATAGTCGCGCGCGCCATAGACAATGAAATGAAGCAGCACGGAGAGGAGTACGTACTGCTTGATATAACCCATCGCGATCCTCAGTTCGTGCGCGAACACTTTCCCATGATCTATCAGCGCTGCCTGAATTTCGGCTTCGACATTACCAAGGCTCCCATTCCAGTCGTTCCTGCAGCGCACTATTGTTGCGGCGGAGTGGTTGCCGATGAACATGGCTGCACGGATATCGAACATCTGTACGTGGCCGGAGAATGCGCACACACGGGGCTTCATGGTGCTAACCGATTGGCGTCAAATTCTTTGCTGGAAGGGCTCGTCTTTGGTTGGCGGGCTGCAGAGCACGCCATTGCTCGTGCCAAAGATGCAAAGGTAGAATTCACGGTCCCGGCTTGGAATTCCGGCACGGCGACCGATAGCGATGAAAACGTGGTCATAACTCAGAATTGGGATGAAATTCGCCGCTTTATGTGGAATTACGTAGGCATCGTACGCAGTACCAAGCGCCTGGAGCGCGCGTTGCATCGGAACAATCTAATTGCCCAGGAAATCAACGATTACTACTGGAATTCTACGGTAACGCCCGATTTGCTTGAGCTCCGGAATATTAACCTAGTAGCCAATCTCATTATTCGCTGTGCGATGGCTCGTCGCGAGAGCAGAGGGCTGCACTACACCATCGACTTTCCGGGGTCCAATTCAGAATTTCTGAGAGATACCGTGATTGGGATTGACGGTACGAACTAGGCTCTCGTCACAAGTCTCGGTGGCGAAGCGATCGATCGGAAGTACTTAGACAGAAGAGATGTCAAACAGAAAAAAGATCACGCAGCGAAGAGATCGAGCAGAAAGCGGATCGAACAGGAAAGGGATAAAGCAGAAAAAGGATAAAGCACGGCCATAGTGTAGAAAAACGCTTGAACGAAAGGGAAAAGGCACCCAGGGGGTTGCTCAAGACGGAGTCTCAAGCAACCACCCCGGGGCCCGAGTGGGAGGGCCTGTTTCAGCTCCCAGTTTCGGAACCGGCAGTGACGGCTTCTGGCGCAGCAGTGGGAGGCGTCTTGGCCTTGTCCAACTTGGCTTGCGCTTTCTCCGCAGCAGCACGCTTCCTAGCCCTCTCATCTTCAGCGGCCTTGCGGCTCGCTGCTTCATGCTTCAGACGCAAACCCGGCGCTTGCTCGATGCCCTTCTTGGAGAGAAGAACAAAGCACTTACCGGTGTCGATCATCTGCTTGACCGGGGAGGTGACGGCGTCAATTCCGTCTTGTCCCCACTTGGCACGAATGCCCGCCTCGATGTCGCCCGGTGTCGGTCCTTGGACCAGCCACCAGAAGCGCCAGTAACTCGAGACCCAAGCGCGGAAAACCTTGGGCTTATCGCCGTCGGTTATCTTGATCTGCTCACCACGCCACTGCGCTTCGGGTTTGGCCCGGGCAGCTTCTTTGGGAGCAGTTTTCACGGCTTCTGCGGCAGGTGCAGCAGCATCCGATCCAGCCGGAGTTGCAGCGGTTGCCGCAGCTCCAGGCTTCTTGCCGGGTTTCATCTTCCCCAGCATGCCCGTGAATGAGCTCAGTCCTTTCATGGTTCGCCTTCCTTTCACATTCTCCGCCTCCCTGCGAGTGGGGGAAGAGTCGAGTGGATACGCCACTGCCTGGGCAACTCCCTCTGAAGTCGTCCAGGCAGTGGCAGCGAAACGCGATAAAACCTTGCTACACTATGACCATGCTTGGCTGGAGGGGAATTCAGCTAAGCACGGCCTTACATCCTATCTACTCAGACTACAGTTTTTAAGATCGTTGCCTGGGCGTTTTATCATATCCACGGGGCATATTCATCTTTTGATTACATTGGTCAGCCAAGAACGCAGAGACGTTAAAAGGCTTAAAATGAGCCACCAATTGAGGAACTTATGTCGCCGGGCGAGAAGCGGACGTCCAGGCGAATTCCAGCTATTTATTCGTCGCTGTTGTAGGTTGTTACTTTGGCACCGCACCACGAGGATAGTCTTTGAGAGAGGTATTTCGCCTCAACTTCGCCGCTGCCCTCAAGTACCAAGGAAGGCACCTTTCCGCCATGCAGGTCGCACATGTCCAGAGTTAAGGTACAGGTGTCTGGAAGCGCAGGGTCTCTCGACGGAGTTCTAATGAGATTGATGCTCTGGATCTGCTGCTTTAGATACTTTTTTGAGGTATTTTTGAGCAGGGATTTCTCCGTTACCGTAAGAGAGTCACCTCCCAGCAGGTAGCTCGTGCGAGAGAACACGCGGAGTAGACAATAGATTCCAAATGCGGCGCCGCCAAGGATGACGACAAAGAGCGCCACCCCGGCCAGAAGAATTTCAGCGCCATCGATGAACCAGTTCTCGATGAAGAGCCAATCCCAGTAAATGCACAGTGCTAATACTACTAGTCCAAGGATAAGCCCGCCTCGTGCGCCGGGAGCCCTGGCAGCGTGAAAGGTAAAAATCGTACCGAGCGGCAGCTGCTCTTCAATCCATTCCCGGGGAAGTTTGCTCTCGCTCATCGTTCTGTAAAATCAAGTCGGACAGAAGTCGCAGCGAATTGCACTTCAAAGCTGACTCCACGAGCCGCTGACACCTGCCATCGCGCAGTGTCGGGTAGTGCGGTTACTCCGAAGCGTTTCGCCGCATACTCCTTGATCGCCTGTCTAAACTGCAGCACGTCTTGTGGGTCCTCGAAGAGGATATTCCAGCGCGCGGCATAGAGCGGGTTGGATTTGTGCTTGTAAAGCACGAAACGATCGGCAGCCCAGCCCTTTGCGGCCAAAATTGCCTGTTCGCGCGCCATGTAGTTTTTGAGCAGTGTTCTTAGCATGAATTCGCCCAGAGAATCCGCGGCGACGCTGCGGTAGTCAGGAGGTTCCCCTGAGAGCGGTAATGACAATTTGGGCTGGTTCCAAGCCTTCTTGGGATAAAGGACGGCTCGGGTCGTTGAGGGCGGATGATTGAACATTTCATTTATCGCTGCATTCCCTGAAAGATTCGCAAAACGCGCGCCCCACTCATAAGGAAAGAGTTTGACATTGAGGAGAGCCTCGGTCGGCGTGCAAGACCCCTGATCGTTCACTAAGCTGCCAATGGTAGGCGAGTGAGCACCTGGCAAGGCACTCTCGACATTAACAGCGTCTCCTTCGATGAGTGCTGAGAGCGCGAGATCTTGATCGAAGGACTTCACGCCCTTCTGCAAGGTTTGCAATTGAAAATGCTGATCTTGTAAGGCATGAACGAGTTCGTGAGCTATGACCGGATCGGGCGTGCTGACATCAGCACGGAGCACAATCTCGTGATTGGTGCGATCGTACACAGCCCAGCTGCTATCCGCCGCGGTTGCCGCCTCGCAGCCGGCGTAGGGGAAGGACTGGGGAATAAGTCCAATAATCTTGAAGACGGCCTCGAAAGTCTTTCGCGCGTCCCTACTCTGCGGGGAATTTTGCAACTTCGCCAAGCGAGCGCTAAAAGCTGTCCGATTTAATACTTTGCAAGTGACTTTCTCACGGAAAGGAAGCCCACGAACCTTTTCCACCTGAGGGATAAGCGCTTCCACTTGAGCGCAGCTTGCATCTGGAGCTGCAGCTGAAACCCATGCGGGGAGGCCCAGAAATAGAATGCCAAAAAAGGAGATAGAAATACGCGTCATTCCCTGCTACTCCAGCGCAAGTTCGGGGAG
>JAYRHW010000189.1:0-69796 GCA_041907145.1 Bdellovibrionota bacterium
CGAAATACCGTCGTTTGCGTTACGTATAGCTACAGTAGCTACTCGCTGACTAGCACGTAGCGAGTCTGCGATTGCAAGTCCTGCAGCGTCGTCACTGGCGCGATTAATTCGCTGACCAGAGCTCAATCGCTCAAAGGTTCTGCTAAGTTTGTCGGTTGCCGATGCCAATCTGCGCTGCGCTTGTAGCGAGGCAATATTGGATCCAAGAGTAACTGCCATACATTTCCTCCATGAAACTCTAGATAGCGCTTGGCCCTATCCGTGGACCTAGGAAACTTCCCTGGCGGAGCAAAATACCCCGTCGTGCAATATCTAGTTGTTGGCGGTCGTTACGAGATTGAGGGATGGGACGAACGTCCTCTTAACCTGCATCACGGCCACACACTGTCCTTCCATCAAGAGCTAACGGCAGAGCGGTTTTTTAACTTGAGGAGAAAAATTAGGATTGCAAGATTGCGAAATTCTCGTAGGCCTCGCTCCAATAGTATGAAGAGGTTAGCCCGCGGCCCACGAAAAAAGCCGGTGGAAATTGAGGGGTTCTTCCCCTCAATCCACCGGCAACAAGAGAGTAGCAAGGCAGAATTCTATCAGAGTCCAGGCGCGCTACTCATTCGCGAACATACACGCCTAGCTCATGCCGCCTGCCGAGTGTCAGTAATTCGGAAGGCAGACCATCATCTCGGTCACCACGAGGGTGACAGGACTATTAAACTAGAGGACCAGAGTCAATTTACCGTAGGAGACTAAGCGCTAAGCTTGGCTGCTGGTTAGCCTGGGCCAAGACCGCGGAACCGGCTTGTTGCAATATGTTCAATCTCGTCAATTCAGCTGCTTCGCTGGCCACATCAACGTCGCGGATTCGGCTCTCGGCGGACGCGAAGTTCTCGCGGGCGACGGTCAAGCTGTTGATCGCGACTTGCAGTCTCGACTCGGTAGCACCAAGGGTACCACGAGTAGACGCAAGTGAAGTGATAGCTGCATTGATGGCATCAAGGGCTTGTCGTGACGCGGACTGGGCGGAATCCGTAGATCCTCCCTGGATCGAGTACGACAGCGCCGAGGTCCCCGAAGTGGCTAGACCTAATGCCTGCAATGTTCCCTGCACACCAGTGTAGGAAATCTGAGATGTTGATTGAGAGTTGAAGCCGATTTGCAACGTAAGCGCCGATCCGCCCGAGAGCAGGATAACACCGTTGAACTGAGTGGTTGTCGCAATTCGCTCAATTTCTGAGGCGAGTGCTACAAATTCGTTCGAGAGTGCCGATCGCTGCGTGGTCGAAAAGACGCCGTTCGCCGATTGCTCAGCCAATTCCGCCAGACGAGAGAGAACGTTTCCGATCTCTCCGAGGGCCGAGTCAGCAATCGCAATCGTCGAAATACCGTCGTTTGCGTTTCGAATGGCCACTGTCGCCACACGCTGGCTCGCTTTGAGCGAGTCTGCGATGGCAAGGCCGGCGGCGTCATCGCTTGCGCGATTGATTCGTTGTCCTGAACTAAGTCTTTCGAAAGTGCGGGACAATTTCTCGGTCGATAAGGCCAACGTTCGTTGAGCCTTAAGCGATGCAATGTTCGAACCAAGGGTAATACCCATGACGCCGCCTCCTGCCTGGAGAAAAGTGCGCTAAGTCTAACTACGCTACGGACGCGAGTTACTAACGGAGCAAGCTCAGAGCCAAACTTGGCTGCTGATTTGCTTGAGCTAGAACCGCAGAACCTGCTTGCTGCAAGATGTTCAATCTTGTCAGTTCGGCAGCTTCCGAAGCGACGTCGACGTCGCGGATTCGGCTTTCTGCTGCAGCGAAGTTCTCGCGTGCAACCGTCAAGCTGTTGATAGCTACCTGGAGTCGTGACTCGGTAGCACCCAACGTACCGCGGGTTGAAGCAAGCGAAGTGATCGCTGAGTTAATCGCATCAAGTGCTTGACGCGATGCAGACTGCGCAAGATCCGTAGATCCGCCCTGAATCGAGTACGTCAGAACTGACGTGCCCGTTGAGGCGAGTCCAAGCGCTTGCAGGGTTCCCTGCACGCCGGTGTAGGATATTTGCGAAGTAGAGGCAGAGTTGAAGCCAATCTGCAACGTAAGTGCGGAACCGCCCGAAAGCAGAGTCACACCGTTGAACTGAGTGGTGGTGGCAATACGCTCAATTTCTGAGGCAAGAGCCACGAACTCGTTCGACAGCGCTGAACGCTGCGTGGTCGAGAACACGCCGTTTGCCGATTGCTCAGCAAGTTCAGCGAGACGCGACAATACGTTACCGATTTCACCGAGCGCTGAGTCCGCAATCGCAATCGTCGAAATACCGTCGTTTGCGTTACGAATGGCGACAGTGGCTACGCGCTGGCTGGCTTTCAACGAGTCCGCGATTGCGAGACCGGCTGCGTCGTCACTTGCTCGATTGATACGTTGACCGGAACTGAGGCGCTCGAAAGTACGAGACAACTGTTCGGTCGAGAGTGCTAACGTCCTCTGAGCTTTCAGGGACGCTATGTTGGAACCAAGAGTAATACCCATGCTACTTTCCTCCTTGAAAGATCGAACATGGACGCCTTCGTCAATCCTTTGACAAGCGCGCAGAATCTCAGAGCTGTGAGGCCCTGAACCACGTTCGAGTTATGTATGGGTTTGGGCTTGAGAATCGAAAGCTGGGGCTTCTTTCTCTCGCGACAAACCGCTCAAAAACACTGCTAACTGCAACTTCTATCCACTACTACGGCGATGCTGCGAAATTGCTTGAGGATAAAATGCGAGAGTTGCTGAGTAGTTCAGTAAACTACCGCAACATGGCGAAATTATTAGGTTATTTTAGGATAGTCAGCTATGAGCGCGGCTGCTTTTTGAGCTCAGAAATGAAATCTATTTCGCAACGCTCGCAAAACTTCTTGCGTCGGATGTGGACAAACACAGGCGCTACGGCCATGGCTGCAAAGACAAGAATGAGGTCCAAGGAAAACTGCTGCGCGATGCCGCAGATGAATACAACCAGACAGGCCGTGATTGCTAAGTCTGCCCTTTCAAAGGACAAAAGCACGGAGATGTAGCTTTCTACATATCCTTCAGACCCGCACTTGGGACAGCTATCGTCCTTACTCATACCCTTGTTATTACCGAATAATTCAAACATGTGCTCTGGCTCTCAATTAGACGTGCTCGACGTTTAGGGCCTGGTGACAAGCATTGCACAGGCCATAGCCCCAGCCGCACAGACACTGATAACTCCCGTTTTTGCATTGCGGCGCTTCAATTCGTTTACCGTGGAGAGAATCAATCGACCGCCGGTCGCGGCAAACGGATGCCCGACCGCGATTGAACCGCCATTCACATTAATCTTCTCGTCCGGGATTTTGCCGATCGGATGAATACCGGGATACTTATTCCACCCCTTCTCCCAAACCAGCATATTCGAGGCGACTTGCGCCGCGAAGGCCTCGTGAACTTCGAAGATGTCTATATTTGCAATAGATCGCTTGGTGCGCTCGAGGAGCCTGGGTAGCGCTATTCCTGGCGCCATAAGCAATCCATCGGCTGGATCTATCGCGGAAAACTCTGCGGCTTCTATATAACCTAAAACCTCCCTGCCCTGCCGCTTGGCCTCTTCATCCGACATGAGACAGACCGCAGAGGCCCCATCAGTGAGGGGGCTCGAGTTCCCCGCTGTCAGCGTGCCCTGGGGGCCGCGATCAAATACCGGTTTCAATGTCGAAAGCTTCTCGAGCGTGGTATCCGCTCGAACTATATTGTCCTTATTTACTCCGTCCAGCGCCTCTATCTCGGCGTCCAACTTACCTTCCTTTTGCGCACGAGCGGCATTCTGATGACTCTTGAGGGCGATGCGATCCTGCAGCTCCCGTGCGATGCCGAATTCCTTCGCTGTCATTTCACAGTGCTGCCCCATCGTAAGTCCGGTTGAGGGCTCCTTGGGACTCGGGGGCTGCGGCAGCAGCAAGCGCGGCCGGAAGGCAGCGAGGATGCTCAGCTTCTCGCCTATGCTCCGAGCTCTAGCCAATTTAAGAAAGAGAGCCTCGCCTTTGGGATGCAATGTCAGCGCCGGACGCGACATAGACTCCGAGCCGCCGGCAATTCCCACCTTTATGCGTCCAGCCTGAATGGACTCGGCGATCATATTAGCAGCCACGAGCCCGCTGATGCAGTTATTGGAAACAAAGTGGGCAGGCAAGGATTTAGGCAAACCGGCGCGCAAAACCAACTCGCGCGCCGCATTTGGGGTTCGAGGATCGAGCAGCACCGTGCTGAAGACCAGCTCGTCAATGGAATTAGGGTCCAGGCTCAGACGACGCACCAACGAACTTACCGCGTGCACGCCCAGATCGAGGAAGCTCTTCGCAGCAAAAGCGCCAGCGGCCTTAACGAAAGGCGTGCGGCACCCGCCTACAATTGCTACGCGCGTCATAGTGGCTCCGTGGATTGTAACCGCAGTCAGCGTACAATATCAGGCTTCGGAGCACACCCGATCATTTAATCTTAATCGACTGCCATCTCGTTTCCCCAAAAAGGGAGGCTACTGTCATTTGCACCACAAAAACTACGAAGGAAGGAGATAGAGAAATGTACCTTTGTGGTGGACTAACTCCAGTGTTTGCACCGTTCTCAACCTTGGCGCCGCTCAAGTGCCGAAGAGCGGAACCTGCTTGCTGAGCAAGGCCTCGCGCTTCGGGATTCGAAGCTTCTCAGGCGCAAGTTTTTCAATTTCGGTGATTACCATGTTGGCAGTATCGGGACGCAGCCAGTGGAATTTGCGATCCTGAGCCAACTTCTTAGCTAGACTTGTAGTTCTTATTTTTCGCTCCGTTCGTTCCGTCCCGTCAGTAATCGACCGGACATAAACATAATCACCATGCTCGACCAACATCTCGGCGAAGCGGTGAGCATCGGATCTCCAATCACCGTACGGCAGCACTGGCGAGGCCTGCAGAGTTACTTCGATTCCGAAGCGTCTAAGGGCGGTCACCGCCTTTAGCCTCTCCTCGATACGCGGCAGCCCCGGCGTGTAACGTCTTACCGACTCATCAAGGGTAGTCTCGACTCCAAAGGTTACCGAGCAATTACGGCCCAGCTTTGACAGCACTGGCATGGCGATAACGATTAAGGGCGACCTAGTTTGTATGGCCAGGTGCCCGGGGGTGTAGCGTCGGAATAGGTCCAAGAATTTCATGCTGGCGTCAAACTTGTGTTCGAATGGCAAGAATGGATCGGTGGTTGTTCCAAAGTAGACTATCGAGGAGCGGAGCGTTCCCTGATTGGAAAGCCGCATCAGATGGCGTTCTAGCTCGCAGAATGGGTTTTGCTTGTTTAGGGTATAACGGCTGCGAAGACGTACCAGTTCGGAATCATCCTCGATTCGAAGGTGATAATGGTCTCTAGGGTCCTCACGGTCCGGGAGCCGGTGCTGTCCAAAGGCTATGCCGTTGGCGAAGGAATCGACGGTATACGTACTAATTGAAAGCTCTGCGCCGCTATCTGCTTTCACTTCTACTTTCTCGTTCATATGTAAGACCCCTTTATATAAAGGGGGCTGCGTTCTGACGAACAAACAGCATTACAACCCTGACCAACCTTTGCTCACTTCGAACTTCGGTTGGTTAGCTCCTAAGTGCCCTCTCGAGGCCTCACTTCTAGGAGCTAAGGAGCCAATGACTCCCCTTCAGAACCAAACCCCGCGAACTTCAACTCGCTTAAACTTTTGACGCAAGATCTCGGCAAAAGGTTCAAGCCACTTAAAGTATTTATAGGTTATATACGGCGAGGCCTCAGAAGCGGCCCCTACTAGTGCGCAGGTGGTAAAATCTTGAGTGAATCCGATTGCCCCAACCCTGTTTCAGCTGTTTACAAATCTGCCCTGCTTTATGATAATGCCTGGCCTGGGGCTGCATCCTTCTTACCAAGCAGATTCCCCTGTTCGAGGAGTCAAGAAATGGCTGGAAACGTTCAAGATATTTCAGACGCAGACTTTGATACAGAGGTCGTAAAATCCGGTATACCGGTTCTTTTGGACTTCTGGGCCCCGTGGTGCGGACCTTGCAAAAGTATTGCTCCCGTTATCGAGGAACTGGCAAAGGAGTACGCTGGAAAGGTCAAATTCGCCAAAATGAACGTGGACGAGAATCCTCGAACCCCCTCCAAGTTCAATGTGCGCGGCATTCCCTACCTTGCTTTTTTCAAGGGCGGCGAAGTAGTTGAGCATATTGTCGGGGCTGTCCCCAAAGATCAGCTCACTGCTGCGATTAAACGCGTCCTTTAGTTTTTAGCGCTAATTATATCTGCGCTTCCGGCCGGGAATTCCGCCGCCGTTTATTGTGTATCCGGCGATCCTATCCGAATCTCCATTCACACACGCAACGATAGAGGAATGCGTGTGCCTCAAATACATGGAGGTTCACTATGGTTGATTCAATCAGTCGGGCATCAAGCCCCGTCGCGCCAAAATTAGATATTAAGCCCAAAGAAGAGAAAGTACAGCAAGCTTCGCGAAACGAAGAGTCGCGTGATGAAGAGAAAGTCTCTTCAGACGAACGCGAGGGAAGCCGTAAGCTCGTCGAAGCATAACGCCCCAACGCTCCACACTCTCTCGGAGCGCGTGGCGAGAGAGCTGCCTGCGCAGAAGATTAGGCACCCTTAACAGCCAGGGCGTTCGATCTCCTGCGCAGCGCTATTTTCCATCCTAATCTCAGTAGACGCTCAAAATTCTTTGCGCTAGACTCGCGATTCCGATTTCAAATCTCGCGAAAGAGTTTTGCATGCAGCAGCCCGACAATCCGCAGGCATCTTCATTCGAGACCCCTGGCCATCCAGATGCCTCATCACGTGCGCAATCTGCAAAGCGGCCGGAGATCACCTCTGCTCATAGGTTTAGCGGCACTTCGGTTGGAACAGTGGTAGCGAAGAGACCCTTGGATGTCGAAACTCAGGACGAATCTCCGGCCAGTCGATACCGAATCCGTCCGGATGAATTCTTGGAAATCACTTCTTCCGACGATCGCGACAGCTTGCGACACCAGCTCATTTCCGCACTCACCGCGTGTTTGGATAGAGAATCTGCCATTTACCTCGAGGGCCTGGGGATCCTCTTCCCTCATATGGAGGTTAAGCAGCGTACACGAACGCTGCGCGAAAAGTTCTTGGTTCACAACGATACTGTCCGCTCTGTTCGTTTCGAAAAATGCAGCGAGCTTATCCCCTACCATTGGGAGAAGTTTGGACGCATCGTCGAAACGAGAGAGCTGGTCCACTCCGTTTATGCCGAGCTTCCCCTGGCTCTCAAAACACGCTGGACTGAAAGCGAATTTCGCTCAATTGTCCGAGGCTATCTGAGCCTCGTGCGCAGGGAAATCGTGCGGCGGGGATTTAGTCATGAACTTTCCCCTGTCGTAGACTTCTTCGCCCTGCATAATCGCCAAGGAAGAACGGAAAACGACTGGTTCGCCGGAGCGGATATCTTCGTGCAACCGCGATACGAACAGACTTTGTTCATTGAGCCGTGTGTTATAAAGCAGCGCCCGTGTCTAGAAAGTGGCTGGGAGCTCCTGGAGGCTGCCTTTGGCAAGCCCTGCCGAATCATGACCTTGGATTTGGTGCGGGAGCTGTCTAACCTGGGATACGATCCTCGAGCGCTCGACGACGCTGCGGATGTGAACATGCGGAGCATTCCGGTTGCGGTTTTCGAGCGTCCCGGCACCCCCCATAGTCTCGTGTATTGCACTGATGGCCTGCGACTGCTGAGCCGCCCTGCCCCCGAGACCAAAGAGGTTCGCCCAGGCAATGAGCTCGTGTTTCAGCTTTCACTTCCACCGGGCGAGGCGAGCTGCAATGAGGCGGCGGAGATCCCGGATTGGCCGCTGCGTCCCCTTACTATGGGCTGGATCCTCATGCAAAGCGCGCGTTCTAAGACGATACGTTGCGGAGCAGGACTTTCCTGCGACGTGCCTCTGATCCCTGACAGCGACACGGAATTGAGAAGCATTTTTGCGACTAGTTTTTCTTGCGTTCGGCATGAACAGCTCTGCCTTGATCGCCCCTTCAGTTATGTCAATTTAATTGGGATTACCGCCGACGAGGCGGCCGTTGCTGCTCGATATTCGCCTGAATTTCTATTGCGCTTGCTCGAGCACCGCGACCTTGACCAATGCACGAAGCCCGGACGCTCCTCAATAGTAGCAAAGACCGGATTGCTCGACGCTGTACCTGTGGCTGCCGCTGCCAGAACTGAAAATACGCAGATACTCCCGAACGCCTAGGGTGCTCGCAAACATAGTCACAATAGTTTTGGCGTCTACTGTAGAAACGGCCCAGTGCTGTCGTGATCAGAAACGCACATGTTTAATCGCCGCGACCGTGTGCGAAGAAAAAATATCCTCGCCGGAGAGGAAGGAAGCGCGCTGAGAGGGCAAAGCGCTGAGAGAATTATCGCCGAATACGGCGAATACTGATTGCAACGACTTGCTGCTCCACAATTCCCTAATCGAATCATCGAAAAAGCGGGCGAATGAGAGCCCAGCTCGCGGACTAGTGGTAGAGATTTGCCGCTCCAAATCAAGACCGAGCCGGTCTGCGGCGCTATTACTTGCGATCCGTCCCCACTTATCATGCGTCGGAAGCTTGGAGGCCTGGTAGAGATCCTTGGCGTATCTATCGACCGGCGGGCAAAGCAAAACCACCTCGGAATAGATCCAATTTGAAACGAGAAACGATACGAAAAATCGGGCTATCCAGCCAAACAGCATGCCCTACCCTAACTCCAGAATACGAATTCTTCTTACTATTGTTATTGAGGCAACCAGAAACCGTGCCTACTAGGGCAAAAACATCGGTAATATTAGAACGTTATATCTTTAGGCTGAACTCAAGAAGCGGATCCTATCGGCCGATACCTAACTAAGAAGAATCACGAGTCGAAGGCTCCGAAATCTCAGCAGAAATTCATGTCGACGTTCAAGAAATACGATGCGCTTCTGATTGACCCTGATATCGGGTCGCGCATGCGGCTCAAACAGGCCACCACCGCTGTTACGAACTTCGGCAAAGTGACTCAAGTAAACGGTCTTCGTGAGGCGGGGGATAAACTAAAGGCAAACGAGCATTGCGACGTGGCCTTTATTTCCTTCAAATGTGATTTTGCCGAAGCGGGCAATTTTGTAAAATCAGCCAAGAGCTTGCCATCGGCACAGGATGCGGCATTTATTCTTGTCCTTGGCGGAAAGGGTCAGGATAGTTCAACGGTTGCGAGTAGCGTGATGTCAGGGTTCGATGGCTGTCTCTTCGAACCCTTCTCTGTAGACATGCTGCTTGAAATTACGGAGATAGCAGCGCGAGTCCGCAAGGAGCGGTCCCGCGCTCGTGAGGAAGCAGCGCTGCGCTTACTTATTACCGATCTGATGAATCAAATTGACCTAGTCGCCTATCTCAAGCAGATAAAGAGTGAGAGTGGTCGTGCGATAAAGAAACTTCGCGATACCTGCGCAATCCTAAAGACGCTCTCGCCAGAGTCCTTTCAGCTCTATCAGAGCCTCGCCCTTGATATGCTCGAACAGGCGCCGCCTCCCAAGAAGATCTTCCAGCGCAAGCAATATTCGGGCGCTAGTTCTCGTATCAAGAAGAAGATGGAAGACAAGCTGCTGGCCGAGCTAGAAGCTGAATCCTCTAAGGGTCAAGGCGAACCGACCTCCAACTAACCCCGCATAGACCCCCCTTCCCCGCTATGCCATTCTAAGTCGATGAATTCTGAGGTTACGAAGTCCCAGTGGTGGGAATTACGCCTTTCCGCGACTTATCCTGAGGAGGTCGCGGCTTTATTGGTGAACGCCGGAGCCGGCGGGGCGCAAATTCTCGATGAACACCACCTTTTAGTTTACCTGCAGGCAACTTCGTCTGGCTTAGAGGAGTTTCTGAAGCAGGCGGCGCAGTGCGGCGCTACTCTCATCGACACTACACCGGTTATACAGGAGAACTGGACCGCGCAGTGTCCCGAGCTTTGGCGGCCCATTTCAGTCGGCGAGCTCAAAGTCATTCCCGTTGATGAGCTGAGTCCCTTCACGGAACGAAAGCGACCTACCGCGACTGAGATCCTCATCGTGCCCGGCACAGGCTTCGGCACGGGGCACCATGCTTCCACTGCCATGCTGCTCGAGCTCCTGCAGTCCGACCCGGTACGGGCACTCGCTCCAGCCCAAGTTCTGGATATTGGGACGGGGAGCGGAATTCTGGCAATCGCCTCCCATAAGCTTTTTGGGGCAAGGGTAGTCGCCACTGATATCGATCCACTGGCCCTAGAGAATGCACGGCAAAACGTTTCCCTGAATGAATGCAGTGCGGCTATTGAAATAGCCGCCAAGGAGTCATCGCTTCTACAGGGTAGTTTCGCCTTGATCGTGGCTAACATCTATGCTGAAGTACTTTGCAGCTTAAGGCCTGATTTTGAACGACTTTTGGCACCTTCCGGCCTGCTGCTCATGTCCGGGATCATGCTCCCCAAGTTTGCTGGTCTTCTGCAGGATTTCGAGCAGCACGGATGGCATTTGAAGTTGCGCTGCGATCGTGATGGCTGGGTCAGCGTGATCATGAGCCGGTAGCTCTGATGGTCAAAATGTTCACTTATTGCGGAATGGAATGACATGAAAGCGGTATTTTTCGAACAACATGGCGGCATCGAAGTTTTAAAATATGCTGACTTGCCTATGCCGAAGCCGGGACCAGGCGAGGCGCTGATCAAAGTTCGTGCCGTCGCGCTCAATCATTTGGATATCTGGGTACGCCGCGGCTGGAAAGGTCTCGTGCTTGATATGCCGCATATCACGGGAAGCGATATCGCAGGTGAAATCGTCGAAGTCAACGCCGAGTCTCAGTGGACGGCGGGTACCCGAGTCATAATTAATCCCGGAATTATCGGGGCTGATGATGAGTGGGTGCGAAACGGCGAAGACAGCGTGAGCCCCAGTTACCGGATTATCGGTGAGCAGCTCCGCGGGGGTATGGCAGAATACGTGGTCGTTCCCATCGTCAACGTCTTCAAAACCCCCGAGGGGCTCAAAGATGAAGACGCTTGCGCACCACTGTTGGTCGGCACGACCTGCTGGCGCATGTTGTTCAAGCGCGCCGACTTGCGCGCCGGAGAATCCGTGCTAGTCGTCGGCTCCGGGGGCGGTGTGAACTCTCTTTCCATCCAAATAGCACGTGCAGCCGGCGCCACCGTCTATGTTCTGGCCGGAAGCAAGGAAAAGGCTAAAAAGGCGCTCGAACTAGGTGCCCACGAAGTAATTAACTATGCGGAGAAATCCAATTGGGCCGTCGAGGTCCTGAAACTCACGAAAGGTCGAGGCGTTGATGTCGTAGTCGATAACGTCGGTACCAAGACCATGGCATTTTCTGTTCGAGCCGTGGCGCGCGGCGGACGCATCGTTATGGTCGGCAGCACGAGCGGCTATGAACTACCGCTGGATGCTCGCCTCTTCTTTACCAAGCAAATTTCGCTCCTGGGTTCGACCATGGGCAACCGTCAAGACTTCGTTGATGCGCTCCATTTCATGATGACACACGACATCAGGCCTGCAATTGATACCGTCGCCCCTCTTAAGGATGGAATTAAAATGTTGCAGCGACTAGAGACGGGCCAGCAGTTCGGAAAGATTGTCTTGAAGCCATAGTTCCTGTTGGCTGACTACACGGAAAGCAGCTGCATCGCCAGCGATGGTAATTGATTGGCCTGCGCGAGCAGCGCTGCCCCTGCCTGCTGTAAGATCGAAGTGCGGAGCAGCTGCGCTGATTCTGATGCGACGTCCGCATCCGCTATGCGGCTGTATGCGGCTTGATTTTCATCACGCTGAGATTGAACAAGACGGCCAGCGCTTTCGACCCTACTCAGACCGGCGCCGAGGGTGCCGCGGATACTCGCCAGATCCCGTAGATTATAGTTCAGTAGGTCCAGCGCCGACAGCGCGCTGTTGCTGGAGGTCAGCGTCTGTTCTCCTAGGCCCCTAAGCGCCCCGCTGATAGACTTCAAAACAGAGGCAATATTGCCGCGAGACCCGCTGCCTGCCTCAAAATTCAAGCTTATATCGGCACTCGAGGTGTCAATTTCATAGAGTGTCATTCCATCGGATATATCGTCGTGATAAACGCGGTTTCCATCAGCGCTTACGACAATTCCCGAGGCATAGCTCATATCGAAATCTTGTAGGCCGAATGAAGTCGTCTGCGTTAGCTGGCGGTTTGCCACATCAATTTTAAAGACCTGATGCAGCCCGCCAGAGTTAGTACCGCTCCAATTTTGATTATCGACAAATACGATGGAGGTGCCGTCCGCACTCGCCGAAGCATAAACCCCAGTGGCAGTCGTATTATTGGTTAGTTTCGTCGCAGATCCGGACTGCCAATCCAATGAGAAGAATTGAAATTTGAGAGCGGCGTTTAGACCTCCCACGTTTCCAGACGACGTAAAAGATGCCAGTCCATCATTGGAAACCGCTACCACTTGAGTTCCAGCAATTGTAGCTCCGCTTGTTGATTTGGTGGTCAGCGAGGTGCCACGAGTATTCGACACATATACTCCCGTACCACCGTCATAAACAGCGACATAACCCCCATCGTTGCTTACTTTCATATTGCCGCCATAACCATAGCCGGCGCCGCTGTTAAGACTACGAATGATGCCAGTGCTCAGATCAAGCACGTAGGCCTTGTTGACTCCACCAGTGGTCGCAGAGCTCAAAGTCCCCCCGTCGGTATATTGAGTGGTGGTGCCAAAGGCGACGGTCAATCCATCGGCGCTTACCGCAAAGCTCGATAAATCCAGTGCGGCAGTAGAGTTGGTTATCTTCGAAGTTGTTTGCGAGCCATAGCGATAGACATACAAATCTCGCTTGGAGCTTGCCGTCTTGTTAAAATATACATCTCCGTTGTTGAGTATCTGCATCGTTTCAGCCCCGGAAATCCCGTTACTGATATCTCGATCGGTGCCTGTCACGGTATCTTTGATAGCTGTTTTGGTGTCATCTGCGTACAACAAGTAGCGACCATCTGCGGACAAACCATATATATACTTGGAATTACTCGAACCGGGCAGCAGCGTGTCGAGAAGTCTGGAAGCGCGTCCACTGGTTCCTCCATTTGAGACATTGATGCCATTAAACGTACTCGACTCGTACAGCCGTTTGATCTCCTTTGCGAGCTGCTGATACTCCTTGTCGAGACTGATCCTCTGGCTGCGTGACAGTGCCCCATTTGACGCCTGCTGCGCGAGCTCCTGCATGCGGACGAGCAAATCATTGGTTTGGCTCAGGGTGCCGTCGCCGATAGAGAGCGCGGAAACGGCGTCTGATATATTAAGATTAGCGCGGCCGAAGATCCTGGCACGAGCTTGCAGTCCCGCGCCAACCGAGAGGCCGGCGGAGTCATCCGAAGGGCGATTAAGCCGGCTGCCACTGCTTAGTCTCTCGAGCGAGCGCGACATGGCATCCGTCGAAGACGACATACGCCGCTGTGCGTTCAGTGCAACGAGATTTATTCCTAGAGTAATCGGCACGCCGGAAACTTCCTTGTGAACAGAGAGCGCTCCTCCATTGAGCACTACACATGTAGAAAAATCGGCTAGTTATGCCACTTCGCTTAGACCTGGGAGCTAAATATTTCCACTTCCTATCTTCGCAACTTACTGTATTTATGAGAGATTTTGAGGCTAGTGGGGGCTGACCAGGGCAGTGGCTCAAGCACGTAAGCAGGTTTCGAGCTTTGCCAAGCGTTCGTGATACTGCGCCACCTGACGGTCTACATCGGCTTGAGGCCGAGCGGCACGCAGCATCGAGCAAACCGCCCCCTCTACAGCGGCGCCGTGTCCAGCAAGATACTCCAATTCAAGTCGACGCCGCATGAGATCCTCAAAGGTCTCCGCCTGCTCAACACGCAGGGCAAACTCCACCTCGCCGCGCATCCCAAGATCACCGAGCGGCTCATACCAATCCGGAAAGCTATGAAAATAGCGCACAAGCGATCCCATGCGGGCAAGGACTCTATCCTGCACTTCTGCACTCACGCCGTGTTTAGAGGCCTCCGCTCTAAAAATCGAGCTGTTTTCTTCGATGTTGATCGCACCGGGAAATAGTCTTCGTCCTAGGGAAACCGGTTTTCCGCGCAAGCCGGACATCTTGTACACCAATTTTAGCCCCTCATAGGCAGTCCAACTCGCTGTCGTAAATTTCCCGCCTATCAGGCTCAAGACTCCGCCAGATAGCGACCAGATATGCTTTCGCGAAAGCTGCGACACCGATCCGCCTGCCTTGCGCAGAGGCAGCGTGCGGATGCCGGCAAAGGCATAATGAAGCGTCGATCGATCAAGTCCGCTGCCCGGGAGATCTCGCTCCAATCGTTTCAGTATTTCTTGAATTTCATCATTAGTCGGCTGCGGATCGTCGGGCACATCACTTATCTCGCGCTCAGTAGTACCTACCAAAGTTCCGGCAAAGTGCGGCCAGACCCAGTAGTACCGCCCCTTCCCCTCCATGGGCAAAAAAAGCGCCGGACCTTCCCAGGTTTTTGAAAATAGCAGATGCGCACCCTGGCTAAAGCGGATGCGAGCAGCAAGTTCCGATGGCTTCAGTCTTCCCATGCTCGCTACCCAAGGGCCGGCACAATTGATCACTACCCCGGCATTGATCTCATGCTTTCTCCCAGTCAACACGTCCGTCCAGCCGACAAATACTCTGCCGCCCGTGAGCGGAGAAATGGAATTCACGGCGGCGTAATTGAGGCAGAGCGCACCTTCCCTGCGAGCCGATAGGATATTTTCCAAGACGAGCCTGGTATCCCGCATCAATCCATCAAAGTACCGAAATGCGCCGGCAAGTTTCTTAGTCTCCTGAGCGAACGGATTTTGCTGCATCTGAGCAGCTGGAATCCAGCTCTGCCGTCTGCCTGGAACTCTAGCCATGAGATCATAGAGCGTAAGACCGCAGGTCATGGCAAATCGCCGAGCACCGCTCCCCTCGTACAGCGGCAGTAGGAACTCCTGCGGCTTCACCAAATGGGAAGCCGTGTGGAATAGCTCCTCCCGGGCGCGTATACCTTCAAACACCTGAGTGAAGTCGAGCATCTCAAGATAGCGCAGTCCCCCATGGGCCATTTTCGAACTGCGGCTCGATGTAGCTGAAGCGTAATCAGCGCGCTCCAGCAGCACCGTGCTCAAGCCGTTGACTGCTGCTAGTCGGGCAAATGCTGCGCCATGTATTCCTCCGCCAACGATCAGAACGTCGCAGTTAGTGACTTTGTCGATTGAACCAATGATGGCAGCGCGATCAGCAACCAACAGCGCCAAGGGGGAATCAGGGACAGGCTCTACCCAAGGAGTCACTGGTCGATTTTGACCTCAGTGATGACGACTTTCGATGAGGCAGTCTTGATGCGCCAGGCACCCTCCGGCACGCGCTCGAACACCACGGCAGTGTCGGAGGCCTTGGCAGGATTGATATCAGGGGCCAGACCGTCAACTTGAGAAAGGATCACGGCCCCTGGCGCTGCCCCCCCGCCGCGGGTCATTACAGCTACCGTACCCTCATCGCGCACCGATTTCACCGCACGAGTTAGTCCCATCCCATCGAGGATGCGGAGTTCGCCGGCGCATGCCGTGGACGCTACGACCAAAACCCATAGCATGAGTGAGGATGCTAATACTATTCGGTGAATTCTCATGATAACGGCAGTTTACCTTAGCTACTGAGGAAGGACAAAGGCAAAGATTAGCTGCGCGCTGCGATATCACGGCGCAGCTGTCTGCCGCGAAACTGAATCATATCAGCTGCGCGGTAAACACGGCTTCGCGCCTCGTCGATATCCTTACCAATCGCGGTCACATTGAGGACACGGCCTCCCGAGGTAACCAGACGACCACGCTCGGCAAGGGCAGTACCGGCATGAAACACGACAGCACCCGGCATCGACTGGGCAAATTCAATCCCAGTAATCTCGTCGCCTTTGGCGACAGCCCCTGGATAACCTGCTGCCGCGAGCACTACGCAAACTGCCGCCTCTGATTTCCAACGCGGCGCGGTGGCATTTCCACTTACGAGACCAAACAGCAGCTCGAACAAGTCGCTATCCAAGCGCCGCATAATCGACTGAGTCTCAGGATCACCGAGCCTAGCGTTGAACTCCAAGACTGACACCTTGCCGGAGGAACTGATCATCAGTCCGGCGTATAGAAAGCCCTGGAACGGCATGCCGCGGCGTTCCATTTCCTTGAGCACCGGACGAATAACGTGCTGGATGCTCCAGGCAGCTTGCTCCTCCGTCAAATGCGGCGTAGGGCTGACGGTGCCCATGCCGCCCGTATTAGGACCCCGATCTCCATCGCCAATCCGCTTATAATCATGGGCGGGAGCGAGCGAAAGCACGTCTCGGCCGTTCGTCGCGACAATCAGCGATGCCTCGCGGCCCTCGAGAAACTGCTCAGCGATCACTTTGCTGCATTGAAGCTCGCCAAAGAGCCCCTGCAACGCCTCGGAGCGCTGAGACGCATCAAGGCAAACAAAGACCCCCTTCCCGGCTGCCAAGCCATCAGCCTTCAGAACAACGGGCTCAGGATGCTGTCCCAGCCATTCCTCAGCTGCTTCTCGCGTCGTGAACTCTGCGTAGCCGGCTGTTGGCACGCTGGACGCAACCATCACGGACTTTGCAAAACTCTTCGATCCCTCTAGCTGAGCTGCGGCCTGAGTTGGTCCAAATACTCTGAGACCACGCTCCCGAAAACAGTCAACGATGCCAAGGGTAAGAGGCAGCTCTGGCCCCACAATCGTCAAATCGATTTTATGCTGTTCGGCGAACTCGGCGAGTTTCTCGATCTCATTGACGGCAATCGACACATTTTCGGCGACAGTGCCGGTTCCAGGATTTCCCGGAGCACAGAAAATCTTCGATACAGCCTTCGACTGCTGCAACTTCCAGCAAAGCGCATGCTCGCGCCCGCCATTGCCGATAACCAGAACCTTATGCATCCCCCCAAGTCTCCTAGTGCCTAAAATGCCGGTCAGGAGCAAAGACGAGGCTCACATTTACCCGATTTGCACTGGCAATTACGTCAGCATCGCGCTTTGACCCAGAGGGAGCAACAATGGTGGTAATACCATGCCCAGCCAAGCTCTCGACGGAATCGGTGAACGGGAAGAAGGCATCTGATGCCGCCACCGCGCCTTTAAGGTCATGCTCGTGTCGCTTTGCCTTGGCGAGGGCCAAGTCGACTGAGTCTATGCGGCTCATTTGACCGGCCCCGACCCCAATCAGCATTCCGTCCTTGGCAATCGTGATGGCATTAGATTTCACATGCGAGCAGAGCATCCAAGCAAACTGCAGATCCCGAAGCTCCTGCGCCGACGGCTGCCGGGTACTTACGACCTCGAGCCCCTGCACTTGAGAAATTTGATTGTCGCGCTCTTGCGCCAAATATCCTCCAGCCGATGAGCGCAGCTCAGTGATTGCTGGAGCCAGAGTAGCGAAGGTCATGATGCGAAGATTTTTGCTCTTTTTGAGAACAGCAAGCGCCGCGTCGTCATAGCTTGGCGCAATAACTATCTCAGCGAAATCTTCTTTCACATCCTCGGCAACATCGGAGTCCACTCTTTGATTAAATGCAATTATTCCCCCGAAGTGACTGCGGGGATCGCAGCGCTTAGCTTTCTTGAGTGCCTCCAGCAGGGAGCCGCCAACCGCTGCGCCGCAAGGATTAAGGTGCTTGATAATGACCGCAGCGGCCGTACTTTCCGGGAACATGCGGATGATGCGCATGGCAGCATCAAAATCCAGGAGGTTATTATAGGAGAGTTCCTTGCCATGGAACTGCTGCCAGTCACGGGGCGGCGCACCCACCGCGCGGTAGTACAGAGCCTTCTGCTGCGGATTTTCTCCATAGCGCAGTTCCTGTTCGCGCTGAAGGACCACTCCGTTAATGTTGGGGAATCCGTCGCTGCTTGATAGTCCCGAAAAATACTTGGCAATTTCGAGATTGTCGTAAGCCAATTGGGTAAAAACCTTCACCGCCAGCTCCCGCCTGAAGGCGAAGCAGCTCTCAGCATCGTTTGCACGCAGTGCTTGAAGCACATGAGGATAATCCAGCGGATCGATTATCGGGAAGACGCCCTGGTGATTCTTTGCAGCCGCCCGAATCATGGTAGGGCCACCTACATCAACGAGCTCAATCATTTGCTTGTTATCTTTGGCCCGTTCGGAAGTTACGTTCTTGACGAATGGGTATAAATTCACGGCGGCGATATCGATCGGCAAGATCCCTTCGTCGGCGAGCTGCTGCATATGGGAAGGGTCGTCACGACGCGCGAGTAATCCAGCGTGAATCTTTGGGTGCAGTGTCTTTACCCGTCCATCGAGGATTTCCTTCTGTCCGGTATATTCTTCAATGGGGAGCGACTTAATTCCCGCGGCGGTGAGAACTTTGGCGGTGCCTGACGTCGTGAGCAACGTGTAGCCGAGTGCCGTCAGGCCGCGGGCGAAATCTTCTAGTCCAGTTCGATCGGAGACGCTTAACAGCGCTGCCTTCTTTGCTTGCATGAATAGCCCCCAAAATGCAGAGATTTCAATGGCGATCCTATAGCACTTTGTAGGGGTAAAAAACAGCGCGGGGGGCTTACTGCGAAGCCGCAACCTGCTCGGACGACGAAGCCTCGTTCAAAGCGGTACCGGCACCAGAGTCGCTGGCGGCCGAGCCTCCCTGGTCAAACGACTCAGGGCTAATATGGTTGAGCTCCTCGAGTTCAGCGGCTGCGACATCGCGCTCCCGCATGAGCTCCTTGCGCTTCATCTCCTTGGCGCGAGAATCGCTTCCCATGAGGATCTTCACATATTCCTCGCTGCGTCTGAGATTTTCAATCTCTACCAGCAACTTGTCGCGCTGAAGAGTCAATTCGGCAATGGCCCGGTCCGACTCCGATACCTCCTTATCGATGGCCCTGCGAACTTCCTCGGCCAGTTCACGCTGGCGATCCTTGCGCACCCTGGCGAGATCGAAGACCTTTCGTTCTTGCGCAGCATCAGAGGGATTATAGCGCAAAACCTCGGCCTCCTTGAGGTATGACCAAGTCGCCAGCTCGAAAATTTCCTTCTTGTCCTTTACTCCGGGCGAAGCTACTGCAACTTCTGTCGCAAGATTGATTGGATCGGTGGTTTGCAGACGCTTTCGCCGGCCGTACCAAACCGCCAGGCGGCGAGTAGCCACATCAATCTGTCCGCGCAGCTCATCCTCTTGGGAATCCATGGACTCCCGCTTGATCCTAGTATCCTTTAACTGATCGACGAGTTTAGCGCTCAATGGTTTCTCGAACGCGCCGATTTTATCCTCGAGATCCAGGAGCAACTCGCGCAGCATTCCCTTTCGTCGAGTAATTCTGTTTATATCCTCATTGGTGACCGCTCCACTACGACCGGCCTCATCATGCGCACCGTTGTGTGCGTCAGAAGGCAAACTGGGAGGCAAATCAGAGAATCCCAGCCGCAGAGCCGGCGACATCGAGCGTTGGTTCATGTCGGCGGCCGGCACTTCGGCGTCAAACTTTGCGATCTGGGCCTGCGGTATGATCGGAGGCAGTACATCCTCGTGCTCGCGAGCATCATTGTTGCCGCCCATGAGCCTAGGGGCAAAGAATCCGCCCACAAAGCTTACGAGCGTCAGCGCAAAGGCTCCCGCGAGAAGCAGAGTACGGGAAAACCGAGGTCGCTGATTCTCCGTCGATGCTGCCTGTGCTTCTGCGACTTGAGCGGCCGCTTCAGCCTGCTGCTCGGAGACCTTCTCCTGCGAAGCCTGAGCAGCGGCCATGTCAACCGTTGGTCGTAATTTGGGAGATTTCTTACCGGTGGCAGCCTGAGCATGCGCTTTAGTTTCTGCTATCGTCTTTTCTTGAGCGGCTGGCTGTCCCTTCTCGGCCTCATCATGCTTGCCATTCGACATCGAGATAGGCGGCGCTTCCTCGCTCGAAGCTACATTTGACTCGGCCTCGCCGTTCACATGAGCTTCATCAGCCTCTGATTTCGTAATTTCAGCATCGACAGCAGGTGTCGAAGTAGGCTCATAATCCTCGGGGCCCATAGGAAAGGACTCGCCAATTTCGATCACAATGACCGTGACGTTATCAGTGCCGCCACGTTCGTTGGCGAGCTTTATCAATTTCTGGACCGCGACATCGATATAGTTATCTTGCACGATGGTCGCGATCTCGTGGCCGTGTACAAGATTGTAGAGCCCATCCGAACACATGATATAAATATCACCGCGCGCAGGGCCGTCCTGGCAGACCCAACAGTCAACTTCGACGGAAGGCGCAGGCCCCAAAGAACGTGTCAGCATGTGAGAAACGGGGTGGTTGTCGGCCTGCTCGGCAGAAATCGCCCCGGAGCGCAAAAGTTCCTGCACCAATGTATGATCGACGGTAAGCTGTTGGATGCTATTGTCGCGAACGCGGTAAGCGCGAGAATCGCCGACACTCGAGATAATCATATTCGAGCCGACGAATCCTAGCCCCACGAAGGTGGTACCCATCCCGGCTAGGGCAGGATCACCGGTGCCCTTTTCAAAAATCTCCGTATTGGCGTGCTCGACGGCTGAAGTTATTGCAGCTTCGTTTAGTTCGGTCTTATCCTCGAGACATTCCTTGAGCACGTTAATAGCCAAATTTGAGGCTATCCCTCCACCCTTAACTCCTCCCATACCGTCTGCGACGATGAAGAGCTTGAAGCCTCCATTTTCAATGATTCCAAATGAGTCCTGATTCTCTTCGCGCCTAAGACCGATGTCGCTGCCAGCAGCATGCTTTACCGCCTCAAGCGGGTTTGCGGTGACAGGAACGGTTTCCGTACTCATTTCGTAGCGCGGCGAAGAACGGCGGGAAAAAACTCGAAAAAACTCAGTACTATTATACTGGATACCCGCCGGTTTTTGAAATTTTCAAAACCTAACCAATGGCACGCCAAAGCTTCCCAAAAAAACCCAGCGCGACTATCTCGATATGTCGGCTAACGCCTCAATTTTACTTCTAGCTATTTTATAACCGACTGAAATCGCTAGAAAAAATCTTTTAGGCTGCTAAAAGCACAGCATGATTGAGATAAGAAGTAAGATATTTCGAAGGGTTAGGAGGATTCGGAAAACTCTCCTCCCCTAAGCGCGGCTGCCCTGCAGATCGGCTCCCTGGATTGACCCCGAACAGCCGACAGGCAAAAGCCACCGGTCTACCGCAAGCCTACTTAACAGCTCGCAGAAATGGCTCCCCTTGGATATAGCTCTCCCGCTTTAGCTGCCCAACGAGGCGATCGGCCTGCGGCCTGCCTTGCTCAGGTCCGACAAGCACGCGGTAATACTCATCACCCCGCACTCGTGCGACTTCAATCATCACCGGGAACCCGGAAGACTTCAGCCGAGCCGCTAGGCTATTGGCATCTTGAATCTTTCTAGGTGCTGCAACCTGGGCAAACCAGCCAGCTGGAATCTTTTCGCGGATTAAGCTCGAAGGATGCTGCTCCTTCGCCGGAGCGAGAGGTTCAACCGACTTCTCCTTCTTCGCAACTTCTCCCTGCTTCAGGGCCGGAGTATTGCTCGATAGCGAGGCTGCTGCACCTTGGCTCTTAACTGTACCCGACTCGGTCTTGTTCGGCTTATCAGCAATCAACGAACCCAAGGTCTTCGTTTGAGTCGGCTTGGCCCCCGATGATGGAGCCCTATCATCTGAAGTCCCCACGAGAGCGTGCTGGGCACTTCCAGCCTCTTGCTCGGCACGACCGGCAGCCACCTCACGCTCGAGCACCGCTCCCAGACTTTCCTGTCTGCGGCCAGCAGGGACGCTGCCTTCAGCGAGACTTGTGGTGGATTCCTTCTTAACAACTGGTTGTGGCAGATCCTGAGTCACTGGCGCGGACTCGGCTGACTTAATCGTGCCCAGAGGAATATCGACTGCTGCCCCGGCCTCCCGCTTAAGCTCAGAGTCCGAGACGACTGGTTGACTTAGCTTGGCATAGACCTCGGATGTGGTTTCGTCACGGGGACCCATGCCGTCGGAGGCAATCGGAATGCGCGCAACATTTGCAAGGCTGCGCTCCAGCGCCGACTCGAACCCGACCGCGCGCCCCGAGGAGAATCCAATATAGAAGGCACAGGCCATGGAGCCTGTCACAATGCCCAAAAGTATCACGAGTTGCGTCAGGCCCAGCCTAAGTTCCCACTGCTGGAGGTTTCTCTTGTTCATAGTCGCCAAGGGTTTAACGGTAGGTCGGGTACGCGGTCCCGGCATCACTGCCATAACTCAATCCTCTTCGAAGTCACACAGAGTTATACTATCCGATAGGCTTTGAACCGCACCAGCTAAAATCTGCTGCTCTGGGCCATGCGGCCCGTCTTTCGACAAGGCAATACGGAAATCAGGGCTGTTCAAAACTCTGCTAACTTGCGAGAGCAAATCGCGTAATGCATCGGAACATCTGGTTACCTCTCCAAAGTGTGCCGCCCGTATTAGAAACAAGCGAAGAAACCGGCGACGGATTGCTATAGTTCGAAGGCGCGGCGCAAGGGCTTCGATATCCCCTAATGGCTCAAGATTTTGTTTAGGCGGGCCTGGCAGCAGCTTCTCTCCACGTTCACTGACGGCCTGCCAGTACCAAAAAAGATTGGCATCCTCGGACGATCGCGGCACGAAGAAATCAATCTCCGACCCGGGCAGCGACTCACTCAAATACCAACAGAGATTTCTAAGCTCCGCGTCCTTCCATGCTGCAAAATCTTGCGGCAACTCTCGGTGGGTTCGAAACTCGAGCCAGGGACCTGTTGGCGAGTTTACCCGCAGCCGTTCCGAGTCGGCGCCCAAACTTTGACAGAGCAGGGAGAATTCACTGCGCGCGAGGGTCTGCGGAGGCAGCCAGACCGTCACGAGCTCTCTCGACCCCGCGAAGTCTGATTTTACTATCTCCGTAAGGGAGTCTGCCGGCTGCTCCTTTTGCATAGACGTCAACACTTGCCGAACAACTTCGGGCAAGCTGCCGGTCAGCATTCTTCCTCCAAGCTTAAATCGAACAGGGCAATTAAATGCCCGTGCCAACGCGTACTGAGTGCACGCTACGAGGGCTATGCGCAGGTAGGAAAGCGGGGGCTGAAAGTTGCTATATGCCGGCAGCACTATGCCAAGGCCGGCTGTCTCCAGAGACTCAGGTTCAATGGTAAAAATATCATTCGGGTGCTCAAAGCGGACATTTAAATAGCCTCGCAGAATAGAGACTTCCAGGCCGGGAGGAAGGTTCCAAGCGCCGATAATTTCCTTGCAGATTGCATCCGGATGCAGCCCCGTTTGCGCCGCCAGATCAATTCCAACCGCACAGCCGACATCTCCCAGCGAAAGATCGATAAGCGGCTGAAACTGGGCCTGTCGAACGAATTGCGGCCAAAGCCCGCGCACTACCTTGGTCAAGGCGGAATCCAGATCTGCGAGTGCAGTCATAGCACCAGTCCTCGGCGCTTCAGCTCCAAGGCTGCCCAGTCGCCGGCCTCACAAAGCCCAGCGGCAAGTAGTATTTCATCGGGGTAGGCAGCAACGTCACCCTGCAGCGGCCGGTGCGCTGCGCTGGCCTCCGCCAAATTTTGAAACTGCAACGCAAGCTTCTTAGAAAGGCCAAACCCTCGCAGACAGTCAGAGTGCGCCTCAACCGGCTGCAGCGCAGCACAAAGGGCTGGGAACACAGCTGCGCGCTGCTCAAGTTTCCGATAGTTGGAGGAAGATTGATATCGCGCCCAACAGGAAAGAAATTTTTTTACACAACCGCTTAGCGCATCGACTTGCTCAAGCACTCCCCAGACAGCCAGTAGTCGCAAGGACTCAAGTGGATTCGCCTCAAACAGCACCTTCCTCAGTTCATTGAGCTTGCGCTGCTCGGATATGGAGCCGAATACATCCGCACTCACTGCTGCACTGACCAGCTGCGCGGTCTGCGATTCGAGGTTGCCGCCCAGGCGCACCGCATACCGAGCAGCTCGAAAAATTCTGGTCGGATCGTCAAAAAAGCTTCGCTCGTGCAACACGCGCACGATTTTTGCATCGAGGTCCGCGAGGCCCTGAAATCTGTCCAGGACCTTAAGCCGCAGCGCTGCGGCCGATATTTGTTGAGGCAAGAGATCTCCGACAGGTATGGCCATCGCGTTAATCGAAAAGTCTCTCCGTTGTAAATCAGCCTCTATCGAGGCCAGCGCTACCGTAGGCAACGCGCCGGGCTTGGCATACATTTCAGTTCGAGACGATGCCAAGTCAATTTCGTCGATTACGGCAAAGCGCTCGGGTCTTACTATCTTGGCAGTGTAGAAGCTATCGAAACGCTTAAGGCTACCGCCGGATAGCTTTTGGAATTCCTCCGCAAACAGAAGCGCATTGCCCTCAATGAGAAAATCAATGTCCTTGTCGAGCGGGCGCTGTCCAAGAAAAATATCGCGCACCACGCCGCCCACGACATAGGATCGCATGGACAGCTTTTCTGCCTGCGAGGATATCGCCTGAAAAATGGCGCGCTGCTCGGGCGAAAAAAGTTCAGTCATGGTGCGCCTTGTAGGCTGTAAGAAACTCGCTTACTCCGTGAAAGAGTCCCTGAGCCACGGCCTGCCGAAAAGCCTTATTGGACAGCTGCTTAGCGTCAAGCGGATTATCAACAAACATGACCTCGACGAGGATGCAGGGCATATGGGCGCCAACCAGTACATAAAAAGGAGCCTTCCGGACTCCTAAACTCTGTACTTTCCAGCGTGAAGCTACAAGCGTTCGAAAAAGCGCCTGATGGACGGTCGCCGCCAGTTTCTTGGAATCATCAAGCTTTGCGCTCTGAACCAGATCACTGAGGATGAAATCTAAATCCGAGGCTCCGTCTGAATTTTGAGCATTCTCGCGCTGCGCCAAAAGTTTACTCGCCTCATCTCCTGCTGTATCGAGATAGTACGTCTGCAGCCCGGACAACTTTTGCTTTGGGCTCGCATTGCTATGAATACTCAAAAACAACGTGGCGTCGGAGTCATTGGCAAAGGCAGTGCGATCGGCCAGGGGGACGAAGGTATCGCTTCGGCGGGTCAGCTTTACGTTCACTCTTCCCGTCTCCTGCAATAGGCGTTCCAGCTCGAACGCGATATCTAGCACGATGTCCTTTTCGTAGAGCCCGCTTATTCCTTCCGCTCCAAAGTCCTCTCCGCCATGCCCAGGATCAACCACAATCAAGGGCGCATCCTTGACGGCAAATTCCGAATTCGGACGCTTGCTGGCCTCAGCTACCCCTCCTTCAAGCTGCTCGAGGCGAGCTCGCGCAATCTCGGTCGCATCCCCCCGAGGATATCGCCGCACGGCTTCAAGATAGGCCAGCTTTGCGGCTTCCACATCCGACCGCCGCGATGCGTGTAGATCGCCGATTCGCAGCAGTGCGTCATCGGCCAAATTCCCGTTTGGAAAACGTTCCACAACGGCACGAAGTTCTGCCAAACTCATCTGCAGATACGAATCATCATTCAAGGCTTGAAACAGTCTTTCATGTACAATCGAGGCGTCGATCAGCGCCTTAGGAGAAGATGTTGAAGCAGGATGCGCATCAGCAAAACGCACTAACCCCTCCCCGACGGTCTTCCACTCGGAAACTTTTGAAACCTCGGTGTCGGTATTTCTCAATTTCAAGTATTGGGCGCGCAAGAGTTCGTAATCCGGACTAGGAGACTCGGCGGCCGCCGGGCATACCATGACCAGGAACAATACAGCAAAGAGCCCCAAGAAAGAGCAGTGTAAAGACGTGCGGGAGAAAATATGCATCTGTGCTACCTAGGCTAATGGACCTCAGTCGGGACGTTTTCCACCCTTGAGTCCTGCTTGCAGTGAGTGCAAGCGAAGTAAGGCTTCGAGCGGAGAGAGATCATTGATGTCTATCCGTTCAATCTCCGAACGCAAGCCCTTCAGCTCCTGGTAATCTTCCGGCTCCGCTGTGGGCTGAGCCGCGGGACGCTCGAAAAGTGCTAACTGAGAGCTGCGAACTTTTCGGGTGTCCGTCTCCTTCTCAATACCCAGAAGCAGTTCACGTGAACGACTTATTAGCGGCGCCGGCAGCCCTGCAAGCTTTGCAACTTCGATGCCGTACGACCGACTTGCTGGCCCCGGACCTATGACGTGGGTAAACACCACCTCCCCGTCCCGATCAACGGAGCCCACAGAACGGTTGGAAATTTCCGGATATACACTCTCTAACCCGGTCAATTCATGGAAATGCGTGGCGAAAAGCGCCCGGCTCCTGAGCTTCAAGACAATCCATTCCAGTATGGCTTGCGCGATGGCCAGCCCATCACTGGTCGCTGTTCCGCGCCCAATTTCATCAATGAGAAGTAAAGAACGCTCGCTGGCAGCAGAGAGAATATATGCTGCTTCACGCATCTCTACCATGAAGGTTGATTCGCCTTCGGCCAAATTATCGGAGGCTCCGATGCGGGCAAACATTCGGTCGACCACGCCGATACGCGCGGCTCTGGCCGGCACGTAACAACCTAACTGCGCCATAATGACTATCAAGCCCGCCTGACGAATATAGGTGGACTTTCCCCCCATATTGGGTCCGGTGATAACCAAACAGCTCTGCTTGCGGGCAGATATCTCGAGCGAATTGGGAATAAAGCTGCCAAGCAATTTGGATGCTAGTACCGGATGCCGCCCCTCCGTAATCACTAACTCATCCGAACAGTCGACTACAGGACGCACGTAGCCTTCACGAGAACTGACCTCGGCCAAGGCTGATAAAACATCGAGCTGTGCCACGGCCGTAGCGACCGCTCTAAAGATCGGAGAAAACGGCCGGATGCGCGCCTTCAATTCAGTAAAGAGCTTTCGCTCAAGCTCGAGGATCTTGGCATCAGCGGTGCTGACTTCGCGCTCCCGTTCGAGGAGGGTCGGCAGCGTGAAGCGTTCTGCGTTGACGGTGGACTGACGGCGGATGTACTCAGGTGGAGTTTTGGCCGCATTAGCCCGCGTGATTTCGATGAAGAAGCCTAGCACGTTGTTGAATTTAATTTTCAGCGATCCAATGCCGGTGCGAATCCGCTCGGCTGCCTCGAGTTCGAGCATCCAGGCCGCTCCGGTGGCTTTAATCGCGCGCAAATGATCGAGCTCGCTTGAGAACCCTTCGCGCATGATTCCCGGATCCGCTGACGAAAGCGGCGGATTGTCGGCAAGAGCTGATTGCAAATCTGCGAGGGCCGGACAGTCATGCCTCAAGGCCTGAGCCAGCGAGCCAAGCATTGCCGCGCTCTTTGGTTCGAATGTGGAGAGCACCTCAGCCAGCTCGGTAGCTACTTCCAGCGTGTCACGCAGAGCGGCGAGCTCCTTAGGTGAAGAAATATCCAGTTCGAGCCGCGCCGCCACACGTTCAGCATCCGTCACACGTCGCAGCAGTGTCTGCAGTCTCTCCCGAGCGGCATGGTGATCCATCAAAGCAGCGAGCGCATTTTGTCTCGCCTCGATGAAATCAACTCGGACGAGCGGGTGCAAGATCCAGTGGCGCAGGAGCCGTTGTGCACCACTCGTGATGGTACGATCCAAGTGTTCGAGCAATGTACCGGATGTGGAACCATCGCGGGCATTCTTGACGAGCTCAAGATTCGTCCTCGTGCTGGCATCAAGCAGCAGCGCGTTCTCGTAACTCTTAAGACTGATTTCCTGGACGACAATCTGTGACCCGATTGTGGTTTCATCGATATAACCAAGCAGCAGCCGTACGGCCTTCTTCGCCGTGGATCCGAGCGCCGAATAGCCGGGCAGTACGGCAAAGCTCCGCCCACCGGTGGTCTGTGCATCGAAGTAAGACTCAGGACGGAATTTAAGACCCTGCGCCGGCAGCAGGCGCTCGATTTCTCGAACCCACGGCAATCGCCGATCCACCGGCCGACCGGCAATCGAGCGGGGCACAATCAGTTCGGTTGCCTGAGCGCGCTGCAGTTCAGCTCCAAAGGCCGCCAAGGAAAGTCCGTCACGAACAAAAATTTTCCCCGTCTGCGCGTCTCCGAAGGCCAGGGCACAGTCCGAATCAGAGACGACAATTCCGGCAGCAACAATCGCCTCGACGGCAGGATCGACGTTGGAAGAGCAAATACGCACTCCAGGCGTGATGATTCGCTCCAGTTTGCGCTGCACCATTCCCTTGGCTGGAAGCGGCCCCTCTACCTGGCTCACGAGCGCAACGGAAAAGCCTCTAGCAACAAGACGATCAATGTAGTTATCGATGACTGCGATCGGCACTCCACACATCGGTATCGGATCGGGATCATTCTTATCGCGCGTGGTCAGCGTCAGATTGAGCACGCGAGACACTGTTACAGCATCATCGAAGAAAAGTTCGTAGAAATCGCCGACCTGGAAGAAGAGATGACAATCCGAGTATTGCCTCTTATACTCGAGATACTGCGTCAGCATCGGAGGCAAGTCCTTACGCTGATGCCAGCGAGTGGCCGAATGCTCAAGCACCGACTGCTCAAGCACAGCCTGGTCCCGGATGCCCTCGGCCTCGCGTGATGATGGAAGCGAATTCATGCCCTCTTTGTACCGATTCTATAGGGCAAAGTCATTACCGGACTGCAGCCGGCTCCGCTGGATACATGCTTTCGGATTTGCTCTAGAAGTAGTGTCCGTTTTGAGAATTTAGTGTCCGCTGTCTTATGCAAGCTATCGCCACACCAACCATCCGAGATATCGCTCTTATCGACGACGAGCCATCGGTACTCTTCGCACTGAAGCTTCTCCTCGAAGCCCTCGGTTATACCGTTTATGACTTTAACGCACCGGGCGAGGGCATCGCATTTTTACAGGGCGCGACACCAGTAGATTTATGCCTTTGCGACCTTAAAATGCCGGACACCAGCGGCCTAGGGGTGCTGGAGGCGACTAGAAAGGTACGCCCCACCCTGCCCTTTGTTCTGATGTCAGGCCACGCAACCACCGAAGAGGTGGATCGCTCTAAGGAACTGGGAGCAACCGGATTCCTATCCAAGCCGTTTACTCCCGAAGAACTGCGGCAGGTTGTAGAAGCGATTGAAAAAAGAAGTAATCCCAACTGAGTAAATCCGCGCCGACGCCACACTTAAGCCCGATATAGCGCGGCTTAGGCACAACTCTCGAGACGAGCATGACCTGCTGCCCCCGGCTGCAATCCACCACCCGGCGAACAACGCAGCTCGGAAGGTAGAGGAACGACAGATGATGTCAGTGTGTACCCGGATACTAAAAGAGCGGTGTAGACTCGCGCCTACACCGCTCATTCAGACTGTCTCGGTGATTACTTATCGCCGCCGTCCATCTTCTGACGGAGCAAGTCCCCGAAGGTAACAGCAGTGCTGGTATCTTCCATGAATTCCGCCATAGCTTCTTTCTCACTGCGACGCTTGATCGCCTTGATACTGAGGCTGATACGACGCTCCTCGCGATCGATATTGGTAACTTCGCTGTCGATCTTCGAGCCAACCTTGAACATCTCACCGATATTCTCGCCCTTATCCACGCCAAGCTGCGAGTTGTGAATGAGTCCCTCGACGCCTTCCTCAATCTCAACGAAGAGACCGAAATCGGTAATGGAGCTGATCGTTCCCTCGACCTTGGTTCCGACTGGATAACGCTGGGAAATAGTATCCCAGGGATCCTGCGTAAGCTGCTTGACGCCGAGGCTCAAGCGCTCATTCGCAGCATCGATATCGAGCACTACGGCCTCGACATCGTCACCCTTCTTGAAGAGGTCGTGAATTTCTTTGGGGTCTCGAATGCGCTTCGTCCAGCTGAAGTCTGAAACGTGCACCAATCCGTCGATCCCGTCCTCGACTCCGACGAAAATACCGAACTCGGTAATCGAACGAACCTTGCCCTTAACTCGCGATCCAATCGGATGCTTCTCGCGCAGCTCGTCCCATGGATTCGGCATGAGTTGTTTGAGTCCGAGGCTAATGCGCTGCTGTTCCTGATCGATACCTAGAATGACCGCTTCGACCATGTCGCCAACGTTGAGCATCTTGGAAGGATTACGAACCTTCTTGGTCCAGCTCATTTCCGAAACATGGATCAAGCCCTCTACACCTTCCTCGAGTTCAACGAACGCGCCGTAGTCGGTCAGGCTCATCACTTTGCCCTTGATGCGTCCGCCAACCGGGAAGCGCTCATGGACTGTCTGCCATGGATCGGTCTTGAGCTGCTTCATGCCTAAGCTGACGCGCTCCTTCTCGGCGTCGTACTTGAGCACGACCACTGGAACGTTCTGCCCGATTGAAAGCTTCTCGGAAGGATGATTGATGCGGCCCCAAGAGATATCCGTGATATGCAGGAGACCATCGATACCGCCGAGGTCGATGAAGGCACCGTAGTCGGTGACATTCTTGACAACGCCTTCCATGACCACGCCTTCGGCCAATACCTTGAGGGTCTCGGCACGCAAGCTATCGCGCTCGGACATCAAGACAGCGCGGCGCGACAATACGATATTACCCTTATCGCGTGTGATCTTGAGAACCTTGAAATCAAAGTTCTGATCGATGAACTTGTCGAGATTGCGATGCGGACGGATATCAATCTGCGAGCCAGGCAAGAATGCCGGAATGCCGATATCGACCTGCAATCCACCCTTGACCTTCTGCACCACGCGGCCAGAAATAAGCGTGTTCTTCTTGAAAACGTCTTCGACGTGGTTCCAAATCTTCTGCTGATCTGCGCGCTCTTTCGAGAGCAAGACCTGCCCGGCCTCGTTCTCGAGCGAGATGATATACACGTCGACCTTGTCGCCGACCTTCGCAGTGATCGCGCCTTCGGGGTTGGTAAACTGGGTTGAAGGAACAACGCCATCGGACTTAAAGCCGATGTCGACCGTGACCATTTCCTTGTTTACGCCGACAACCGTGCCGGAAACTATTTTGCCGGGCTTGAGTTTGTCGAATTTTTCGTTGAGGAGCCGCTCGAATTCAGAAGCAAAACTGCCTGAAGAGCCGCTGTCGGAGAAACTACCTGCTGCCATTACCATACTTTCAATTTTCCTGTGTCCGATTCCCTCTGCAGGAACCTGACACTCATCGATGTGGGTTATGCTTTGACGGCGAGCACCGATGTTTACTTAGCCGCAAAGCCGGCGCAACAATTTGCGCCCTTGCCTCTTCCCTTTTAACCTTCGGGAAAGAGGCCAAGTTGTAGCAGATTATGCATGGGAGGTCACGTTTAGGACCTTCGCCCGCACCCAGCAACAGGCGCCGCTGCAGGAATCGAGAAATACTCGGCGAAATCAGCTAGTTGCCCTATGAGCGCAACGCTAGCTGCTCGCGCTTAGGCCCTACCCCTACGCCCTCGACCTTAGCGCCGCTACGCTGTTCGATCATGTCGATAAGGTCCTGCATGGCGGATGGGAGATCTGCGATAGAACGCACTCCGGTAATATCCTCGTTGAAACCAACGCGATGCTCGACAATTGGGCGAGGCGCCGAATCCTCCGAGGTCCCCACGCGATCGTAGTAGGAAGTTACCGGGATCGTCCCCGCCAGAGTTTCGGAAAAAAGTGTGAGCAGATCGGCCTTGGTGAGATACAAGGCGTCAACTGCATTCATTCGGGAAATTTCTTCCAAGCTCTCGAGATCGAAGCTCCCCATGCGGCGCGGCCGTCCCGTTGTGGAGCCGTATTCACCGCCCAGCATACGAAGCGCCACACCCACTTCGAACGGATCGCCGGAGCGCAAAAGCGATCGCGGGTCGGGATAGGTAGACTCTTCATAACTGCGAGTATGCGCCTTCCCATCGCAGTATTCCTCCGAACGCCGACCCCCAAACTCGGAAACGAACGGGCCGTTTCCGACCCGAGACATGATGAGCTTTGCAACTCCGATGGTTCGTCGATGATACCGCGGAGGTAAATCTCCACCTACAAAGGCAGCGCCAGCCACGGTCGAACTTGAAGTAACAAATGGGACGGTGCCGGACGTCACATCCAGAAGTGCAGCCTGCGCGCCCTCGAACAAAATTTTGGAACCGGCATCAGCCTTCTTGACCAAGAAGGTCGGGCTGGGAGTAACAAATTCACGAATTCCATCGCAAGCTTCCCTAAAAGCTCGCATCATTTCCTCCTGGTTAATGCCGGGAATGCTGTATCGTGAGATGACTTCGGCAAGACTTGCCCGCGCGGACTCCTGAACTCTACCGGGATTATTCAACAGATCGACCGCCCGAAGGTTGACAACTTGCCCGTCGAGAGAGGTTCTGCGAGCGCGATCCGCATATGCAGGCCCGATGCCGCTCTTTGTCGTACCTATGGCACCGCCGGTCACTCCATCTTCGAGAATGTGGCTCGGCTGAATGATGCTGGCGAAAGGAGAAATAGTCAGGCGGCCTCGCACGGAAACACCGACCTTTTCAAGCGAGGAGATCTCCTCCAGCAGTTTGGCCGGGTTAACGACACAGCCAGAGCCGATATAGAGCTGAACATGATCGTAAATAACACCGGACGGGACTTGGTGCAGCGCGAAGCGTCCCTTATGCGTATCGATAGTATGCCCGGCGTTGTTGCCGCCGTTATAGCGAGCAACCACATCATACTGAGCCGCGAGATGATCGACCGCCTTGGCCTTGCCTTCATCTCCAAATTGAGTGCCGATAAGCACGTCAGCGAAACCGCTCTGGGCCGTACTTGTATGCATGTCTGACTCCGACTGAACTACCGTGAATGGAACCACCGTTGACAGTACTGACCATTCTCATACTGCTGGGAATGGTGGCAGTCAAACAGTCTTCATGCGCGCGATTGATCGACCAAGCCGCGTTTACGCGCCTCGGCAACCATGCGGGCTAGCACGCTTTGCAAAGATTCGCTGGAATTATCGATAATTACTGCATCCAGTGCCGGCTTGGTGGGAGCAACTGGTCGTTCCGAGTCGCGTTTATCGCGCTCGCGGATTTCTATGCCGATCTGAGCCGCCAGTCGCTTTCTGGTGGTTTCAGACTTATCGACACTTCCATCCATTAACTGCTTCAGGCGACGCTCGATGCGGATTCGCTCATCGGCGACCACAAAAAACTTAAGCGGAGAGTCTGGGAAGACTATGGTACCCATATCTCGGCCCTCAGCCACGATGGCTTTTCCGGAGTAGGCCTCGCGTTGCATCTGCATCAGCGCCTGTCGAACGATGGAAAACTGTGATGCCTGCGACGTCGCTTCCGACACTTCCGGAGTTTGAACTGCCCCCGTGATATCCTCCCCATCCAAGGTTACTTGCGGCCTATGATCTTGCGCCAGCTCGAGCCTTATGCGGTGCTTGGGCAACTCCGCAGACAATGCAGTTTCGGAGTTTGCATCTATCTTGGCTCTTAGAGCCATCAGACCAACTGCCCGGTACAGCAAGCCCGAATTGAGATGTACGAAGCCCAACTGTTGAGACAAGTGGCGGGCGAGCGTGCTCTTTCCGGATCCAGCCAGCCCATCAACCGCTATGACAATTCGCGAAAGCATACCCGGGACTTTAAACTATTCTGAGAATAGATAAAATCCCGGCTCTGTGCTGGACTAGCCCCCCAAACTTTTATCGTTGAAGAATGTTCCCACGAAGGACCGCAGGGTAAAGGCACCAAGCGCTACAATCATCAATCCCAGCGACGAGCGGTACTGGCCGAACGCCGAGCTAATAATTGCTCCAACACCGGCACAAACCATAACCAAGGCCCCAAAGCTGCCTTCTATATAGGTAAAGAGTACGTTCACGGCGTTAGCAATGCGCTTTTCGTTGTAATGCTGGGCATAAGCGATGTCCGCAACCGCGAAGGTCAGGACAAGGCAGCCCAAAATCCCGCATGCCAGAGAGACCTCTCGATGATGGGCCGCAAGGACGGCCCCCAGCCGGCGACCCGCCTCCGTGTACAGGACTCGCCCCTTAAAATCCGCTGCATGATGAGTGAAAGACATACGAACCTCCATTTTTTACCTGCCCGGCAAAAGGCCCGAGCTATTGCCAGTATGGGGGTCCGAAGCACCGAATCTCTAGGCAGGGCTCTGTAAAAACAGGGCTTCCAGGTTTTACAGAACGTTTACATGCAAACGGCTAATAACATTTCTAGAATTCAGAAATGTAAGTGATGCGCGTGGAACACAAAGAAAGCCCGGCAAGACAGTCAATTCTTCTGCTCGAGGACGACGAGGCACTGCGCCGTGGACTCGTCGATCTCTTCATTTTTCATGGTTACGAAGTCGATGCCGCGGCGACTGTCGAAGCCGCTCGCCGGCTCATCGGAACAAAGGTTTATGATGTGGCGATCTTGGATTGGATGCTGCCAGACGGAGACGGGGTAAGCGTCGGCAAGCAACTACGCTCGCACGATCCGGAATGCACACTACTGTTTCTTACCGCCCGAAGCGCAGAGGCAGATCGAGTGCAGGGACTTTCTCTTGGCGCCGATGACTATGTGACTAAGCCCTTCTCCTCGCGCGAGCTGGTGCTGCGGGTGCAAAATATCCTTCGCCGAACTCAGAAAAACCTGACTGCCGAGAACCTGATTCGCTGCTCGGGAATTGAGATCGATACGCTTCGCCGCATCGTGCATAGGCCCGGAGATGCTGTCTCAACGCAGCTCTCCAAACGGGAGCTCGAAATACTACTGTATCTGCACTCCTGCGCACCCAGAGCAGTAAGCCGTGGCGACATCCTGCGTAATGTCTGGGGATACAGCCGCAGCATGAAGATAGAAACGAGAACCGTGGACATTCACATTGCCAAGCTTCGCAAAAAGGTCGAGCGGGATCCTGGCCACCCTTCCCTAATACTAACCGAACGCGGGGATGGTTATCGTCTGGAAGTGGAACCATGAACGGCAGCCTGCTCAATCAGCGCTACCGCGCGATCGAACAAAAAGTTCGCGCACGACTCTTTATAAGCATCGGACTTTTGCTGGCCCTGATTGCCCCTCCGCTGTTTTCCCTGCTGATCCAACTCAATGATCAGATGAGGTTCGTCAGCTTGGATCGGCATCGGGCGCGAGCAGAAAGATTGGTAAATCTCATCCAATCCGAAAAACTAGACGAGCCTGCACTCAAGGCCCGCCTGTCGGAATTGTTCAGGGATAGCCTGCTGAGCGACAACGGTCGGTTAATTCTGATGCGCGACGGATCAACCATCGCAGTGTTCGAACCCAAGGCGACGGCATCTAGCGTGCCCTTTTTAGGTGGAAAGTATGAATTAGCACCGGAGCAGACGTTGGGATTCCCGGGTTCGCTGTTATATGAGCGGCAGATCGACCTATCCGGCCGGCAGTATCGGCTCGTGTTCCTCGCACATTCAATTCCCTACAGCGCGATCGATCGCCTTACCCGGCTGGACTTGCTGAACTTCGGGTTTTGCCTTCTCTTCGGCTTGGCACTGATATATTGGAGTCATCGTAGTTCACTCAACCTTGCCCGGGCCCAAAGTGACCTGGCTCTCAGCATCGCGCATGAAATTCGCACCCCACTTGCCTCCATGCGGCTTTACTCTGAGCTGCTCAGTGACGGGATATCGCAGAACCCCGCGCAAACCGCCCACTACCGCGAAGCGCTCCTCAAAGGAACCGAGCGGCTCACGAATATCGTCGAGCGCCTTCTTAATCCCGAGCAGACACCCGCGCGTGTAGAACTTACGCTGGAGTCCATCTATCAGTCTCTCTCAAAGGAACTGCAAACCTTCTCCCAAGAGCGCGGCCTGCCGCTCGCTATTCTCGACGCGCCAACGCCGGGATATCTCAGCTGCTGCGACATCGATGCCCTGACGCAGATCGCTCTCATTTTTGCAGACAACGCGTTCAAGCACGGCAAGGTGACACCAGAACATCCGCTGCTGTTTGGCTATCGCATACAACGAACTCCCTTTCGCCATCGGGTGGTGCTTTATTTGGCGAATCAAGGATCCAAGTCGCGCCCACTGGCCACTCGAGGCGCGGGCCTAGGTTTAAAGATCGCTCGCGCGCTGGCGCGCCAGAGCGGCGCGACCATACGATTGAAGAAGACAAGTGTCGGCTACCAGGCGCAACTTCTCCTGCCTTTGCGTTCGACAAAGCAATTGGCCGCAGACCCCTCAACGAGCCGAGATCTTGTAAATAGTCCCCTCTCCGTATGAGAGAACATAGAGCTCGCCGCTCTCATCACGCCCCAACGAGGAAATCAACAGTCCGGTTTCAGCGAGTTTCTTCTTTATGACGCTAGAGCCATCATAGATCAAGCCAAAGAGGTTTCCCGAAATGAAGTCGCCGAAGACATACGTGCCAACCAGTGAGGGAATAGAGCTCCCGCGATAAACATAGCCGCCGATGACCGAAGCTCCGTCGCTCCGTCCATAGTCATAGACGGGCAACGTTAGCCCCGAACGACTGCAGGAACTCCCTGCCGGGTAGCACTGCCTGCCCTCCATGCGATTCCATCCATAATTACCTCCGGAGGAGATGATATCGATTTCCTCTCTAGAGTCCTGGCCCACATCCCCGGCCCAGAGCTTGCCCGTAGCGGTATCAAAGCTCATGCGAAAGGGGTTTCGCAGCCCATAGGCGAAGATCTCCTCTTTAAATCCAAAGCCGTTGCCGACAAATGGATTGCCAGGCGGAATGCTATAGTTATTCGGTGAAGTGCTAGAATCGACATCGATTCTTAAAATCTTCCCCAGCAATGTGGTACGATCTTGGCCATTCCCCAAAGGATCGCCGCCCGATCCGCCGTCACCAAGGGCGATGTACAAGAGTCCATCATTTCCAAATTGCAAATCACCGCCGTTGTGATTCGTAAACGGCTGATTGATAACCAGAAGTCTTTCTTCCGTGGCAGCATCGGCATTGGGCGATGAGGGGCTGGGCAGCGTGAAACGCGAAATCACCGTTCGATAGTTCGAAGGATCTGAGGGACGCTCTTCGGTATAATTTAAAAAGAATTGTCCGTTGCTGGCAAAGGATGGATGAAACGCCAGGCCTAGAAGTCCTAGCTCCGAATCTGTCGCAATCCGGGAACTTATATCCAAAAACTGCACGGTTGAGGTAACTGAACTGCTGTTCTCGAAAGAAAATATCTTGCCGCCCTTTTCGACAACAAAGAGCCGATTACTGCTATCCGGCGAAGCTACCAGGGCCAGAGGCGAGGAAAAAATCAATGACGGAAAGGCTGGAGTGAGCCGAATCTTACTCTCCGACAGTTTTGCGCCGAGGTAGGTAAGCCAATCCGCAAGCGGACCTAAGCCCGCCCGAGCCTTCGGGCGAACTAAAACTCGTTGAATAGACGTCAAAGCAGCGCCGCTCTCACATCGAATACGCGCACGAAAAAAAAGGGCTCGACGTCGCATGCTGCGGTCACGCAGAGGTTTGAGATTCGACAGCTCTCGTGAGGAGACACCGGCAGCTGCGGCGAGACGAGCTATTCTGAACTGAGATATTCGAGACCGTCCTAGCTGTATGCGGGAGGCCGCTGCGTATACTGAATATGAACAACCTGCCGCCGAAGATGAAGGCGTAAGACTCAGGGAAACGGAGCGTCCAGAGTCGGCTATCGCGACAGCCAGATCCACGCTTGGCGCATCAGCATGCACCGGCAAGGCAACGGTGAGGGCAAAGAGCCAACAAATTTTAACCAATTTCATAATGTTAACAAAACAAATAATACATGGAACTAACACGAAGTCCGGCTGAATCTATAACATTTCCTAGCCCTCGTAGGGATCAAGGGATTCGGTACTTTTTGTACTTTCATGTGAGCCGCTCTGCGCATACACTCTAAGCAATTTAGATCCGTTGCTATTCTCACTGTACCTTCGAGTTCGAAGCGTTACTGATGGAAGTTAAGCAGTCCGCGACAGATCACTTTGAGCTGGTCACGACACCGGAAATTCCAGTTCTTCCGCTCGATGCTCCTCCTGCTCTACCACCCATCGCGGATATTTTTTCCGCCCGGCTCGCCAAGAGCTGGGCTCGCGCGCTGCAGATTCCTCCTGAAGCAGTCGAGGCACTCCGAACCTCTCCGGCATTCGAGCACCTAGAGCCGTTCTTTGCCATAGGTCGAGACCTGAAACTTGTCGGTGGCGCCGTAGAGTTCGCGGTTGATGATTCCGGGCGATTCGTTCGCTACGTACTCTCGGATTGGGCGGACTATCTCGACGCTAATCGAACCCGCGAGCGCCTAGTCGAATCACTCGTTGGCAGCATTCCACAGGAAAGCCTATCATCGGCCTTCTTCGATTACGATCGCATTCCAAGAGATCATTCCCGGTTTAGCGAAGTGCACCTGCGCCGGGAGGTGCTGCGAGCCATTCGTGACGAGCTGTTCCCCACTACCGTATCGGCGATGCTCGGACACCTAGGATCCCCGCTCGGGCGCGGCGAGGCCGGGTTTGATATCAGCTGCATACGAAGCAAGAGTGCTCAGCAGGACCAAATTATCGAGCAAGTGCAGGTCAAAATTCTGCGCGATGATTCTCCGATTCTCAACCTACACTCGCTCAAAGGATTGCGTCAGTTTTGGAAGCTCGTTACGACGCTGCGTGAACCCGCCAACGAGCGCACTATGCCGAAGGCCTTAATCCTTGAACAAAACGTAAGCGACGAAAAGGTCGCGCAGCTCGAGTCACGGCTGGTAGCCGAGGGAATCGATCCAGGGCAGATAATAGTCCTGGGTGAAGCAGACTTGCGGGCTTGCGGCTTTCAAATCAAGGAAGTGCGCTCGGATGACGGCAATTTGTATCCCTTACGAATTCGCGTCGAACTCCAAGCATTTATGCGCGCGTGCTGTGCAACAGAATTTTTGGGACGTAACAGCAGCATCTTTAAAACTCCCGATGTCGACGCGCTGGCAGCCGCTCTGCATGATTCCTTCGGCGCCGAGACAGCGCGAACAATGGCGGAATCTGTTGCGAGCCGTGGACCACTTGAGTATCAGCTGCTGCTTTCATACGGCGTATGGCCGCTTAAATTGCTGCTTGAAACGAGTCGGATCTTTCCGAAGCAAAGTGCCGCGTAGGATCCCTGTCGCTCCAATCGCAGTCAGCGATTACCGCGCTAGCGCTCAAAGTCCCTCACGAACAATTCTTGACGCAAGTAGACGAAGCGCGGAGTAATCGGGGGAAGATTTGCCGCGTTGTTAAACGAAGTTTCATAGCTCCATACGCGATTCGGCGCGTTATAATACATACCGCCGTACACCCAAGGACCATTCTGATGCCGCGGCCGATTCAAACTCACGAAGGAGCCTCTGTAGGTGAACGTAATCCCGGTCCAGTTCTCGTGAAAACGGGGATAGTTCTCCAGCCCCCCATTGTAGGCCCCGCCTTGGCCCCCCGCTCCCTCGATGCCTCCTGTGGTATCCGTTCCGGCAAGAAACGCGGTATTGATCGTCGTATTGGTCGCCGTGCGATTTGAAAGCGGGCGGGGTGCCCCGTTCCAACTATTTGCATCATTCCAGTTATTGGAAAGCACGTTTACCGTGTCTCCCATGAAGGCCGCCGGCTTTCGATTCAGGGAGTTGAAGTCTCCCATGACATACATCGGTTGATCGGACACGATGGTGAGTCCCTTCACCACGGGAGCGGCTGCCACGCTCGACTTTATTTCTTGACCGTTGCGCACGCGAATGCCGTAGTTATTGGCGGCTAGGTTTGATTGCGGGCCTTTTACCGTCAGATGAAAAACCAACCCGCCATCAGTTGAGTCGTCTATGCGCTTGCCGGTATTGAACCAGTTGGTGCGATGCAGACAATTGAGCAGGGCCAGCAAATCCACATCCAACATGCGAATTAACTTGCCTTCCCGATTATTATACATCGTGTAAGTCGTGCCCACGCTGCGTCCCGATATCGAGCCCGGACAATTCACCATATCCGTGTCGAGCTTATTGGTGGCCGTCGTATTTACCGTGTCGTTCGCATTTCGGACCTCAACCCCCGTAAGCGAGCTGCTTGTATCGGGATTGTTGGAGGCATTCAAATGCAATACGAGCCGCAAATCCGCGTGGTCCCAGTACACCTTGCCTGCCACCGGGTCGAATACTTCCGGAGCTGGAACTTCCACCGAAGCTACGTTCGTCTGGATCATATTATTGAAGGGCGCAAGCATACTGGCGTTCACCTGCGTACGCGCGGGACAGGAAGGAACAAGGGCACGAGCAGTAAGAGGATCGTAGATTTTAACGGGATTGCTCATGCAGCTAGAATCATTCTTACGTCCACGGTAGAGATTCCCCGCAGTAGTCACCTGTCCCTGAATAGTGAGGCCGGGGCTGCTGTTGTCTGTGTTGAGATACAAATCCCCGTTGGTATGCACCGGCCCATTGAGCGTCATCGTCGGACCAGGAAGAATCTCAAGATCCTTGTTATAAAATGCAGCGAACTGGAACAAGGGAACCAAGCGGCTTTTGAAGCGCAGTTCCAGCATGGCAGTCGTTCGGTCGAATACGTTTTCAGTTTGAGAAAGCGCCGTGTAGCGGTACTCCTGCGCGTTAAGGTTCTGATACCTCTCCCCGGGCGGGATGGTGATAATGACCGGATTGCTTGGGTTCTCGGTGATGTACGTCTTGTCGGTTTGCTTGTTGAGCGCGAATGTGCGGCAGATATAATCGCCGCTTCCTTGATTGCCGCCGACACAGGCATTCGTAGCGGCAGGACTGACGCCTGCCGGGCGATTGAATCCAACGAAAGTCTGCCGAATTGTTTCAGCACGAATATTGAGACCGGCCTCAGCAGCGAAAAATCCATTGATGCTGTCCTTGGTCATCCTACCCGTTCCGATTTCGATGCTGGTGGTGAAGAAATAGGCACTGAGCAGTGTAAGCAGCACTGCGATCATCAGCATCGTAGTTATGAGAACGAAACCGGAATGAGGATAGGGTCTATTACTCTTCTTCATACAGCTATTTAGTTTGAGAGGATATTCCGTGGGAGAAAATCGGCGCTGAGCGTGCGAACGAGGGCTTCCCCCAACGCCGTATCCTGTCCGTTAATGCTTATTCTGATTGCCTTGATTTTTGACCAGTCATCGCCTGGGATAAATGACGTACGCGTAGTGCCGTCTTGCATCAGAGCCTGGACCTGAAAGTCGTTGATGCCATCGACGACATTCAGCGGATTCGCATTGTCCTGATTAACGATGATTTGCAGCACTCCGTTCTGCACGCGGTATCGCCACTCCTCAAGAATGTAGAGTGAAGAAGATCCGACATTATAGGTATTCTGCCACGACCCCCCGCTCCGCGTCAGGAGATACTGAGAACCCGTAGAACTTTCAGCCGAGTAATTAAAATATTCTCCTAGTTTAGTAGAACGATTGTAGGCAAAAATCCTCAAGACATGTGCGGCATCCGCGAGTCGCGTCGCGCTCCATTTATTGTAGCTCGTCGTATTTGAGGTTTTGTCGCAGCCGGATTGCGCTTGAGCGTTGTCCGCCACGATAACCGTCGTGTTCCCACTGCCGGCGCTTATCGACTGACAGAAATTGAAGACCTCGTCTACCGTGTTACGGCGAATGACGAGCTGATCGGGGGCGCCTGCGCCACCATCCGTAATTTCAATGGCGGGAAAAGTCGAAAATAGGTTCTCACCCGCCTGACGAATGTCCATTCCCATAATGTCGAGGGCGCTGCGTAGGTTTTGGTTAATGCGTGTGCGAACGAGATCATATTTGTACAGTCGGCGGTTGGAGGTGGTGGCGCTCAGCGTGAGCGCAAGCAAGAGCAGCCCGAGAAACGAGGTGACGAGGAGCTCGATGAGAGTGAAGCCCCTAGCGGAGACGAGTGTAGACCGTCTCCGTTTGAAATACGATGCCACCTGCATACAAAACTCGGATAGCAAGATGTCGATTATTTGAAGAACTGCAAAGGCTGAGATTTTCACAATAACTTGTCTGCACCACATAATTCCGGCCGCCTGCGCTTTGATTGCTAGACGTAGTTCCCGACGCCGGCATGGTCGGCGGATCGACTAGTCTCAGCTCGTCCAACCTGCGCTGCGCCAGCGCGGCGGCTCCCGAGCGCACTTCAGTATCAGTGTTGCGCTTCAAATGACTGACAAACGTGCTCGCCATAGTCGCCGACACAATCAAGAACAGCAGCATCGACACCATGACTTCGAGTAAGGTAAAACCAGAGGCTCCCTTCATCAAACCCCCTGAAATCGGACACCGCCGCCGAGAAGAATCTCCACGGTACGGGAGCCACTTTGATTGTCGTTGATAGTTACTTCGGTATTACTGTCGGACAGCCCGCGAGCGGTAAAGCATACCGCCCAACCGATACTGGCAAGCGACGCGCCGGTAGGCAGCGCCAAAGTCAACGAGGTATCAGGGACAGGTGCCGCATCGCTGCAATTCATTCCTGCGCGAGTGATAACTGAGGATGTCGAAGTGGGGACGATGATGTATGCCGAAGTCGAGGAGATGGCTCGCGCGCGTGCCTGCTTCAAGAATCCAAGCAGCTGCGCCGCTCCATTCTCGGCGGGACTGCTCAGCGCCTTGAGATTCATCAAGGCGATGCCGGACAGAACCCCGATCAAGACAAGCACGACCAGAATTTCTATGACGGTAAATCCACCAGCAAGACGACACCGACCCACGATTCACCCCTTCCAGAGGTGGCCGCCCTATACGAGGCCTTGGCCACTGACCAGCTACCCACTAACCCTTGCACCCACAAACCACGAGGGGCTGCAAGTTGGCGACCAGATGCGAATAAAGCCAGCGGCCTAGTAATTTCAGACCATTAACCCTATGATTTCAGCGCTCGCAGAGATTCATTGCCTCTCTGCGTACCCATGGCTCTTCAAAACATGCGTAGGTAACGAATTGCCCAAAGTACGGAAGTTAAATACCCATTCTGGCTCAGCAATCGGGAAATTTATCGAATGCATCCTTATGGTGAGGGATAGGCATATAGCCCCAGTTAATTCCTGAAGGCCCGGCTTTATTAAGTATTTTGTTAACTTGCCGATATTACTAGGTAGACCGAATAATTAAGGACTGCGATGAGAAGGCGTCCGCAAGATCCCGATAAGCGAGCAATTGAGCTCCCTAAGAGCTTACTAACCCCCGCTGGAGACATCGGCATAGTGTTGTCTGGAGGCGGAGCCAGGGCGGCCTATCAGGTCGGCGCTATGCGAGCCTTAGTTCCCTACTTCGAAAAGTCACAGGACCAGATATCAGTCGTCATCGGAAGCAGCATCGGCGCAATCAATGGCTTAGTGCTGGGTGCGGGACTAAAGAGCGGTGTTGATGCCGTCGTGGCTCAGCTTGAGTCCATGTGGCGCGAGCGCACGTTCAGAAACACTTTTCACGGCACGCCCTCCGGCGCATTCTTGCGCGCAATTAAGCTGGCCTTCTTGCAGTACCGCGCGCCTGGCCCTAATGCGAGCTCAACCGCCGTCTTCGATCCGACTCCGCTGATGCAGCGGGTCGACGAAGCCATTAACGGATTCGGCGGTCTCTCCCCCGAAGTGCGTCACCCCGGATTGAAGGCCGTGGGGGTCATGACCACCATGGAGGGTGCCGAACGAAAACCAATGCTATTTTTGAGTTCGCACAAGCGCCTCGATACCGCCCTCCTAGAAGGCGCCTCATTTGAAATTTGCTACGTAGATAGTTTAAGTGCAAAGCACGGGTTTGCCTCAGCAGCGCTGCCCTCGGTGCTTCCTCCCGTAGAACTCGATACCGACCACGGCAAGGTACGCCTTGTTGACGGCGGAATTTCACAGAACATTCCGGTCGATCCAGCGGTCCGACTGGGCGCCCAACGCGTAATAGTCATCGATATTTCGGGGCGCAGCTGGTGGCTTGACCAATACGGGGAAGCGCACGACACACGCCCGACTTGGGAGGTCCCTGCGGGTTTGAAGACCTTTTGTATGCGGCCTCCCGATACATTCGTGATTAAGCCTAACGGCGCGCTGGGCCCACTCCTTAAGAGCGCGGTTAGTTCCTCGACCCGCAAATTTATCGCAGCTGTCGGCCCCGTCTGGCCGGTGTTTCAGTTACTCAAGAAAAAGCTGGGCGAAGACGTAGCTTTCGAAGTTATGTCGTACGTCGCCCTCGACTCGGATTATCTTGGCGCACTGATTGAGGCGGGTTACAACGAGACACTGCAGCATTTAAAAAACCGCACCCAAGTCGAATTCAAACATCAAGATTCCTACGAAAAATGGGCTCAGGCGCTCTGAGCCTCATTCCCTCGCGCTAGGTTTTTCTGCGGGCAACGCGCCGGCACATCTTGAAATTGTATGATGGCATGCGCCAGTTCCTCGGCCTGACTAGGCCCTGAAGTTTTGAGGTGCCAGCTCGTCGGCAAGCGCTTCTCGAGGCGCACTGCCTCCTGTTGAATGAAGTCGCCAGCCTGATCGGTGGTTGCTAAGAGGACTGGACAACGAATCCGCTGAACATAAGGCTTGGAATCGAATCCGGGATCGCGATGCCGAAAGGGCAGCCCAAGGGGCAAGAACTTTTCCGCCGCATCAATCAGGCGAGAGTAGATCGTAGGATGCGCGCGCGAGGTAGCATCAACCAGCGCTAGCGTTCTAACGAGTTTCAATTCGGTGAGACAGAGATTCTGAACCAGAGCACCCGCAGCTCCGAACGCAACGAACGATGCCTGACGAATGTTCTTTGCGCGAAGCACCGTCAGCAACTCTGCACTAAGTATCTGCCAATTTTCAGCCGTAATTGGCGCGCACGCAAGTACCAGCACCTTCGACTTAGCGCTCATTCGCTGCGCTACGTCACTGGATAAGAGCTCATATGCGCTCTGCTCGCGAATAAGAACAAATGCACGCCCTGTGCCGACTTCAGAGACGGCAACAATAGAAGGAGAATTTGTAGATTCGTTAACTGCCACAGCAATTCCGCGCGGTATTAATAGCTCTCCGATGCACTAAGGCCGAACATTGAGACCACCGCAACTGCCCTTTGTCAATAGCACTAACTCGTGTGAATGGTGATTCTAATACTGTCGATTTGATAGCCAATTTCTTGCTTCCCCGTATTTGATCTAGGTTTTGAATTATGTAAAGTTAGTGGAAAGCGGCGAGGACTAGATTGTCCTTCGCCTCGAGTTGGAACCCCATGATCGGAAAGCCGGGTCCTTTTCAAATTGTCGAAAGCGAAGGTTGCGGTCTCGTCGATGCCCCGATGAACGCCCCGCGCCGAAGATATTGTTGTTCAAATTACGCCACCTGTTTAGACCTAGCCGCTGCCCTCAATTGGGACAACTTCACCTGCCGCGGTTGCAGCGGAGAAATTGAAGAGACGCTCTACTGGAGAGCTCATCAGGCTAGCAAAAAAGATAATGTTGCTCGTACTATCTGCGATCTGCCCGGCATCAAGTACGTGGCCCCGGAGCCCTCAGGTACCTCCGTCGCGATGGAGCCCCTCAAGTTGGTGGTTAAGCGTTAGCCCAAGGCTTACCGTTAATTCACTTGCCGAGCTGCAATAAATAGCCGTTCCACATTGCCGTAAATCACGCCTTCAAGCTGCGGCACATTAATCACATAACTGTTCAGTGTTGCAGTGACGCTATACGAATTGCCGTAGTCGACCGTAAAATTGGCTCGGCCTTGGGAATCGGTCATCGCCGTCTCCCCGGTTCCTAGTAATATCGCCGCATACGGCATCGGATTTCCTAAAGTATCCCGAACCGAGACGGTCAGCGTGTATTGCTTCGGCGCAACCTGGAAATTCACAGAGGTATCGCCGCTAGCGTAGCCGGACATCTGACGGAACACCAAGCCGCTGGCCTCGGCCCTCAAGCTATACTGACTAGGTCCTGGAAGGTTCTTGAGCTGGTACCGCCCGTCGGGGCCGGTGAATGCCGTGTACTGACCCTTCTCGAGCGACAAGGTCAGTTTGGCGCCCGATACCGGCTGCCCGGCTGATCCGGTAACCATACCCGACATCACGAAGGAAATCGGGGATGGAATCGGCGTTGGTGTAGCCGTTGGCGCAGGTGTCGGCGTTAGAGTTGGAACTGGAGTCGGCGTTGGTATTGATGGCGTCGGTGTGGGGGCCGGAACAGAGACGGCCGAAAGCAACATGTTATACGCATCGACGTAGCGGCTGTTTATCACTCTACCGGTGAGCGACGGGATCGAACGCGCCGAGTCTAGAAGAGTCTTTTTTAGTTCAGTGGCGTGTAAACTTGGGCGGAACGACTTAAGCAGCGCTATGGCGCCAGTTATATGCGGACACGCCATCGAGGTGCCCTGCAGGTACACGTATTTGTTGCCTGGGTATGTGCTGGCAATTGAAACACCAGGTGCCGCAATCATGACGCTGCTTCCACCGTAATTGGAGAATGAGGCCAGGTCACCGTTGGAGTCTACTGCAGCGACTGAAATCACATTAGACAAAGGATAGCTGGCCGGATACTGAGGCGAGCTGTCCATATTGATGGATGAGTTGCCGGCCGCCGCGATGAAGAGAATATCAAGATCACGCGAAGCGGCAATCGCAGCCTCAAGTTCCGGAATTCGACCGCCGCCGCCCCAGGAATTGTTGGTAGCAACGATGTTCACTCCGCTCTTCTTGAGGTTGTTTACATAGTCCAGAGCCCTAATTGCATCGTATAGTTGGCCACTGCCCTGAGAGTTCAAGAACTTTACCGGGATTATTTGTACCTTCCCTGCGATGCCGGCAACGCCCAGATTGTTGTCAAAGGATGCACCGATAGTTCCACTGACATGCGTGCCGTGCCCATTATCGTCAAAAGGGTTGCCGTTGCTGCTGACCGCGTTGAATCCATGAATGTCGTCGACTATGCCGTTCCCATCATCGTCTCGATTGTTGCCAGCAATTTCTCGCGGATTGGTCCAGATGACATCGGCGAGATCGGGATGGGTGTAGTCGGCACCCGTGTCAATGACTGCCACTATCGTGTCCGGAGAGCCGGTACACATGTCCCAGGCCTGCGTCATTTTCATCGACGATACCGCCCATTGGTAGGCCAAATAGGTATCTCCCGGGCTCTTGAGCGCATTGAATACGACGTTCAGACTGCAAGAGAAACCGCGATTCACCGTATGCTGATGGACATTGATGCGGCCCGCCAAACCAGCACGACGAACTTTCAAAACTTCTGCACGATTTCTCGCTTTGAGAGCGGCGCAGGGATTCCAGCGGGTCACCGATGCTAAGTCAGAGGCCTGAGGCTCACCATCAAGGGGCGTATCGGCCTCGACCACCAGTGTCGCATGGTCCGTTTCATCCGCGATAAAGAGCTCGCGGGGAGAGGCCTCCTCTAACGCATCGAGAGCCTTTTGTTGAAGCGGCGCAGCAAGCTCCCGCTTCATGACATACTGGCCCTTGACGTAGGTATCAGTGACCTCGACCTCCTGAGCAAAAGCCGATCCGGCAGCAAGCAACAGTGAAAGTAGCGCGATACGTTTCATCTCTTGCTACCTCCTCGCTGCTCTAGACTTCGGTTTGGGGGTCGGCGCGACCTTCTTCTTGGATCCAGTACTCGAACTTCCGGACGAAGAATTGGGACGAACGCGGACCGCAAAGTGCAACCCACCGAGATCGGATTCCTTCTTGTCAAGATCCTCGGTCCATCCCACGTACGATACCGGCACCGAGGTTACTTCCAAGCGCCCGGTGGCTGATTCGCCAGAGAGCTCGATGCGGCAATAGTCGTCAGGGAGGATGCCGTTCCAGCGGAAGTTGCTATCAATACCGAAGGAGTAGCGGCCCATGGTCGCGCAGTTGGCGATGATCTTTATATCGAAAGTCTTCAGTTGGCTCTTCTCGCTGGCCGACAGTTTACGTCCATTTTGGCTGCTCTTGAGTTCTCCGCCCATAAGGAAGGCCATCGGGGTCGGGGTAGCGCTCGGAATCGGACTCGGAGTCCAGGTCGGCGTGGCGGTTGGGGTATCGGTAGGATCCGGAGTTTCGCCAGGTTTTGGAGTCGCTGTCGAGGTCGGAGTTGCCGAAGGCGTCGCCGTTGCAGTTGGCTGCACGCACTGAGTTAAGCCTGATGCCTTGGTGTCATGGAGGCTGCCGAAGGCGTAAATGCGTACCGTATTGGCACTATTGAAGTCGCGCGGAGTCTCAAAGGTAGTATCGCTATTTGCCGCAGCCACGAAGCTGCCACGGAAGTTAGTGGCGTACATATCCCAATCGACCTGCACATTTGAATTGTTCGAATTACGGACGCGCCACATGAGCTTGGAACTTGGATCGTCGGAACATAGGGACGTCAAGCGCAAGAGGGCCGGCGAGGTCGGAGTCGCAGTCGGAGTTACTGTAGGTGTCCTTGTCGGAGTAGCAGTAGCCGTCGCAGTCGGAGTTCTGGTCGGAGTCGCCGAATTAGTAGCCGTTGGCGTACTCGTCGGAGTAAAGGTTGGTGACGGAGTTCTTGTCGGGGTCGCAGTGTTCGTCGGCATCGGCGTGCTCGTTGCCGTCGGAGAATTGGTTGCTGTCGGCGTACTTGTCGGGGCTACCGTCGGAGTAACGCAAGGACCCTCGTAGTCATACGGATGCTTGTCGAGGTGCTGCTCATGAGCTTTGCCCTTCGACATGCTCATCGTTTGCGTGGATTCCGGATTACCGGGCGCTACGTGACAGAAGACTATCTCCCCGTCGTTCGTAGGTGTAGCGCTGGCGGTGGCTGTTACGGTCGGGGTGGTCGTAACCACCGGCGTCTTGGTCGGAGATGGTGTTACGGTAGGAGTTGCCGTATTTGTAGCCGTTGGGGTTCTCGTAGCCGTAGCAGTCGAAGTCGCCGTCGGAGTAATAGTCGCCGTCGCCGTGAATGTTGCTGTCGGCAAGGGCGTAGCAGTACTAGTAGCTGTCGGGGTTATCGTCGAAGTCGGAGTTCTCGTCGGAGTGGCAGTTACCGTAGCCGTATTTGTTGGGGTGGCGGTCCTCGTTGCCGTCGGAGTTACCGTTGAAGTCGACGTCACGGTCGGAGTTGGCGTCGCAGTACGAGTCGGCGTCGCAGTCGGGGTGTTCGTTGCTGTCGGAGTTGATGTCGGTGTTGGACCAACCTGAGCACTGGAACGGAAATTGAGATAGTAGAGGTCGCGTGCCGCAGTTCCAGTGTATTGGTCCGGCGTCATGGACGAATCCTGGTATTCAGCCGTAACGATGTACTCCGAGCCCTCCGGAACCGTGATGGAGTAGATACCCTGCTCGTTCGTTTCAGTGCTGCGGGTCCGCTCGTCATAATTGAGAGTTATCTTGGCGCCTGGAATTTGATAGCCCCAGAAATCGAGCACCGTTCCGGATAACACGAAGCTGCGCACGTTTATTTCGCGGAAATCTATGTCGGGAGTGTCGCAGCGAATGTTCGGGATGGAAACCGCAGCCGGATCAAAATAGCGATCATTATACTCAACTGACACCCAGTTATTTGCAATGGCAGGTGAAGTAAACTGATAGTGCCCCTGCTCATCCGTGTAGGTAACAACATCATGATTGTTGAGGATTGCCGCTTGTGAAATCGGCTGACCAGACTGATCGATCACTCGCCCGCTGACGACGTAGGAGTCCTGGACCGGGCAAATGGAACCCCGGGTCGGCAGCCGTGTTGATGGCACCGGCAAAACAGCGCGGAAATTGACTCCGGCGTATGCGCGCATCACGTCGACGAACGAAATTTGCAGCGGATCAAAAACCATATTGCCCGAAGCGACTCGTAGCGAATAGCTGCCGCCTTCATTAACGCTGAGGACGTATTCTCCGCGGGAATTCGTGGTGCCAACATTTACTTCGTTAAGATAGACGGCAGCGCCGGGCTGAGGAAAGCCATCAGGGTTATAGACAACGCCGCTAATGCCCTGCTTCGGGGTTCCAGACTGTCCAGCTCGCGCGATGAATTCACCGCTCGAGGCACTACTCGTGGCGCAAAAGCGGAAAGGTGTGGTGCTCACGTGATCAAGGGTGTAGCCAGACAGAGCACCGATCACGGGAACATAGTCATCTCGCTTGCCGCTGTTGTCGTCATTACAGAAAGTCTGCTGCTCGGCCGGAAAGTAAATCTTTCCGCTTTGATCCGTGATTTGCGATAGAGTCGGACCATCTTCGTACAAATCCGGTACGGTAATGCGAGCACCGCTCATGGGATCCGAGTTAGCGTCTAAGACCTGCCAAGCGACTGCGTTCTGCTTCACTCCGTTAGTGACGGCATGAAATAGGATCTTGGTAGTGGGGCCTGTAGGTGTAAGCGCGATGCGCGGGGGCGAGAACTGAAAGTTTCCCTTCGGGACAAGATTGATAATGGTGTTCGGGGCGACGCCAAGCTGTGCGGTGGTAATCCTGAGATTTCCGCTGCCGTCAGTACTGCGGGCGGACTTCGTCAGCGCAGCCACTCCGGAATCTCCCAGGAACTCAACTCCCGCCACGCCCGCTCCCGTCGAACTCTCGACCCGGATTTGATAGGTAACCGACGAGCCGACTGACTGCGGTGCGACCGGTGCGCATGCGGCAGTAACATATCCGTTCACGACATTAGCGTTAGGACATACTTGATTGGCTGGAGTCGAGCGCGATGTGAAGATGCAATCTTGATTGCTCGGACTAACTGCAAATGCAGTTACATAGTTGTTATCAAGATCGGCATCGCGATCGTTACAGACTGTCGCAAGACGAGGGACGGAGAAGAAAACAGCACCGTCCCGGTCGGTCACTCGTTGCGAAGGACCAAGCGCGTTCGGGCTAGTCACTGGAATGCCTTCCAATCCCCGACCAGTCGAATTCGCGACCACCCAGCGCACTACCGACGATTGATTTCCGCTAAGCACTCTGACGTCGCAGTTGAATTGCGGACAATTTTCGCGACTTACGCGGAGTTCAGGGGGATCGAATGAGACATTTCTGGAAGGATGATAGTAGGTCACCGTGGGGGTGGCCGAATCGAGATTCTCCGTGATAATTGACACCAGACCTGAACTGGAGCTGAACATAGCGGGCTGGCGGCTCACACCGTAGTTACCGGTTACCGATATCCCGTCGAGCGGAAGGTCGGCATCTGAGTAAAAGCGGATTTTAAAGGTATCAGCGTGCGCAGGCTTTATGACGAGCAGCACAGCAACCGTAGCCAGCAAAAATGCACTGACGAACCGCGCAAGACGCAGGAGCTGACCGAGTGATGTACCGTGGGACTGTGACTGCACGCTGCTTTGTTCAAACTGCCGGGAGGCCTATTCCTCTCCGGTCACCCCAAGCCTTTCGTGCAATTTGCGCAAACCGTTGAGGTTCTGCGCCAGAAAATCTTGCCCCTTCAATAAGTTACGAAACTCCCCTACGCACTCCACCTAGGGCCGTACTACCAGTGCGATTGCCTCGGCTATATTGGCGTATATCCCTTAGTCCCGGCGCAGCCACATTGGGGAGAAGAATCGGACTGGACCCGCCTGATTACGACTAAGACCGAGGAGGCCCGCCTGTGGTGGCCTGATAGAGAGTATGGTGCAGGATTTCAAAGAGGCCCTTGGAGATATGAGGCGTCGAAATCAGTCGAGAAAGCGCTTGCTCCATGGCGGAGCGGCGAACGGGGTCCAATCGCATGAACCAGTGGAACGACTTTGCCAACCCGGCCGCCACATTCGGATTGAATGCATCGACCTGCAAAATACGATCAGCGAAGAACGTGTACCCCTCACCCGATAATCGATGAAACTGCGGTAAATTGCCCGCAAACGTTCCATACAGGGAGCTTATCTTATTGGGATTCTTGGAATCGATGGCGGGGTTGCGTTCAAGCAACTTCACCACCTCAATCGCATCACCCGTGGGCACGGCCACTTGTGCATTTACCCACATGTCCATCACCACGGAATCCGCTCGCCACCGGTCATAGAAATGGGACAACGCCTGCCCTCTCTCCGGCCCGTCACCAAGAGCCAGGCACCTCAGTGCGGCGTAGGAGTCGGTCATATTATCCGCCGATCTGTATTGTTCAAATGCAGCCGCCACTGCCTCCGACTTCTCCTCGGAGACCAAATACCCCAAACAGACGTTCTTCAAAGACCTCCACCCCATTGAGTTCGAGTCCCGGCGATATATCCCGCCTAATCTCTTGCTTATGTCGCGATAGCTCCCCCAGAAGACTTCACGATTTCTACTCGTCAATGTCTGCAGGAAAAATCGTCGGGCAGCGAAGGCCGCGTCAAAGTCCGGGGTTTCAAGACTCATACACAATGAAAGCAAGCTCGGCATCATCAGGGCTTGAGCCCTCAATGCCGCATCAAATTTCTCATCCACCAACAGTCGCGCGAGAGCCTCGGAAACAGTAGTCGACACCTGAGGATCTCTTCCCTGCTTTATCGCGCTGTAAGCTTGCTGCAAACATCGAAGCCCCAGCCGCTGCCCGGCCTCATACCGATTGAAAGGATCACTGTCATGCGCAAGCAGAAACGCTAAGTCATCATCGCTGTAATCAAATTCAATCTTTACCGGAGCAGAAAAATTACGCAGCAGCGATGGAACCGGCCTCTCCTTCAAACCCCTACACTCGACCGCAGCAGATTCGGCCCGCAGGTCGACATAGCTGCCTCGCTCGCTGAACTTTAGCCCTGGCACGGCATCAAGTTTTACATCCCGCCCCGCTGCATCGAGCAGTCCAATCCGTATCGGAATGACAAACGGCTTCACCTGCGCCTGGCCCTGTATCAACGGAGAAGACTGAGAAAATTCCAGCCGATACCTGCCTGAAGCCGCGTCGAAAACTTCCCGAACCTTAACCACCGGAGTCCCAGCTTGAGAATACCAGAGTGCAAACTGCGAAAGGTCCTCTCCGCTCACGTCCTGCATGACCTGCAAGAAATCCTCGGTGCGTACAGCTTGTCCGTCAAAGCGGCGCAAATACTCTCGCACGGCCCGATTGAAGACGCCTTCGCCGAGCAGTGTTTTCAACATTCCGATGACTTCGGCTCCCTTGCGATATACCGTCGAGGTATAGAAATTGTCGATTTCGATATACGATTCGGGGCGAATCGGATGCGCATTGGGGCCCGCGTCCTCGAGAAATTGGCGCTCCCGCACAATTCGCACGTTCTTAATGCGCTCCACCGCGGCCGAATTCATGTCAGCCGAGAAATCCTGCTCACGGAGCACCGTAAGTCCTTCCTTGAGCGTAAGTTGAAACCAATTTCGCAGCGTAACCCTGTTGCCCGTATAGTTATGGAAATACTCGTGGGCGATGACCGCTTCGATTTCAATATAGTCCTCATCACGAGCCGAGCTGGGGTCGGCCAAGACATACATGGCGTTAAAAATGTTCAACCCCTTGTTCTCCATGGCGCCGGCATTGAAGTCATCGACAACAACAACGACATAAGTATCTAGGTCATACTCCAGTCCATAAACATCCTCGTCCCAGCGCATGGCTTTCTGCAGGGACTCCATGGCAAATCTGCAGCGCTCTTCATTGCCATGGCTGCAGTAAATCTGAAGCAGGATGGATCTCCCACTCTTGGTCACAAAACGATCTTCGATGACGCCCAAATCTCCAGCTACCAACGCAAACAAATAGCAAGGTTTTAGGAAGGGATCCTTGAACGTTGCTTCGTGCCTGCCGCCGGCCAGCACTCGCTGCGAGGTCTTGTTTCCGTTGCACAAAAGCACCGGATACTGTTTCTTGTCCGCCTCGATGGTAACCTCATAGGCCGTCATCACGTCCGGACGATCAGGGAAGTAGGTCAAACATCGAAACCCCTCGGCCTCCATTTGGGTGCAAAGGATCCCCTTTGACTCGTAGAGGCCCAATCCCGATTTATTGTCTCGCGGCTTAATCGCCGTGACTATCGAGAGTTCTGCAGACTCGCCGATGTCCGGAATACTCAGCGATTCACGGCTCAGCACAAATTCTGTCTCGCGAAGCAGCCTGCCATTAACCGCGATGCTTCGAAGTTCGAGATTGCGGCCGTCGAGGCGCAGAGCTTCCCCGGACATTGCTGTGCCTCGCTTCAAGCTTAATGTCGAAGTTACGACCGTCTCTGCGGCTCGAATATCGACCTGCAGACGGATCGCCGGCACGAGATAGGCCGGTGGACGATAGTCACTCAGCAGTACTTGTTTTGGGGATTCCTGGTCCGAACTCATCGCAATCATGAATTGTATCGCTGTCTGGGCTATTTCGGATTTTCGCCTTTCATGCGCAGCCACACAAGGCCGCCGAGCACGGCAAGAACGTAGGACTTGGCTCGCAATACTACGGCCACCCCAAGAGCTTGGGCCGGAGTTGCACCGATTCCATGCAAGAAGAAGTAGAACGCCCCCTCCTGAATACCCAGCCCATTCGGCGTAGCAGGAATCGACCCCACCAGTAAAATGATCGGCAGGACCACGAACAAATCCCAAACAGGAGGATGTTCCCACCCCACTGCCTGGGCAGCAACTACGGTATTTACCACGGTGAGAGAGTGATAGAGAAAGGACAGTATCAGCGTTGTTCCCAAGAGACGAACATTCCCTCGCGCTAGCCGAAACCCGGATTGAACTTTGTGCATGCCCACGAGCACGGGCCGCAAAATGGCAAAACGCTCGAGAAGATGGGCCGGACGATCTGCCAAGGCAAGTACGGTGATAATGCCCAGACCCACGCCGACCAAGGCGATAGCAATACGTATCTCCACCGTCACATTGTCCACAAACCACATGAAGCACAAAGCCAAGAGCACCATGGCCAAGAGGCCGGTGTAACGTTCAAGAATAGTCGCGGCCAGCGCCTCGTGTTGCCCAACTTTCTTGCCGATGTACCAACTGCGGACGATGTCTCCCCCGACATAGGACGGCATAAGCAAGTTCACGAAATAGCCGACCAGATATAAACCAAAGAGACGCACGAGCGAGACCGGCGCCTTGAGAAACTCGATGAACAACTTCCACTTCAGCGCACTAACATAAATAAGGGCGATAGATAGCAAGGCCAGGCGCCCGATATCCCGCATCGAAAGGTCCTCAAGCGCGACAAGCAGCTCCTGGGGACTGACTAGATAGACAAGCCCAACCAAGATCGCCAGCGCAAATAACGTGCGAAGAACCTTCTTCACTTGAGCACCTCAACCTCTGCTATCGACCAGTCGAAAATCGGCTGCGTTCCCATTTGTCTCAAAATGATGCGCTGAATATCCGCCGATGCGAAGGTGAACAGCATGGACGTCGCATCGTCCCGAGCGTAGCGGACCGCTTCCCAGTCGTCGGGATCAAGGAGTACGCGCTTGTTCCCGTTCCGCAGCACGAGATCTATCCCTAAGTCCCGCGGCTGATCATGCACCCAAGTGCCCAGCTCATACCGGACGCCGCGAATCGTCTCGCCAGCAGCGATATCGATACGATACTCCATGCCAGGACGCTGTGGAGCCGCCGAACCCCAGCGAGTGCCTGGATTACCGTCCACCCCGAGCAGGACGGCGGTCTGTCCATCTGTCGCTGACGGGGTAAGCAACTTGCTCTCGAGGGGAACAAGAGACAACTCGCTGGGATGCAGGTCATAGAGCACTTCATAATTGGAAACCAATACGGATTGGTACCGCAGGCCCTCTAGGTCGAAGGCCCGTCTCACGACTCTAGCCTGCGATGGAACCAATACTAACGGTAAATAGCTCTTGCCTCGAATTCCCGCATCGCGCTCATAGTCGCGAATGCGAACGTCCTTGGGCTCATGAAAAATCGCGAATCGCACTCGCTCCTTTGTCTCGAACGCCAGCCGATACCCGATCCAATAGTTAGTTCGCACAAAATCGATTCCAGCCTTCTCGAGAAAGCCAATCAACTCACGGTGATCTTTGGAAACCCTTTCCCCTTCATAAATGAATGGCTCTCCCGGCAGGGCCCTGCCGCCCAAGTACCAAGACGAGACATTCAATAGCAGAACTCCGCAAGTCAAAGCCCCAGCTAGAATTCGACTACGCAAGGCGAGCAACGAGATTGCACAGGCACTAAGCACGAAAATAGAGACATAAGCCGGCAGCAAGTACCGCGGAGACTGTACGAGCGAGCCAAAGGAGCTGGTGACAAATACTGCGACGATAGTCATGAGCAAGAGCATGAAGAGCTCTACCGGATCACGGCGGCTAATCTGAAAGGCACACAAGGCCTTGAGCCCAAATCGCCGCTTCCATAACAAATACACGAGAAGAAGGCCGTACAGTCCAAACGCGGCCTGGGAAGCTCCGGGGAAAACATCTTCCTTGTGCCACTGACGCCGTGCTCCGAGGAGCATCGGCAAAGAGGTGCTCAGTAATCCCTCCGTATGCTCGGAAACTGCAGAAACATCCGAGGCTTTGACAATCTCGAACGAAACAAAATGATGTCGAAGATTATAGATCCAAAACGGTGCGCCGCCGATGAGAAATGCAACTGCTGCTGCCAGAGAATGGCGAAGCAAAGACTTGAACAAATCCGGGAGCGAATGTCTGTTCGCTGAGTACAACGATGTCGCTATACAAAAGGCAGAAGGCAAAATGAAATACAGAATTTGATTGTTTACCCACCAGCCGAGGCCCAAAAACGCGGCGATCGCGGCAGTTTGCAACTCCGTGGGTCGCGAGGTGCGGAGCCAGCGCAGCAGGAGTACGATCGAGAAGCCGCCGATACACAGGATTTCCATGTACCCTCCGCGCGCCATCGAGCTCCACAGCACCAGAAGCTGGGGAGGCAAAGCTGCAAACAAAGCTGCCAGCCTTGCAACGCCTCTGCTGCCCAGCTCCAGACCTATCTGATAGAGCAGCACGACAAACAGCAACGAACACACAAGCGGGACGACCTTAAGCGCCACCGAGGAAATTCCCACGACGGCAAATAGGCCTGCCGCGAAGAAGGCTTCAAGGCTGCCCATGTAGTGCTGCCCGTAATAGAAAATCGGGAAATCCCTGCCTTCGAGAATATGCTTGGCCATGAGGCCGACGATGGCCTCATCGGAGTCTATAACGAAGCGGTTAGCGAATAGGAAATCCAGCCGCAGCAGCAGTCCTGCCAGCAGAATCAGCGTCAGAAATATTCGATCATGCTTTAGCAAGAAATTCGGTAGCACAACGAGAGCTGCTTCAGAGGATGATTTGCTGCCTGACGGCATCGCTACGCTCCCTGCGCTTGGGCCGCAAGGCGTTCGTAGGCGGCGAGCGTTTGCTCGCCGGTCTTACTCCAGGTGAAAAGCTTCGCTTGCTCAGGGCCCCGTGATTTCAATCGCTGAGAGAGCTCCGAAGTATGCAGAACGGCAAACAATTCACGCGCAGCCTGTTCAAAGTCATTCGGATCCACCATGAGTGCCGCATCACCCAGGACCTCCGGCATACTCGAAGTCCCAGAACTTACGACCGGGGCTCCGGCCGCCATCGCTTCGAGAGGTGGCAGTCCGAACCCCTCATACAAGCTCGGGAAGAAAAACACCGCACAAGTAGCATAAAGCTGCAAAAGGTCCGAATCGTCTACGAATCCCGGAGTCACCACATCCGCTTCCAAGCCGAGTACCTTTATCAGGTGCTCGACCTTAGTATACTGGGCATCGGATTGAATGTTGCCGGCCATGAGCAGTACAGGAGCGATTTGCCCCTGCTCGATGCTCATGCACTTTAGAATACTAAACGTGTGCAATAATCCAGCCGCATTTTTACGCTGATCAATTCCTCCGACGTACAGAACCAGGGGCCGGCCTGATGGAATCCGATACCGGGATAACAATGGCTGCAAATCGCGCGGCGCCTGGGCGTCGAAAAACTTCCGGTCAACGCCCAAGTGTGTGACGACTATTCTGTCTTCCGGCACCCCCAACATTCTGTGCACATCGCGTGCGGTGTTATGGCTGATTGCAACGATGAGCGAAGCATTCTTGATCGCCTGCATCTCCAAGAATCTGGCGAACGCAAAACGCCAGGTAGGCTTGTCGGCTTTATAGAGATCTTTGAGCACCAGGGGAATAAGATCGAGCACCGTTAGAATGTAGCGCTTTGGACTCCAAGCCGGCGCATCCATATGCGCCGGAAAGTGCACCGCATCAAATTGGCTTAGCGCCCCCTTCCTGAGCCGCAATGGATACAAGATTTGCTGGCTTAAGGTGCGTTTGCCGGCCGGAAGCGCATCAATACACCGCAGTGCGAGAGAAGGCTCCTTGAAGGCAGTTTGATCGAAGGACCCCACTTGCAAGCCGGCCCCGGAGTACCCCTTCAGGTAGCGGTGCAGCTCTTGCACGTAGCGTCCGATTCCGCGCAATGCGTGATTCTTAAAGCTCGTGTCGAGCGCGCTGGTGTCCAGTCCGATCGAGTACATAGAATATTTAACTACCCGTGGCGGATTTTGCCGACCGGCGCCGAATAGATTGCGCGAGGAGACCTTGCACCTGCTCCGAGAATTTCTCGACCGACAGCTCTGACGCTCGCTGCTTGCCTGCCTCGATCATTCGGGTACGCAGCTTAGCATCTGAGTACACTCGAAACATCAATTCCGCAATCTCAGGGTGCTTCTTCTCCTTTACGAGTATGCCGCCAGCTCCAATCGTCTGAGGCAGAGCTGACGAAGCGAACGAAATAACGGGAAGTCCGAAGTGCATGGCCTCGATGACCGGCAAGCAGAAGCCCTCATGCTCGCTCATACACAGATACATGCTGGCAGCCTGATACAGGGATTTCAATTCGCTATCGTCGCGTTGACCTATAAAATGCACGCTCTCGTCGATGCCAAGCTGCTGAACGAGTCGCTTAAGTCCGAATGAATACACCTCGGTATCGATGTCAATGCCTACCAGCCATAATTTCGAGGTCTGGTGAATATGTTTCTGCAGAAAGTAGAAGCACTTGATTATATCCTCGACGCACTTATTTGGCGCGAATCGTCCGACATGCAGCACATGCAACGAAGGATCGCTCTGCAGCAGCGATAATATACCCGGATTAGCCGGCACTGACCATTTCTCTGAGTCGATGGGGAGCTCGAGCACACTGGCATCGAATCCCAACGTTTTATGTTCTCCCGCATTGAATGCCGAGTCAGCGATAAGTAAGTCGCTAAGTCTGCAGAGTTCGGGCAATTCCCGCAGTCCCCGCTCGATGTCGGCCGCGATGCGAGGATTAGTCGAGCGAAACCAGTGTGCAGGGGTCAAGTTATGATATATCAACGCTCGACCAACGGTACTAAGACCACGATAGAGATCATTGAGCGGGGAGCCCAGCGAGTAATGGAGAATCACCTCACCCGAAAAGGCCTGCGGAAAGTCACGCACATCTCGCGCTTGTGACTTGTACTTAGGGTGAACGTTAATTGCGAAAATCTCCGAACTGATCCCCATCTGCTGGAGGCAGCGGCGCAGCGCCAGCACCTCGCCTGAAATGGCGTCCCCGTAACTGAGTGTATGTACCAGCTGGTGAACTTCTCGCATGGCCGAACGTTATAACAACTCTGCAAAGCTGTCGCGGAACCGGCTGTACACCATGTTCCCGAGCACCAGGGCTACCCCGGCCCAGGCCATCAGATACGCCCAGGAATAGAAGGCAGGCACCACCCCATCCAGAACAAGGCTATGGTACATCATGAGCAACCCCGCGAAAGGGTTAATATCGAGAGTAAATCGAAAGGCTTGCGGCACGTTACTGGCGGGATACACGACTGGGCAGAGGAAAAACAGCAGAGTTAGAAAATTACCCAGAATATGCTGCACGTCTCGGAACTGCACGTTGAGCGCCGAAAGACAGAGTCCGGCGCCATAGAGCAGCAGCGCCTGCAGCACTATGCAGAACGGCAGCAGCAGTAGACTGGAATGAAACGGCATATGCGCGGCATACATGAAGACAGCCAACAGGGGTAGTGACAACAAAAAATTTACCATGGTCGTGATGACAGCAACGAAGGGCAGTATATGCGCCGGAAACATCGATTTGGTAATGAGATGTCCGCTCGATACGATCGACGAGGTAGACTCCGAAAGTCCGCTCGTGGTCCATATCCAGGGTAGCAGTCCGCAAAAAAGAAAAATGGTGTAGTTCTCGACGCTGTTGAAGCGAAGGTAGAATTGAAAGACCAGGGTGTACACGAGCATCAAGCAGAGCGGGTTCAAGAACGACCATAAAAATCCCAGCGCCGAACCGCGGTAGCGCATGGCCAGATGCCGACCAACGAGCGCGCCAATCAGCGCACGAAATTTCCAGAGTTCACGTATGCTCTCAAGCACAATATTACTCTCCCGCCTTGAGCTGCAAAATCTTTCCGTCGAGCAGCCACTGATGCGCTGGTGCGAATACGCCGATATCCTTATGCGTGGACCGCACGACAAAGGACACCGCTGCCTTGTGGTAGTCAAAGGGATATCCATCGTCCCGGTGCACCGCCACATCCAGCGTGTAGGATCCTTCCAAAAGGCCTATTCGTGGGAGCTTGATGGTAAGCCGCCCTGATTTTTCCAACCGCGGCAAGCTTAGGCGCTCGAGATCGGTATTCGTCCCGTACACGACCAGTCCATCGGCGCGATTAATGGCGATGCCAAATACGCAGCTGGGAACCTGCTCGTTTACCAAATATCGGAGCTCGATCCCGCAAGCATCTTCGGTGTGGAACAGGTGCCGGGCCTCGCCCTTCTCATCCACCAAGCTCACCGAATCGATAACTACCTCTCGGCTTCCCCAACGCGCTGCCTCTGTCTTGGGCTCGGATTCGGCTATCGGATGGCTCTGTGCTTCATGACGTTCAAGTTCGGCTTCCTCTCCTCGCTCGATGAACTGCCGGTAATGATCGATGACACGCCGCGGGTCGCCGCGATCTCTAACAATTCCCTCATGCAGCCATACGGCTTCATCGCACCAGCGCTCAACGGCATCGAGGTCATGCGTCACCAATAGAAGAGTTTTCCCCTCCTTGCGGAGCCGCGCGATGCGCTCCTTGCACTTGCTGACGAACGCGGCATCGCCGACAGCCAGCACTTCATCGACGATCAAGACATCGGGATCGGTATGAACGGCCAAACTAAAGCCGAGCCTCATGAACATACCCGAAGAATAGGTCCGCACCGGATCGTCTATTACCGCTTCCAGTTCAGCGAAGGAGACTATTTCATCAAATCGCTCATCAATTTGCGCACGCGTGAGCCCGTGCATGACGCCGCCCAGGTATAAGTTCTCCCTCCCCGTAAAATCGGGATGAAAACCGGCACCCAATTCGATCAACGCTGCCACCCTGCCGTGAAGCTGCACCCGGCCGGCGTCCGGCTTGTAAATGCCGCTGATGAGTTTGAGCAGCGTGGATTTACCGGAGCCGTTGCGGCCGATGATTCCTACGGAAGCTCCCTGGGGGATACGAATGGTGAGATCTTGAATCGCTCTCGTGATATTGCCTTCTGGCGCAGCCTTGGGGAAAGCAAACCGGAGCAGAGACGATTTGAGCGTCGTGTACCCGCCCTTGAGAGTCTGGCGACGAAAGGACTTGCTTAGGTCAACTATCTCCAGCGCGTAGCGTATTCCCTCAGCCTTTGCCGACGGCGATTGAACTACTGCTGCGGCTGTCGCGGTCTGCACGTATTAGCTCTGTTGAATAATGTAAATGGAAGGGAGATTACGCCAACGATTACAATCTTCCATGCCATATCCGACCATCCACTCGGGTCCCTTATACTCGAAGGCTGCCCATTCAGGATTGAAGGTCTCCTCTTCGAGGACGCGCTTTATCAATACAGCCGAGCGAACCTTGAGCGCGCCTGCGTCATAAAATGCCTTCGTAAGCAGCTTCAGTGTCTTGCCGGAATCACAGATGTCATCCACGAGCAGCACGGAACGGCCACGCACGTGCACATCCTCCATACTTACCCGCGCCTCGGTTCGCTGCACGTTGTTATCACCGCTTTCATAGACCCAGGTACGCACCGGGGCGATCTCTACGGAAGACTGAATCTGTCGAACGAGATCAGCGAAGAAGAAAATCCCGCCTCTAAGCACTGGAATGGTTACCAGGTCGGTATGCGAATCCTGCCAGACGGCATTCGCCCAGGCGCTAATATCCTCGCCTAGCCGCTTCACCTGCGATTCGATTTGCTGAGGGGTATATTGCAGCTTGAAGTTCGAAGGAATCATAGTGAGCGACGCCCCTAACCTATTGTAATAACGAGAATTTACACGCTTTAGGAGGCTGCATCGTACTATAGGGGAGTCGAATAATCAAAGATTCAGACATGCTACACTTAAGGCAAAGGTTCTGGTTTTGTGCAGGCCGGAAATACAGGATAAGTGTTGATAAGCGGTGGGTGGAGAGGAAAGAAACATGCGCATCGGGAAACTCTTGGTAATTGGCGGACTGCTGCTGGAACTGTCCGGGTGCGGCTCCGGTGATGGGCGCGAGCCTGGCATTATCCGTGACATCAAGCATTTTTTTCGCAGCACGAGTAATACCATAGAGGGATACACTCCTAGTCGCGACCAGATCTCGGCAACCGCGACAAAGCAATTTCAGGATATGTTTACATTCGAGTACCGAGTAGTAGAGGTTGACAATGCTGTGACTGCGGAGCAACTGGAGCGAAAGCTCGCCGAGCTTGGGCAGGATCGCTGGGAATGCACGCAACTTCTCGAGCGCGGATCCTCTTATATGATTCCTTGCCGGCGCCGTCCCATAAGTCTGCTCCGATATGCGCTTAGATTTTTGCCGATCCCATAATGCGATATCTGTTGTTCACTTTTCTCCTGACTCTGTCGGCCTGCGCGTCGCAGCGCCCGTTGCTGCCTCCCGGGGAAGTGCCCGAGCAAACTGAAGTCGCCTCGGATGATGAGCAGTACGGACAAGCGGTCTTGAATCAACTCATGGATCGCTACGAGCTGGACACCGATGATACTCGCATCAATAGAGTGCGCGATATAGCTCAGCGACTGACGGAGACAAAGAACCCCAACAGCAATCCTTGGCATATTTACGTGCTAAAGGATCCGGATTTCAAGAATGCCGCGGCTACCCGCGGCAATTATATTTTCGTCTGGACCGGGATCCTAGAGACCGTCAGAGATGATGATGAACTCGCGACGATCTTGGCTCATGAAATTGGCCACGTCCTTGCAGGTCACACCTTGCCCGATCCTTCGGAGGAAGTGAGCAGCATGATAGCCGGCATCGCCGGAACGGCCACCGGGCAGGTGCTTTCAGCTCAGGGCGCCGTAGGCATTTTAGCCAGCCTCGCGGATTCCTTAGTTCGCTCGACGATGGAAGCGGTGTTGGTTAATCCCGACTTAAAGCGAAAAGAGCTGGAAGCCGATCAGGTGGGGCTCTTCTTAATGGCTGAAGCGGGATTCGATCCCGAAAGAGCAGTGAGTTTTTGGGAACGCATAAAGGATGACCCCGATTTCGGAGGATTTCCGATTGCATTTCTTTCTTCGCACCCCTCCTCCGAGGATCGCTTCCTCAGGCTCCAACAGCTTTTGCCTGAAGCTGAAGAAGTTTATCACGGTAAACGCAAGGACTCGCGCTTCATTGCAGACCCAGGGCGCAGCGATTTCGTTCTATCACAGCGGGAGGTCTCTGCGCGTAAAGAAACCTGGGTTGTGCTGGAACCCACGGCTGCGGTGATGGACGCGCCCAAAGCCGAAGCTAAGCGCGTTGGGACTTTGAAAGTTGGGGCCAAGGTAACCGTGGTCGGCCACCGCGGACCCTGGCTAGAAATTTCCGAGCCCTCGCAAGGCTTCGTCAAGGGAACTGACCTTGCTCCATTTAAGACCGATAGTTTTGCGCGTTAGTGGTCCATTTTATTTCGACTCTCGCTACCGCGTGGACAATTTTCTCAATCTAAACCTTACACAACCTACAAGGTCGTCTTCTAAGGTACCGTGAAAAGCTTACCCGCGGCGTTTAGATAGAGCTTTTCCATCTCGGCAGCGTTAAATGGCCGGGAGCCGATTCTCCCGAAGATACTGACCTGATGCCCAGTTTCATCAACGGCGCGGTCGCGGTCCAGCGGCTTCGAAATATAGAGAGCCGGGCCATGCGTGGCACGATGGGCAATCACCAGCGGCTTTACTTCGGGGGAAAATCCATAAAAGGTTGGTACACGCTCCGGATCGGTTAACTGGAGGACCTTGAATCCGTTCTTACCATCCGCAAGATAGCCAAAGAGCGAGGCATTCGTAGTGGCCACTTTTACATCATTCAGATCATCGATTTTTCCTCCATCATTGAAGACCTGATAGACTTTGGGCTGTTCAGGCCGTTCAATATCCACGATGACTAAACCTTGCGAGCCCCCCGCTACATAGGCATAGGTACGCGCCACATAAAGCCCACGAGCGTCAGGGAGGGCGATATGCGCATGCACGATTTCGTGCGCCTTATCTATATGCGTGATGTCTACGACGTGAAAGCCATCCGCTGCGGTGACAAAGGCGTAGCGAAACTGCACGGCGATGCCTGTGGGGTGGTTCATCGGCACAGTCGCCAGCACTTTTGGCTGGAGCGGTTCATCAAGATCGATGATTACCAGCGAATTTGTGGTTGCAATGAATGCCCGAGCACCTGCCAACGTAATGGCTCGTGCCCCAGTCAAAATTCCCCCTTCGTTCCAGGTAAGCGCACGACTTAGAAAGTTGTTGCTTGGTTCGCGATCAGCCAGCGTGTCGACATTGACGGCAATTAAACCCTCCTCGCTATCGGTAATATATGCGTAGTGGTAGATCGGATGCATGGGTTGTTCGAGATTCTCCTCGAGCGGCTTTCTAAACGGGGCTATCGGCATAGTGGTGGGGAATGCGAACGAAGTGGCATTCGTGGTTGGTACATGCAAATCCTGTCCAAGCGGAGAGACCGGTGAGGTCGTGATTCGTTCCGAAAAGCCCTTGTTCCCGACGTTTGCGATATCATAGCAGCGGAAGCCTCCGGTACCCGCGGTCGTGCAGGCATATTCGCCTCGAGCCTGGATAGTATTCGTGACCCCACCGGCACCATGATGAGTCTGAGATTCCAGCAGTTCCTGTCCCCGATCTTGATGCGCCTTGAAGTTATCGGGGTAGGCAAATCGTTGCAAATAACTGCCGATGACTGCTTGAGGCTCGCTCCACTCGGTGACTTGCACAGCCTCGAGGCCGGCACTGCCGGTTGCTACGTAGCTGTGGTAGCCCATGAAGTTGACGAAGTTAGTTCCCAAAAGCAAAAGCTGCGCCATGATTGCGTTGTTGTCATTCGCCTTCGAGACGTGACAGTCATTACAACCCTTCGTTTCGACCGTGCGCACGGTATGCGGGAAATGCGGCGCAAAAGCCTGCGAGCTAAACCCGGCCGCCGATATCGGCGGCTGCTGTACGTAGATCTTCTGCCGGTTGATATCAGTAGAGCTAAGTATGAGCGCGCTTGAAGATCGCACCGGCACGATTTTGTTTCCCTTCGCCGGTCCGTGCAGGCCAATCTGATACATTTCATCACGGGCAACCTGAGGATTGTAACTGGCCCAATTGCGAGTGAGCTTGCCGTCATAGTGGTTCGATGTCTTCATCCAGTTTGCCTGAATCGGCAAGTGGCAGCCCGCACACCCGGTAATCCACGAGCTATGGCAGGTGAAACAAGCCATTTTATCATTCGAGTGTGCAAGCAGTTTAACTTGGTCCGCTGCCGCATCGACCTGCTTCAAACTGACCGAGCTGGGCGTGGTTTGCTCAGCGGTCAGCCGAGCTGTAAGTTTCGCCTTGGCGGACTTGGCGTTGAAGTCGGGACTGTTTGGATCGACCGAGTCCCTGACCTGCCTGACCTTCCACTCAAGCCCCTGCGTAAGAGTCGAACGTTGATAAAGCTCACTCCCCTTCCATAGGAAGCGCAGATCGCCGAAGGGGGTGCGCATGGTACTTAGATCTCGACCGCCCGGAGGCGCTGCGGGACCGGATGTCTTGAGCGTGGCACGCGCCGCCACTGAACCGTGGCAATCCTCGCAGCCAATCTCAACCGCCTGGGCGACTTCGCCGTACATATTGCCGTCGCCATGCGCATCCTGGTCAAAGTGACAATCAACACAGTGCATGCCCTTGTCGACATGAATGTCGGCCATATGCACGGCCTTTTTGAATTTATCGGGGTCGCTGGCAGAAACTAGCCGTCCCTTGGCATCTAGAAGATTACCCTTTCGATCACGCTTGAAAATGGCTCTAAAATTCCAACCATGACCGTGGTAATCGGCGAACTGAGTATCCTTGAGTGTAGAATTCAGGTCGATGACGTTCTTCAAGAACTGGTTATCGGTCCAAAGCCCGCGAGCCGCGGCCTCTTCGGGATTGTGCTCCAAAGACTGATGCAATTCTTCATCGGTGGGGTTCCGTTGCTGCTTTGGCCACATCGACGGAGCATCCGACTCATAATCCCACATCGTATAACCAAGAAATGAGTTCACGAACATATTGGGCTGATGCATATGGCAAACCATGCACTGGCTTGTGGGAATGGCGCGTGAGAACTCGTGGCGCAGCGGGTGTCCCTCTTCATCCTTCGGAATGGTCGGATCGACGGTCTGTGTTTTGCCATCATTGCCAAATTTGGCGTAAGGACCGGAGTGTGAGGGATCCCTATCGTTAGCATAGACGACATGGCACCCTGTGCAGCCGCTGCTGCGGTAATCACCCGGATGATCGTTAGTTCCGAGAAACGACAAGTGCGGATCGTTGAGACGCGTCTTATGAATATTGAGCACCGGAATTGCTACTCGTGACCCGGTTCCCAGACCGCGGTTCGAAGCGCGAATATCAGGCTTGCCGGATTCTTCCAAAGGATTTGGCAGCCCAATTTCCGCAAAGCTGCTCTTAATGAACTGCCCGCCCCGCTCAAAGACACGAAAATTATCACCCGGCTGGACTACCTCCCACTGCGGCAGTGGAATGAGCTTCTCGAGCGCTCCTCTCGCGATTAGCTCTGGAGTAGGCGGCTGAGTGGCATGAATCTCACGCGCCAATCCGTTTCTGTCATAGCTTTCTCCCAAAACATACTTCTTGTAGGGAAGAATGTTGTTGTTGTACGAAGCACCTCCCCAAAGCATGGCCGACGTTGTCATGAGACTTCGTTCAGCTGCGTGTACTTCCTTGGCGTGACAACCGCCGCACGTCTCACGAGCCACGCGTAGATCTCCGGGATTGACGAAGCGCACAAACTCGGGCGGTTCTTTCAACAAATCAGTGTAGCTGTGCTTCGGATTGGCCGAACTGGGCCAGTTCTCCGGACTTCGGGGTAGCACATGCGCAGACTGCTTTGCATGCTCGTAGGCAGCTGTACCGGGGGAAAGGTCCGCGGCCCGCACCGCCGAATTTCCGCCATGGCAATCCGTGCAGCCGATAACTACCGCCGGGTTCTTATGCATGGTCAGCGTATCAGACTTGCTGTGACAGTCCTTGCACCCCAGGCTGTTGCTCCCCATTTGGCTGACACTGATGTTGAAGTTCAGCGGCGCAGGCTTTTCATCCTCGGCATAGACCAGCCCCACGCCCGTCAGGGCAACGAGCAGAAGAGAACCGATATGGAGAAGAGCGGTTCGCATTAGTACTGAAGAATTACATTACCGAAAACATCATACAAAGTTCGATCGCCAAATAGATTTTCAAACCCGTTATTCGTGACCAAAGCTGAGGTACCTACTCGCAGAATGACATTGTTATTGAGAAAGGGCCGGTACAATAGACCAGTCGAGAAATCGAAGCCGATGCCTCTCGGGATTGAACCGTCCTGGCGCAGCGTCTCAAGAACCGAAGTATCATCAAACTGCAAATAGCTGGCATTGTTGACGAGTTTCAATTTCGGAGTGAGGTCAAGATCCACGCCCAAGTTGAAAATCCTGATGCCTGGATTGACGAAGTTTGCCTGGCCATGCTCCTTTCCGGGCTTGAGATCCGGCAGGAGGCTGTTGCGATTAGTCAGGAAGACTCCGCCCCCTCCAATCAGTGGAATTCCGAGACGCTGCCAGTAGGAAAGGTCTCCGCCGGCAAAATTTGGATTGTCCGATATGGCATCGAAGCCAGTGGCACGACCGTCAAATGGGTCTCTATCGCCTGAGGCCCAAAATGCCGATCCGCGCAACCGAATCCAGTCGATATCATAGGAAAGTTCGAGAGCCGCCATGCCTGCACTAATATCGACATCCCGCCCGGCAATCGCGTTATGTGACTCGTGCCCTGATACATAATAGAGTGCGGTAGAGGAATTGATTCTTCCAAAATGACCGTCCCCGGTCAGCCCGAAGTAAGTGCTGTAAACATTCTTATCCCGTTCGTCTCCGATTGCGGCCGGACGCACTAGAAATCCATTATTGTCATACTTGGAACTGAAGTCTCCCGCCCTATCATCGCGATGGACAATATTAAGCTGAGCAGTATGCCCCAGCACCGGCGCGTCTTGGCGAAAAAGATTGGCGACAAAGACATCCTCATGTCGGGAGTCAAAGCTATTGATGCCGCTATTGGTGTCCTTCTCAAGTCTTGAAAACCAGGCCAGATTATACTGCCAACGGTTATTGTCGTAATTGCCGAAGAACCGGAGGCCGGGCGCCTCGTCGGAGTATATGAATCCTCGAAAATCAGAGATGAATTTCTGAATGCCGATTCTTGATGAAATAAAGTCGTAGCGCGGCGTCAAATTGCTGAGATGAAAGTCTGCAAACAGCTCCGTGAATCCCAGGTGATCGTCGCTTCTGCTGCTGCCCCTGTCGGGATCAGCATAGAGCACTCCCTGCTCGTCGATATCAACATAGTTAAAATTAAACGCCGGAGTAATTCGAAACTCCATATCTGGTGGTTTGAAGCTGGTATTTCCCTTGAGCAGACTAAAGGAAGCGACAATCGTCTGCGAGGTTACGAATTGATCATGGCTACCAAACGTGTTGTTGCTGCCGGGACGTTCGGTGGAAACTCCTCCGACGGGCAGCGGCAAAGTGCGCCGCTCGAGTAGAGTATCCGAGATGATGCTCGTTTCAAAAAACCACTCCTGTCCCGGCGCGCCAAAAATCGGAATATCTGCTTTAAGAACATTCTGATTGTAGGGGTCGTACCACTTGCCGGCATAAAACTGCCTCCAACGATCCGGCACCGGCACAAAATCGGAGGCTGAACTCTCAATATCCGGCACCGACTCATATACAAACGGGGGAAATTCAGTCGGCTTGGCATCTTCGCCTGGACGCTGGCGATACATAACTGCCTTGTCTTCCGCATGAGCGCTGGGCGCAGCGCCGAGGATTGCTCCTACGCAGCAGAAAAATAGCCACCTACGAACAAACATTCTGCTCCTCGCTGCCTATGAACGGAGCCTCGGGACAATTGACGTAGCGGAGCCTGGTTGCCGAGCCCGCAATTGGCAGCCGATCAGCTCGAGACGCCGGCGAGGCGTTGAAACCAAGAACGGAATCGCCGACCCCCGCGTGTCCGGCTTCATCGAGTCCCCGTCTACTAGCGCCAAAAAAGGATACGAAATCATCCTGGTCAATACCATCTCCGGAGATACCTATTGCTCCAACCAGGGTGCTTCCGCGATACAGAGGCACTCCCCCCGGGAAAATTTGAATGCCGTTTGCGAGCCTCCTGCCGAGAACGGAGCTATCCGTACAGGAGTCAGGCAAGCTCTTTGGGGCGGCCGGTACACCAAGCGGGGCTACCAGGCGCTGAAAGACAAGGTCTAATTGAAGCCCGGTATTGAATGGGCTCCAGCTTCGGCCTGCTCCGTTGCCGGGAAAGGCCAGCGAAAGCGGCCCCGGCTGGTTCCCCTGAATTCCATCCGGATAGAATGGGCGAGTAAGGTTTCCGACGCTACGGGCGGCAATGGCGCCGCCTGTTCCGAATCCCGGCACAAACGCAGCCAGCGCAGCCGCGTAATCGGCAAACGCTCCGACCGAATTCTTGGCTCGGACCTGAGACAGCTTCTGCAAAGCATCCGATGAGCTGAAAA